>NZ_JBVHDI010000003.1:386900-726337 GCF_055563465.1 Amycolatopsis sp. NPDC000009
GTGGTTTTTTTCAAAAAACAATATTTAAAATTTTTCTTTGATAAAAATCCCCACACCCCAAACACCACCCCTTGCCCTTCACGCCCCCTCAGGAGGCATGCCCGACGACCGGCTCACGCACTCCCCGGGCGTCGCGAAAGCCACTTTCGGGACACCAGACGTCCCGAAAGTGGCTTTCGCGACACGCCACCAGGCGAGTCAGAAGGTTCCGTCCGCGGCCACGTGCCGGTCCAGCCAGAGGTCCTCCAGGGCCGCCCGTACCTCCGCACCACGAGAAGCGGCCAGCGCGAGGGCGCCCAGGTTGTCCTCCAGTTGCGCGAGACGGCTCACGCCGAACAGCACGTTCGCCACCGGCGCGTAGGCGAGGCAGAACGCGAGCGCCAGCTGCGAGGCACTCACCCCGAAATCCCCGGCTACCGCGGCGACACGAGTGGCGGCGGCACGGATCGACTCCCGGATACCGCCCGGATCCGCGCCGATCTTCCGCACAGGGGTCTTGCCCAGCAACACACCGCCCTCGAACACGTCCGACGCCTGCAAGGTCAACCGTCCCGCCTCGAAATGCGCGCCGTAGAACGGACCTTCCGCCATCGAACGCCGCACGACGCTGTACTTCAGCTGAGCGAAGCGTGGAGCCGGAAGACCTTCGCGCGCGGCGAATTCCAGCGCGAGGCCGAGGTCGGCGGCCTGCCAGTTGTTCACACCCCAGACGTCGAAACGACCGAGCCGGATCTGTTCGGCCACCTCGGTGACGATCCGCGGGATGTCCGGGCGCTCGAAGTAGTCGCCGACGACGACAGCTTCCGCACGGTCGACGCCGACCCGGTCGAACGAGGTCGCGAGCTGTTCGGCGAACCCGGTGTCCGGGTAGTCCCAGAGCCAGAGCTTCCCGCACAGCTGGTACTCGTCGCGCTTGATTCCGGCGGCGCGTACGGCCTCCCCGAAGAGGAGGTCCGTGCGCGACTGCTCGGAATGCGGCCCCATGTCGTAGTGCGCGACGTCGAAAAGCGTGATGCCGGAGTCGATCGCGTGCCTGAGCAGGCGCACCGCGTCGTCGAAGTCCATGCGGTCCCAGGTGTTCCAGGATCCCAGGCTCAGCGCCGAGGTGGCGAAGCCCAGTCCGTTCTGCTTCTCGTCCACGAGATTTCCTTTCACTGGCAACGGAAACAAGTTTTAGTCTACGATCGTAGAATGAACAAGAGACTTGTCGTGGTGACCGGCGGTGCCAGTGGCATCGGCCGCGGAATCGCCGAAGCCTTCCAGTCCGCGGGTGACCGCGTGGTCATCGCCGACGTCGACGTCCGCGCCGCGCACGACCTGGCCGGCGAGCTCGGCGCGGAGCACGTCGAACTCGACATCTCCGACCCCGGTTCGGTCGACGCCGCACTGGCATTGATCACCGACCGATTCGGCCCGGTGGAGGTCCTGGTCAACAACGCGGGTCTCGCCGGGGGCGGTGGGCCGTTGGTGGGGCTGGACATCGGCGTCTTCGACCTGTGCATGCGGGTGAACTTCCGCGGCACCTTCCTGATGACCCGCGCGGTCGGCGCGCACATGCTGGAAGCGGGCACTCGGGGCGCCATCGTGAACATCACCTCCATCGGCGCCCGGCAGCCGACCCCTGGGCTCGGCCACTACGAGGCCACCAAGGCCGCGGTCGAGGCGCTCACCCGCTCGGCCGCGCTCGAACTGGCACCCCACGGAATCCGCGTCAACGCCGTCGCGCCGGGCCCGGTGCTCACGCCGATGACCGCCGGTTTCGCCTCGGACACCGCCGCCCGCGCGGCGTGGGAAGCGAGGATCCCCTTGGGCACCATCGCTTCCGTCGCCGACGTGGTGCCGTCAGTCCTGTTCCTCGCCTCCGCCGACGCCGGCCATCTCACCGGGGTGAGCCTCCAGGTCGACGGCGGGCAGCTCCTCACCTGAGTACACGACGCGGCCGCCGGACACGGTGAGTTCGACATCGACGTCCGGCAGGTCTGCGAACCCGACCTCGAGCGGGTTCGCGGCCAGCACGCAGAAGTCCGCGACGCGGCCCACGGTCAGCGAGCCTTTCCAGTCCGCCGCGCCGTCCTGGTCGGCGGCCGCGACCGTGTAGCAGCGCAGCAACCGGGCCATCAACGCCGAGTCCACTTCGGACACTTCCAGCATCCGGGCGGCCGCCGCGATGTGGACCCGCCAGTCGGGGGTCACCACCGGCGCGTCGCTGCTCAAGGTCAGCGGGACACCCGACGCCAGCATTTCCGCGAGCGGCCAGGCTCGAGCACCCACCTCGGCACCGAGTGCGGCCGTCAGCATCCCCCGCATGGCGACCGCGATCGCGGGCTGCGTGGTCAGGCCGACGCCCGCCGAAGCCATGCGCGCGAGCTGATCCGCCGTCACCAGGTCGCCGTGCACCAGGTGGTCGCCACGGCGAAGCGAGCCGAGCGCGGCCTCGATACTGCGATCCCCCGTAGCGTGCACCGCCACCGTCATCCCGGCGCCATGGGCGAGACGGATCATCGCGGCCAGATTGCCCGCACGGCCCGGATCGTCGTCGCCGTCGACGAGCAGCGCTCCGTGCGAACCGTCGGCGTAGCAGTGGTGCGTCCACGCGGATCGCATCGGGGGAATGCCGTCGGCGAAGATCTTCACCCCGGGCACGGTGAGCCACAACGGATTCGCGGCCGGCGCCGGAGTCGCCAGCCCACGCCGGAAATCCTCGAGCGAACTCGCGCCGTCGAGCAGACCGAACAGCCGCAGCGCGGTGACCCTGGCACGCAGGAGACCTTCCGCGGCCAGCGCCGCATACTCCTCCAGGACCTCGGCACCGAAACAGCCCGTCTCGCCGGGTCCCAGACCGGGTTCGGTGTAACTCGTGATACCCAGCGACGCGCACAGCTCGCCCGCGCGCAGGATGGCAGCCCGCCGTTCGGCCGCGGTGCGTACGGTTTTCTCCTCTCCCCCGGTGAATCCGGCGCCGCCGATGAGCGTGTCCGGCCACCGCGCGCCGAGCCAGGTCGCATGGAGATGCGAATCGTTGATCCCGGGCAGGACGGTTCTCCCCGCCAGGTCGATCACCTCGGTCTCCGGGCCGACGTGGTCCAGGGCGACATCACCGAGTGCGACGATCCGGTCGTCACGCACGGCCATCGCCCGTACGACGGTGCCCGCCGGGTCGAAGGTGAGCACCGGACCGCCGCGAACCACGAGCGAAGCGGGGCGAATACGTTGCGACGGCATGGTTTCCTCCAGGATCTGGACTTTTTCTCCTACGACTGTAGACTAAAAATATGGTCAACAGAACCGAAGCGGCGGTGCTCACCGAACACGGCTCCGCGCTCACTTTGCGGGAACTGCCGCTGCCCGAGGAGCCGGAACCGGGCGCCGCGCTGGTCCGGATCACCTGCACCACCCTGTGCGGCACCGACGTGCACCTCTGGTCCGGCCAGATGACCTTTCCCGGCATGCTCCCGATGGTGCTGGGCCACGAAATGGTCGGCGAGGTGGTGGCCGTCGGGCCGGGTACCACCGACGCGCTCGGCCGCGAGATCGCCGAGGGAAACCGCATCGGCTGGTCCGAGTCGACCTGCGGAAAGTGTTACGGCTGCACGATCCTGCGCGAACCGGTCGCGTGCGATAAGCGCGGGTACGGGTTCCTCCAGCGTTCCGACGCCTTCCCGTACGCCACCGGCGGACTCGTGCGGTACTGCTACGTGACTCCCGGCGCGGCGAAGCTTCTTCTGCCCGGCGACGTCAAGGACACTTGGGCCTCGATGTCGGGCTGCGCGGGCAAAACCGTGCTGCGAGCCGTCTCGCGCTCGGGCGGGATCCGTCCTGGGTCGACCGTCGTGGTGCAGGGTGCGGGCGCGCTGGGCGTGTTCGCCACCGCGGTCGCGCGGATCTCCGGTGCGGGCGACGTGATCACCATCGGCGGACCCGCCGACCGGCTGAAGACGGCCGAACGTTTCGGGGCCACGGCGACGATCCCGGTCGACGGCACCGTCGAAGACCGCGTCGAGCGGGTCAAGGAACTCACCGAGGGCCGGGGCGCCGACCACGTCTTCGACTTCGCCGGCGGGCCGACCATCGGCGAAGAGGCCGTCGCCTTCGCCGCCCAGCGCGGGACGATCGCGATCGTCGGTTCCACCGGCCCGGCGCCCTCCCCTGTGGCACTGGGCACCGTGATGGGCAAGGAACTCACGGTCGTCGGGTCCCTCAATGGCGACATCGCCGACTACCACCGCTCGGTGGACTTCTTCCGCACGTTCGCCGGCCGCCTGCCGTGGGACGAACTCTTCAGCGCGCCAGTCGGCCTCTCCCATGCCTCGCGGAGCGTCGAGTCGATGTCGCGGCTCGGCGAACTCAAAGCCGTCATCGATCCCCGTCTTCCCTAGGAGAGTCCATGATCATCCCCCAGCGCCGGATCGGCCGCGACGGCCCGCTCACCGGCGTGCTCTCGCTCGGCTCCTGGCACACCTACGACCGGATGGACTTCCGCGAGGCGGTGGACCTCGTCCGCACGGCGGTCGATTCCGGTATCACGCTCTTCGACGTCGGCGTCTACGGTTTCCCCGGCGCCGCACCGGTCTTCACCGACGTGCTGTTCTCCGCGATGGTCCGCGCGGCCGGGCTGCGGCGGGAGGACTACCTGTTCTCGGCCAAGCTCTGGCTGGAGGGCTATCCGGAGCACGATCTCCGCGGCCAGCTGGACAACGCGCTGTTCCGCGCGGGCGTCGACCACGCCGACCTGGTGGTGCTGGGCGATCTCCGGGACGACGACACCGACCTGCACCGGCTGGTGCTCGATCTGAACGAACTCCGCGAGGCCGGGCTCATCCGGCAGTGGGGCGTCAACAACTGGTCCGCGACCACGATCCAGGCCCTGCACGATTTCGCCGCGGCGGAGAACGTGCCCGGCCCCGCGATCGCGCAGCTGAAGTACAGCGTCGCGCGGCGGTCCATTCCGGACGGTGAACCCTTCGAGAAGGTCTTCGGCGAACTCGGGGTGACACTCCAGTCGTCGGACATCTTCGAAGGCGGGATCCTGCTGGGCAAGAACAGCGGCGCACGCCAGGTCGGCCGCGACCCCGGCGACATCCGGGAGCGCATCGCCGCCTCCGCGCCGGAACTGGCCAAGATCGCGACGGAGCTGGACGCGACACCGGCTCAGCTGTGTCTCGCCTTCACCCTGACCCATCCGGCCAACACGACCACCCTCTTCGGCGCGACGAGCACCCAGCAGCTCAAGGACAACCTGGGTGCCGTCGACCTCGTCGAGCGCATCGGTGCGGAACAGCTCCGCGAGCTCGTCGAGCCGTACTGGGCGGACCGGGGCGTCGTCGATCCGGAGGGACCGTGACGGCCTTCGATCCCGAACTCGCCGCCGCCCTCGAAGGCCTGCCGTCCGGGCCGCCGCTGGACACCGATTCGCTGGCGGAGATACGACGGGTGATGGCCGACGGGAACCTGACCTGCGCCGAGGCGATCGGCGACCGGGATCTCGTCTGGGAAGATCACGAAGTCCCCGGCACCGACGTGGTCGTCACGGTCGTCAAGCCGACGGACGCCGAGGACGCGCCGGGGTTCTACAACATCCACGGCGGCGGGATGGTGCTGGACGACCGGTTCGCCGACCTGCCCCGGATGGTCGCGCTGGTCGAGGAGTTCGGCTTCGTCGCGGTGACCGTGGACTACCGGCTCGCCCCCGAGCATCCGCATCCGGCGCCGATCGAAGACTGCTACGCGGGCCTCACGTGGATGGCCGAGCACGCGAGCGAGCTCGGCTTCGACCCGGCACGGCTGATCGTGGGCGGCGGCAGCGCGGGAGGCGGGCTCAGCGCGGGCATCGCCTTGCTCGCCAGGGATCGCGGCGGACCGGCGTTGGCTGGTCAGCTCCTGCTGTGTCCCATGATCGACAGCCGCAACGACTCCGTGTCCACAGTGGAATTCGCCGAACGCGGGGTATGGGGCCGGGCCGCCAACGAGTTCGGCTGGCGATCCCTCCTCAAAGGACAGACCTCGCCGTACGCCGTTCCGGCCACCGCGACCGATCTCGCCGGACTCCCGCCCGCCTTCATCGAAGTCGGCGCGGCCGAGATCTTCCGCGACGAGGACGTCGACTACGCACGACGCCTCTGGCAGGCGGGCGTGCCCACGGAACTGCACGTCTGGGCGGGCGCGTACCACGGCTTCGACCGGATCGCCCCGGACAGCGAGGTGACCCGGGCCGCGCTCGCCGCCCGGGCTTCCTGGCTGCGCCGCATCATCGGCCGAGCATGAACCGGGCGGCCTGTTCGCCGACCAGCACGGCCGGCGCGTTGGTGTTGCCCGTGGTCACCCGCGGCAGCACCGACGCGTCGGCGATCCGGAGCCCGCTGATCCCGTGCACGGCGAGCTCCGGGCCGACCACCGAGTCCGCGTCGGTGCCCATCCGGCAGGTCCCGACCTGGTGGTGGTAGGTGATCGCGGTCCGCCGGACGTACTCGCGGACGTCGGCTCCCGGACCCGGATACAGCTCGCGGGCACCCCAGTCGTCGGCCAGCGCGGACGCGCGGCCGATCTCCCGGCACTGTTCGACCGACGCGACCAGGCTCTCGAAGTCGGCCGGATCCTCCAAGGCGGCGAGATCGATCAGTGGTTCGTCGAGCGGACTCGGCCCCGAAAGCCGCAGACTGCCCCGGCTGCGCGGCGCGACCATGCCCGCCATCAGCGAGAACCCGGTTTCCGGGCCTGTCATCCACGACTCGTACATCGGCACGCTGAAGTGGATCGGCTGGGTGTCGGGCACCGCCAGGCCGGGGCGGCTGCGCCAGAACAGGTGGGTCTGCGTCACCGACCGCCCCGGTGCGGGCGGATCGACCTGGCGGCGATCGGTCGCGAAGATGACCGGTGAGAGCAGATGGTCGTGCAGGTTCTTCCCGACGCCCGGCAGCTCCGCGACGACGTCGATACTGTGCACCTCCAGCTCGTCGACCGGGCCGACCCCACTGCGCAGCAGGATCGCCGGTGACGCCAGCGCGCCGGCGGCGAGCACGACCTCGTCGGCGAAGACCTTGCGCAGTTCGCCGTCGACCTCGGCCAGCACGCCGGTCACCTTGTCGCCTTCGAAGAGCAGCCGGTGGACGAGCGCTCCCGTGTGGACGGTCATCCGTCCGGCCGCGGGGCGCCCGTAAGCGAGCCAGGTGTTGAGCCTTTTGCCGTCACGTGTGGTGACGCGCTGCACCGACACGCCGTCGAGTTCGTCGCCGTTGTAGTCCGGATTGAACGGCAGCCCGACCTCCACGGCCGCGTCCACAATGGACTGCTGGATCGGGTGCAGCGGCTCGTTCGGCACGACGTCGAGCAGGTCCTTCTCGATCCGTTCGAACACCGGGCGCACGTCGTCCCACCGCCAGCCGGGCAGGTCCCAGCCGTCGTAGTCGGCCGGGGCGCCGCGCACCCAGATCATCGCGTTGAGGGAATGCGAACCACCGAGGACCTTGCCGCGCGGCAGGTGCAGCCGCCGGTTCGCCGCGTGCGGCTGCGGCACGGTGTAGTAGTCCCAGTCCTCCGGGCCGTGCCACAGCTCCCCGGCCCGCGAAGGGTCGTGAATGGCCGGGTTGGTGTCCGGCCCGCCCGCTTCGAGCAGGGTGACCCACGCCCCGGAATCGGCCAGTCTCCTGGCGACCACCGAACCGGCCGAACCCGCTCCCACCACGATGACGTCCATGTCCCCCACCCTCGCAAGGCGCGACCGCGTCCGGCGGATTCGGTTCGCTGGCCGACAATCGGCGTGCCCTGGCGGGCAAGACCGGAGCCCTCGCGGCGCCCGATACTCGATCACACACCGGTCGAGGAGGAGCTAGCCATGGCCACACGCCTGTTCATCGACGGACAGTGGACCGCCGCGGGAGGCGGGTCCCTGCCGACGTACGATCCGGCCACCGGCCAGGTGATCGAGGAGGTCGGCACCGCGTCGGCCGCCGACGTCGACGCCGCCGTCGGTGCCGCACGGAAGGCACTGAACGATCCCGCCTGGGCGGGACTGCTGCCGGTCCAGCGGGCGGCGCTGCTGTTCAAGCTGGCGTCGCTGGTCGACGAGCATCACGAGGAACTGGCGGCGCTGGAGACGCGCGACCAGGGCCAGCCGATCGGCATCTCACGCCAGGTCAGCGTCACCGGCGCCGCCGAGCACCTCCGGTACTTCGCGGGCTGGGTCACCAAGATCCAGGGCACCACCAACCCGGTGTCCTTCCCGGACACGCTGCACTACACCCGCCGCGAGCCGGTCGGCGTGAACGCGCTGATCACGCCGTGGAACTTCCCGCTGATGATCCTGGTGTGGAAGCTCGCGCCCGCGCTGGCCACCGGCAACACCGTGGTGATCAAGCCGAGTGAGGTGACGCCGCTGACCAGCATCCGCCTGGTGGAACTCGTGCACGAGGCAGGGTTCCCGCCAGGGGTGGTCAACCTGGTCACCGGCGACGGCGCGGTGGGCGCGCTCCTGAGCAGGCACGACGACGTCGACCACCTGTCCTACACCGGATCCACCGCGGTCGGGAAACTGATCACCGCGGCGAGCGCGGAGTCGAACCTCAAACGCCTCACCCTCGAACTCGGTGGCAAGGCGCCCAGCATCATCGCCGGCGACGCGGACATCGACGCCGCCGTCGCGGGCAACCTCGCGGGGGCCACGCTGAACAGCGGGCAGGTCTGTGCCGCGTACACCCGGTTCTTCGTGGACCGCAACCGTGAACAGGAGTTCGTCGAGAAACTCGCCGCCGGGCTGGCGGGCCTCAAGCTCGGGCCGGGCCTGGACGAGTCCACTCAGCTCGGGCCGCTGGTGTCCGCGAAGCACCGCGAGCACGTGGACTTCCTCGTCTCGACCGGTCGTGAACAGGGCGCGGAGCTGGTCACCGGCGGCCGAGCCGTCGACCGAGACGGCTACTTCTACTCGCCGACGCTGTTCGCCGGTGTCGCCGACGACATGACGATCATGCGCGAGGAGATCTTCGGCCCGGTTCTCGCCGTCACCGCCTACGACGAGCCGGACGAACTGCTCGCCCGGGCGAACGACACCGAATACGGGCTCGCGGCCACCGTGTGGACCCGGGATCTGGGTGTCGCGCAACGGTTCGCCAACGGCATCCGGGCGGGTGCGGTGTTCGTCAACATGCCGCCGATCCCCGACATGGCGGCACCCTGGGGCGGCTACAAGGCTTCCGGCTGGGGCCGGGAGATGGGGCCGTGGGCGATCGACGCGTACACCGAGATCAAATCCGTCTGGCTGCACTACTCGTGACCGAGCGCGACGCGGTCAACTCGACCGCGATGAGCAAATCGCAGATCGCCTACCACTGGATCAAGGCGAGGATCGACGACGGCACCTTCTCCCCCGGCTACCGCCTCGTGTTCGGGCAGATCGCCCAGGAACTCGGCGTCAGCACCGTCCCCGTGCGCGAGGCGGTCCGGCGGCTGGAGGCCGAGGGCCTGGTGACCTACGAGCACAACATCGGCGCGCAGGTCGCCATGGCGGACGAGAGCGACTATCAGCACACCATGCAGACACTCGCGCTGGTCGAGGGCTACGCCGCCGCCCTGGCGGCGCCGTCCTTGCCCGGCGAGGCGCTCGACGAGGCCAAAGGACTCAACGCGGAACTGACGGCGTGTCTCGACAACTTCGAGCCGTCGCGGTTCACCGCGCTGAACCGCGACTTCCACCGCGTGCTGTTCGGTACCTGCCCCAATCCGCAGGTGCTCGATCTGGTCAACCGCGGCTGGAACCGGCTGGCCGGACTGCGCACGTCGACGTTCAGCTTCGTGCCCGGCCGCGCGCACGAGTCCGTGCAGGAGCACCAGAAGATCCTCGACCTGTTCGACCGGAACGCGCCCGCCGGGGAGATCGAACTGGCCGTGCGGGAGCATCGGCTGACCACTTTGGAGACGTTCCTGGCCTGGCGGCGTCCTTAGGGGGGCCTAGACCGTCCACAAGGGACACCAGCGCTGGCCAAATGCCCGATTTGAGCGCTTTGCGCGGAGGTCGTGAGCGGCAATGATCGTTCTAACCCTCTTTGTCACTCACGACCCCGCGCGGAACCAGACATCCTGACATCAATCGGGCGCTCAACCGATGCGACGTGTCCTTTGTGGACACTTCGCGGCCAGGACGCCAGTCCGTCCGGGACTAGGCCTGGGCCGTCTCCGGCGGCGGGAAGGCGTAGAAGCGTACGGAAAGTTCCCGTTCGCCCGCCACCGGACGACGACGGCGACGGCAGTACCGCGTGATCAGCTCGCGGTACTCCGCGTCCAGCTCACGGAACTCGTCATCGGTCAGCCGCGTCGAGGTCCGCTGGGCCGTCGACCACGGGCCGAATTCGTCGCGGTGCGCCGCCGCCCAGGACAGCAGGGCGACCTCGTCCGCATACTTGGCGTCGAGGAACGCGGCGACCCGTTCCCGGTCCGCGCCGTCGTAGTCGTCCAGCTTGGGCTCCCGAAGGTCCTGCGGGATCGCGATCCAGTTCCCTTTCCGGTCACGGCGTACGAAGCCGTTGTCTTCCAAGGATTTCAGGCATTCGGCGACTTCGGCGCGTTCCAGTCCCGTCCCTCGCGCGACCGTCTCCGCGTCGCCGGGAAGCTCGCGCGTCACCCACTGGTATCGCGGATCCTCCCGCATCTCGATGTCCCGCACGGTGACCGATCGCCGCGGCAGCGCGTCGCTCACCAGCCGCCGCGCGGCGAAGGTCAGCACCACGGCGACCGGGATCTCGACGAAGACGGCGAGTGCGACACTGGCCCATCGTTCGGCCGACGTCCAGCCGAGCGCGACGTCGAACCACGCGTCACAGCACAACATCGCGGCCGTGGCCGACAGCAGCGGCACGGCCGACCGGCGGCGACGCATCCCCAGCCACGCTCCGGCCGCGAAGCAGAGCAGAAGAGCGACGTCGAATCCGACCCAGGCCGCGCGCCACTGACCGGTCCCGTACCGGTCGGGCAAGGTGTGCGCGAGGTAGACGGTCCAGGGCACGAGCAGGACCGCCGCGCCGGCGAGCACCGTCAGGAGTAGCCGTCGGATCATGATCACGACGCTAGAAGGGTGCGGCGGCCGGGGCATCCGGGATTCTCCCTGGTCCGGGCTCAGGGTCCGCCGACCGGAGCAACTTCGGCGAAACCCCGCGCGGTGCCCGGCCCGCCTGGTCAGAATCGGTCCATGCGATCGAAGACGCTCGCTCTCGCCGCGGTCCTCGCCTGCACGGCCGTGCTCGCCGGACCGGCCTCCGCTTCGGCCGCGGGGCCGCGGCTGGAGGACGCGCGCACCTGCGCGCACGACGCGCGGTTCACCTGTTCGACGTTGACCGTGCCGCTCGACCATCGCGGCCGGACACCGGGCACGCTCAAGCTCCAGGTCGCCACCGCGAACAACGCGAACGCGGCCAAGGGGGTGCTGCTGTTCCTCACGGGTGGGCCGGGGCAGCCCGGGGTCCCGTTCGGCACCGGGCTCCTCGACCGGATGCCGGATGTGTTCGCCGGCCACCGGCTGGTGATGATCGACCAACGGGGCACCGGCGCGAACGCCGTCGACTGCCCGGATCTGCAGGCCCAGGTGGGCAGTTCCGACATCGAGCCGCCGACCCGCGAAGCGGTCACGCGCTGTGCCGCGATCCTCGGCGACAAGGCCAGGTTCCACGGTAGCGACGCGACGGTCGCCGACCTCGATCTGCTCCGCCGGGCACTGGGCGTGCGGAACATGGTGGTGGACGGGGTTTCCTACGGTTCGTTCACCGCGGCGCGGTACGCCATCGCGCATCCCGGCAACGTCTCGAAACTGATCCTCGATTCGGTGCTCCCCCATCACGCCACGGTCGGACAATCGTTGTACCTCCAGGCGATGAAGGCGACGGCGCGCGTCCTGCGGGACGCCTGCGCCAAGCCGCCGGCGTGCGCTTCCGATCCGGCGGAGGACCTCGCGTGGCTGGTCCGGAACCGGGACGCCGCGGCCGGTGTCGCGCTGTTCGACATGATCGTCACCTACGAATTCGTCGACCCGAGCTACCGGGACCCCTCGGCGTTGGGAACAGACCTCATGACCGCGCTGCGGACCGCGCGCGCCGGGAACACCGCGAAACTCGACTCGCTGCTGCGGAATCTCGCGTCCGGCGGCGACCCGCTCACGTCGTTCAGCTCGGGCCTGCACGCGGCGACGCTGTGCTCGGACATGCGTTTCCCATGGGGTGACGCCGGAACGCCGGGTTTCGCCCGCGAGCCGCTGCTGAAACCGACCGAGATGCGGTTGACCGCGCGGGACACCTGGCCGTTCAGCCCGGCCGTCGCCACCGGCGTCGGCTTCGTCCGGACTTGCCTGCCGTGGCCGGTCGTCCCGCCGAGCTCGAACCCCGGCGGGAAACTGCCGGACGTCCCGGTGTTGCTGCTCAATGGCGACCACGACCTGTCGACGCCGATGGAGTGGGCGTACGAGGAGGCGAAGGTGGCGCCGCGGGGCGAGGTCGTGATCGTCGAGGGTGCGGCGCATTCCATCCAGCACCGGGAGCCGGGCGAGGCCGGACGGAAAGCGGTGGCGGAGTTCCTCGCCAGGTGACCTGCCCCGTCGACGGGTGCCGAGCCGACTTGAGTCTCCACCCACTGGAGCCTTTACCGTCGCTCTCATGACGATCACCGTTCTCGACACCTACCCCGCGATGCGCGAGATCCTGCTCGCGCCGCCGGCGGACCGCGCCGCGCTGCTCAAGGAGATGGTCCAGCCCGCCGCCGGGATGTACCGCTACTTCCCCGGCGACGTCGACCTCGTGGCGATGCACGCGATGGGCGCCGGGTTCCCGCTCGACCGCGACGAGGAGCGCTGCCTGGAGGCGCTCGGAGTCCTGCACGAAGCGGACGCCTGGAATCGGATCCAGACGGCTCTCGAAGACGCCGTCGACGTGCAACTCGCCGCGACGCCGCAGCTGGCGATCCCGGACATCACCGTGCTCACCGTTCTGGGTGATCCCGGCGACCGCCACTTCATGGGACCGAACCTGGGGATGTCGGCGAACGGCAGCGTGACCGGCTACATCTACCTCAACTTCTGGCCGTACCCGGAGAACTTGGCGAGGCTCGAGGCCACCGCCGTCCACGAACTGAACCACAACCTGCGCTACAGCCCCGGCGGGGTGGTCTGGGATCCGGCGACCGTCACCGTCGGCGAGCAGATCGTGTCCGAGGGCCTGGCCGACGCATTCGCCCGCCAGTTGTACGGCGACGAACTCGGCTACGCCCGCATCGGTGTGCCTCATCTGCACGACGACGGGGTGTTCGAGAAGGTCGTCTCCGGTCTGGAGATCACCGGCATGCGGAATTTCGCGGCCTGGGTGCACGGAGACGAGACGGCCGCCCGCTACGGCGGCACTCCCGTCGGGCTGCCGACCGGCGCCGGATACGCGGTCGGCAATCGCCTCGTCGACGCCTACCTGGCGGCGACCGGCCGGACCGCCGCGGAGGCCCTGCTGGTGGACCGCCGCGACGTCATCGGCACCGCCCTGGGCTAGGACTCGCTGCGGCGCCTCGACCGGATCGTGAGCGCCACCAGCGCGCCACCGAGGAGTAGCAGGAACAGGCCCGAGACCACGAGGCCTCGGATCTCGCTGCCGGTCGAGGCCAGCGGGCCACTGTCGGACGGCCCACCGCCCGGCGCGGTCGCTCCCGGCTGCCCGGGCGTGGTGGTCACCGTGACCCCGGGGCCGGGGGTCGTGGTCGACGTACTGCTGCTGGTGGTGGTGGTGGTCGGCGAGGTACTGCTCGCGCTGGAGGACGACGTGGCGCTGCTGCTCGTCGGGCTCGACGACGTCGCGCTGCTGGAGCTGCTGCTCGTCGGGCTCGACGACGTCGCGCTGCTGGAGCTGCTGCTCGTCTGACTCGAGGAAGTGGGCGAGCTCGAGGACGTGGTCGAGGTCGGCGCGGTCGACGTGGAGGTGACCGACGTCGACGTGGCCGAAGTCGGGCTGGTCGACGTGGCGCTGCTGGTCGTGGTGCTGCTGGTCGTGGTGCTGCTCGTGGTGGTCGAACTCGACGAAGACGTAGACGTGGAGGTGGAGGGCGTCGTGGTCGGCGTACTGCCGCATTCGGGCAGATCACCGTCGAACGGGTAGGCGTGGAACTCCTGCCCGCCACCGCCGGTCGCCTCGGAGGTGTGCACCAGCGTGCCCGTGGTGAAGAAGCGGCCGTTCATCCCGGACGCGGTCACGGTCGCGGTGCTTCCCGGCTCGCCGATCAGCACGCTCCCCTGGAACTGGGCGCCGCCGGCGATCTTCACCGCGGTGGCGTCCGGGAAGTTCCACAGCAGCCGCTCGCGCAGCTTGTTCAGCGGATCCTGGTCGTCGAGGTCGCCGGTGTAGGTGTTGATCGTCCGGGCGGCTCCCACCATGTTGACCAGGATCGTCGCCCCGGCCGGGATGCCCTCGAACTCGATCCCCTGCATGCCGCCGGTGGCGCCGGTCAGGTCGAAGTCCACGGTGAACACCTGGAGCGCGGACTTCCCGTCCCCGGTGAACAGGGTGCGGTATCCCTGGTTGACCGCCGTACCGGTGGCCGGACGAGGCGTGGTGCCTTCCCGTGCGTAGCACTTGCTGGCCACCCGGAGATCCTCGCGCAGGCCCACATAGGGTTTCGCCGCGTCGGGGTCCTTTTCGAGCTTGCCGGTCACCGTCCCGGTGACGGTTCCCGCGTGCCGGACGACGCCGCCGTCCGCGAGCAGCCGCTGGTCCGCCGCGACACCGACGTTCCCGCCGGTGGTCAGGAAGTCGGCGCCGTCCGGCGGCGGGACACGCGATCCGACACCGGCGATGCCGACGTTGTAGACGGAGGAAGCGCCCGCTCGTTTCGCCATGTCGAAATCACCGAGGACGACTACCCGCCCTTCGGCCTCCGCGGCGGCCTCCCGTACCTGGAATTCGCCGCCGACGAAGACGTTGATGCCGTTGTCCCGGCCCGCGTAATCCTTGTTGTTCACCGGCGGGTACTTGTCGGGACACGCTGGTCCGACGCAGGGTCCCAGACCGCCCGGTAACGGGGCGGCGACCGCGCCGTCGGTGACCACGAGCGCCGCCACGCACACCGCGGCGGCGGCACCGGCCGAGAGAGACGCGAATCGCCTTGCACGCATGCGGCGATTCTTGTGCCCATCCACCGGATGAACACAATCGGAATCCGGAAATACCCCCGACCGGGCGAGGCGGGTGACCCACCCCATTCGTGGCCGTCCAGTGTTGTCCAGACAAGGAAATTCCAGGTGGAACGCGAAATCCCTAGAGTCTTGGCCGACGATGGGAGGTTCGCCACATGACGGACGCCGAAGTCCGAAGGCGCACCGGTTCGGTGGAATGGCTCGCGGGCCTTCTCGTTCTCGTCCTGCTGATTCGAGGTCCGCTCGACGAAGTCCTCGGGACGCCGATCGTCCAGACCTGGACGACGGTCTTCGTTTCCATCGTGCTGCAGGCCGTTCCTTTCCTCGTCTTCGGAGTGACCCTTTCCGCCGCGATCGCGGTCTTCGTCCCGCGGGAATTCTTCGCGAAAGCCCTGCCGAAACGACCCGTCCTCGCGGTTCCGGCGGCCGCGGCCACCGGAATGGTGCTGCCGGGTTGCGAATGCGGTTCGGTCCCGGTCGCCGGTGCCCTGGTGCGCAAGGGCGTCACCCCGGCCGCGGCGCTGGCGTTCCTGCTCGCCGCCCCCGCGCTCAATCCGGTCGTGCTGACCGCCACGGCGATCGCGTTCCCGGACCGGCCGTCGATGGTCTTCGCGAGGGCGGCCGCGGGTCTCGCCGCGTCGGTCGTCATGGGCTGGCTGTGGCTCGGCCTCGGCCGGGCCGAGTGGATCAAGCTGCCAGGGCACTCCCACGGCGGCACCCGCCGGCGGGCGTTCGCCGGCGCGGCGGGCCACGATCTGGTGCACGCGGGCGGCTTCCTGGTCATCGGCGCCACGGCCGCCGCGACGCTCAACGTCCTGATCCCCGGCCGCTGGCTCCAGGCCGTCGCGGACGATCCGGTGCTCGGTGTCCTCGCGCTGTCCCTGCTGGCGGTCCTGCTGTCGATCTGCAGCGAGGCGGACGCGTTCGTCGCCGCCTCGTTGACCCAGTTCTCCCTCACCGCCCGCCTGGCGTTCCTCGTCATCGGGCCGATGGTCGACCTGAAGCTGTTCGCCATGCAGGCCGGCACCTTCGGCAGGCGGTTCGCCCTCCGGTTCGCGCCCGCGACGTTCGCGGTCGCGCTCGTCTGCGCCGTCGTGACCGGGACGGTGCTCTGGTGAACCGCACCGCCGCGACCGTCGTGCTGCTCCTGCTGGGCGGTGCCGTGATCAAGGTCTGCCTGACGGGCCAATACCTGCGCTATGTCAAGGAAGGGCTCTGGCCGTTCCTGTTCGCGTCCGGTCTTCTGGTCCTGGTGCTGGCGGCGGCGAACCGCCATCGTCATCCGAAGGTGGCCTGGCTGCTCCCGCTTCCGGTCCTCGCGTTGCTGCTGGTCGCACCGCAGCCGCTCGGCAGCTACGCGGCGGGCAACGCGGGCACGGCGACGGCCAGATCCGACGAGTACCCGCCGCTTCCCGACGGCGATCCGGTACGGGTGACCGTCCTGGACTACGCCTCCCGCGCGGTGTTCGACGAGGGCCGGTCCCTCGGTGCCAGACGGGTCGTGCTCACCGGTTTCACCGCCACCGGCCCGGACGGCGGGTCGCTGCTCGTCCGGATGATCCTGACCTGTTGCGCCGCCGACGGGCGCCCGGTGAAGGTCGTGCTGGACGGCGGCGTCCCGGCCGAACCCGACACCTGGATCGAGGTCACCGGCACGTTCAGACCGGGGTCCGTGGCCGACGACGTCAACGGCGAACGCATCCCGTTCCTCAAGGTCGAAAGCGTCGTGCCGGTGCCCGCGCCCGAACGTCCTTACGAATAGTCAGGCCCAGCTCCACTGGATCCCGTACTGGCCGGGGAACGGGTCGAGGGTGATGAACTGGAAGGTGCTGATCTCCCGGTCGAACCTCGCCTCGCTCCGTTCCTCGGGCGGCAGCACGCCGCGCGGCCGGAAGAAACCGGCGCATCGCCGCGGCAACCGTCCGGGGTCGAAGCTGACCTGCACCGCGACGTCCCGCGCCGGCCGGTACAGCGCGACCTGCACGTGCCGCCTGCCCTGGCCCGGCGGAAACCGCACGCCGAACTCCACGACGGCGAGTTCGCCTGCCGCCAGGGTGCGGTCGAGGACGAATTCGAAGACGCAGGTGGACGACGGGACGTCCGCGCGGAACCGCGCCGGACGGCAACCGTCGGTGAACAGCACGGACGGCGGCTGGGTGATGCTGGAGCACCGGTTCACGAAGACGAACCGCGAGGTGCCGTCCCGGTCGGCCCGGATCAGCCGCCGGACCCGGACCGATTCCTGGTTGCCTTCGGCATCGACACGGTAGGAGAGGAATTGCGAAAGCCGGTGCGGTGTATCGAGTTCTTCCGGCGTCGCGTCCATTTTGGCCAGTGCGCGCACCACTTCCTCCGGCCGTCTCCACACCTGGTCGTAGGGCAGGACGTCGCCGGTGCGGGCCGTCCAGCGGCCGCGGGGGCGCCGCGGGCCGAGCAACCCGGTCAGCGTTTCCGGCGGCTGGCCGAGAATGGATTCCAGCGCGGTCACCGCGGCGAGTGAACGGGCCCGTTCCGGCCGGTTTTCGCCATTCTGCCAATAGCTCAGCGCGCTGACGCTGACCGGCGTGTCCTGGTCACGCAATCGGCGGCTGATCTCGTTGAGACTCAGCCCGCTGCGTCCTATCGCGGCGCGCAGGGCGGCACCGAATTCCGCCGGTGCGAGACTCGTCATGAAGGCGCAGCGTACCGTCCGGAACGCCCGACTTTCGTCGGGTGAACCGGAACCGTTCAGAGTTATCCAGCCTCCACCGCGACTTTTCGTTGACGGTCGTCCTGCCGTGATTAGGGTCGGAATCGTCGGAAGAATCCCCGAATCCCCGACGACTCGCACGTCCTCCCGCCGCTGACCGAAGAGGATGATTCCCCATGCGCTCAACCACGAGACGATGGCGCCGCCGGACGCTGGCCGTCGCGACCTCCACGCTGGCCGTCGGCGCCTTCCTGGTCGCCGCGGAACCCGCGGCGGGTGGCGCGCCACCCGCCGTGCCCGAAGTGGCCGATCAGGTTCCGCAACTGACCGAGGCCGGGGTCACCGCCGGGGCAGCCTCGGTCTCCGGTGCCGGCACGTCCACCATGGCCGACCGGTCCGTCTGCGCGCCCGGCGCGCGGTGGCTGCGCGTCCGGTTCACCGAACTGGCGCTGCGCGGCGACGACGCCGTGACGCTGACCGGCAGCAGCGCGGGCACGTTCACCCTCACCGCGCGCAACTGGCCCGGCAAGGCGTTCCACACCCGCGCCTTCGAGGGCGACTGTGTGCGGGTTTCGGCGGCGCTTTCCGACCCCGCCAGCCGGTTCGCCATCGACGCCTATCAGGCAGGGGACCAGCCGCTCGCCGCGGCGACCACGACCGTCGCGGCGGTCGGCGACGTCTGCGGATCTTCGTGCAACCAGACCGCGCCGCTGATCGCGAACATGAACCCGCAGGCGCTCATCCTGGCCGGGGACAACGCGTACAGCTCGGGCACGTTGTCGGAATACAAGAACAATTACGACCCCCATTACGGGCGGTTCAAGTCCATCACCTATCCGACGCCGGGCAACCACGAGTACAACACGTCCGGCGCATCGGGGTATTTCGACTATTTCGGCGCGCGGGCCGGCGAACGCGGCAAGGGTTACTACAGCTTCGACGTCGGCGACTGGCATTTCGTCGCGCTCAACTCCAACATCAGCCGGAGCACCGGGTCGGCTCAGGAGACCTGGCTGAAGAACGATCTGGCGGCGAGCACCAAACCGTGCACGGCCGCGTTCTTCCACCACCCGCGGTTCAGCCGCGGCTCCCACGGCGACGATTCTTCGGTGACGCCGTTCTTCCAGGCGCTCTACACCGCGAAAGCGGATCTGATCGTCGTCGGCCACGACCACAACTACCAGCGGTACGCGCCGTCACGCCCGGACGGCACCCGCGACGACGTGAACGGCGTCCGCGAGTTGCTGATCGGGACCGGCGGCCGGGGGTACTACAACTTCGACCAGTCTTCGGCCGCCGTGCAGGAAGCGGGCAACACCAACACCTTCGGCGTCGGGAAGCTGACCCTGACCGCGACGGACTACCGCAGCGACTTCGTGCCGGTGTCGGGCCGTACCTTCACCGACACCGCGACCGGCAAATGCAAGAAGGCGGCCTCCTCCCCCGCGTTCTCCGTCGGCACCAGCCCGTCGTCGGTGTCGGTGAAACCGGGCGGGACGGCCTCGGTGACGGTGAACGTCGGCAGTACCGGCGGCTTCAGCTCCGCGACCGCCCTTTCGGTGTCGGGCCTGCCCTCGGGCGTGACCGGCACGATCTCGCCGTCGTCGGTCACCCCGCCCGCCGGCGGCACCGCGACGGCGACGCTGAACCTGACCGCGGCGGACACCGCTTCCGGCTCGGCGACCGCCACGGTCACGGGGTCGTCGGGCTCCACGACCCAGACCGCGAAGGTTTCGGTGAGCGTCGGCTCGGCGGGCGGTGAGGCGTTCGCCGACGACTTCGAGACCGACAAGGGCTGGCGGCTCAACGCGGCCGGGGCGGACACCGCCACCGCCGGCAGATGGGAACGGGGCGACCCCGAGCAGACCACGTCGACCTACAGCAACCAGATCAAGCAACGCGGCGACACGACCAGCGGGGCGAACTGCCTGGTCACCGGCCGGACTGCCGGATCGGCGTACGGCGCCAACGACCTCGACGGCGGTGGTTCGTCGATGACCTCGCCGTCGTTCACCGTGCCGGCGGGCGGGAAGCTGACCTTCTCCTACACCTACGCGCACGGCGACAACGCGACTTCCGCCGACTACCTGCGAATCCGCGTGCTCGACGGCACCACGGCCACGACGGTGTTCGAGAAACCCGGTTCCGCGACCGAAGTCGCGGGTGTCTGGCAGACCGCGACTTCCGATCTGTCGTCCTTCGCCGGGCGCAGCGTGCGCCTGCTGGTCGAAGCCGCCGACGCGAGCACCGCGTCGCTGTGGGAGTCCGCGGTCGACGACGTGCGCGTCACCGCATAACCCGGCATGTACCTCTCCACGATCCGCTCCGCCGACCCGGCCCGGCCGGGAGGCCGCGCCAAGCACGCGGTCCCGGGCACCGTCATCGGGCTGGGTGTGGTCAGCCTCATCACGGACGTGTCCGCCGAGATGGTCACCGCGGTGCTGCCGCTCTACCTCGTGTACGGGCTCGGCGTCGGTTACCTGCGACTGGGGGCGATCGACGGGCTCTACACGGGCGCGACGGCGCTGTTGCGGCTGGCGGGCGGCTTCTTCGCCGACCGGCTCGGCCGTCCGAAGGCCGTGGCCCTGGTGGGCTACGGCCTGTCGGCGGCGACCAAACTCGCCTTTCCCGCGGCCGGGACCTCGCTCGGCGCGATCGGCCTGGTGATCGGGGCCGATCGCGCGGGCAAGGGCATCCGCACCGCGCCGAGGGACGCGATGATCACCCTGGCGACCCCCGCCGACGGCCTTGGCCGCGCGTTCGGTGTCCACCGGGCGATGGACACCGCGGGCGCGCTGCTCGGGCCGATCGTCGCGTTCGGTCTGCTGACCATGCTCGTCGGCGACTACCCGGCGGTGTTCGGGGTGAGCTTCTGCCTCGCCGTGATCGCGGTGATCGTGCTGGCCGTGTTCGTCCGCGCCCCCGCCGGGACGGTCGAGCGGTCACGAGTACGGCTGCGAACGGGGTTCGCCCTGCTGCGGCGGCCCGGGCTCCGCCGCACCTGCGTGGCCGCGGCCTTGCTCGGTGTCTGCACGGTCGGCGACATGTTCCTGTTCGTCGGGGTACAGCGGTCCGCCGGATTGCCTCCCGGGGCGCTTCCGTTGCTGCCCTTGGCGACGGCGTTGACCTTCATGGCCTCGGCTTCGCCGATCGGGCGGCTCGCGGACCGGCTCGGTCGCTGGAAGGTTTTCCTGGCCGGCCACGTCGTGTTGCTCGCCGCGTATGTCGTCCTGGCCGCTTCGGCGAGCGGTTGGCTCGTCGCGGCGGTCGTCCTGGCCGCACACGGCGTGTTCTACGCGTGCACGGACGGCGTCCTGATGGCGCACGCGGCACCACTGGTGCCGGAACCGCTGCGGGCGACCGGTCTCGCGATCGTCCAAACAGGACAGGCGCTGGCGAGGGCGGCGGGCGCGGTGGCGTTCGGCGCGCTCGCGGCCGGGACGGCGTTGCGGCCCGCGTTCGCGGTGTTCGCCGTGGTGTTGCTGGTGGCGGTACTGGCGGGAAGGAGAGCCGGATGAGACGGACCTGGATCGGGGTCGCGGCCATCGCGGCGATCGTGGTGGCCGGGGCGGTCTTCGTCGGGCTGCGCACCGGTGACGCGGCGGCGGAGCAGCAACTGGACCTCGCCCGCGGCGGCCTGCTGTACGTCGACGAAGCGGGCCGGGTCCGGCAGGACGACCGCCTCGGCCCCTCCTGTCAGCGCGTCGACGTCGCCGCGGGCACCCTGGCGTGCCTGCGCGCGACGGCGGTGCCCGACCAGGCCGAACTGGTCGTCACGAAACCGGGAACCGAACCGCGGGTGATCTCCGAATGGGGGCTGCCGTCCCGGGTCCGGGTCTCGCCGTCCGGGCGGCTGGTGGGCTGGACGGTGTTCCGGTCCGGCGACTCCTACCTGGGCGGAGTGGGCACGTTCTCGACCACCGCCGGGATCTTCGACCTGACGACCGGGAAGCACTACGGCTCACTGGAGGATTTCGCCCTCACCGTGGACGGGAAGCCGTACCCGGCCGCGGATCTGAACTACTGGGGAGTGACCTTCGCCCGGGACGATCTGACGTTCTACGCCACCGCCAGATCCGCGGGCGGTACCTGGCTGGTCCGCGGCGATCTGCGTACCCGGACACTGACGTCCTTGCGGCGCAACGTCGAATGCCCTTCGCTCTCCCCGGACGGCACCCGCGTCGCCTACAAGTTCCGTGACGGCGACCGGTGGCGCCTGCACGTGCTCCGCCTCGTCGACGGCCTCGACGTCCCGCTCGCCGATCCCGCGCATCTGGACGACCAGCCGCAATGGCTCGACGATCGGACCGTGGCCTACGGCCGGGACAAGGCGATCTACGCGGTGCCCGCCGACGGTACCGGGGCACCGGCGCTCCTCCGCCCGGCCGCCTCCTCCCCCGCGGTGGTGCGGTGATCCCGCGCGACTGCACCGTCGCGGGTCTGGCCCTGGCGGTGGTGGCGGCCGTCCTCGTGGTGGCACTGCCCCCACCCGTCCCCGTTGCCAGGACACCGGCCGCCCCCACGCTCACCGACGTCTGGCCGGACGCGCGGATCACCGCGAACGCCGTCACCGGGGCGCCCTACACGCCGTTGGCCTTCCTCGATTCCGGCACCTCGGCCGGGGTGCGGCAAGCGGGCGACGCCGTCCGGCTCGTGGTGGGAGAGCGCGTGGTCCGCGAGGTCCCGCCGTCGGGCTCTCCCCGGTTCGTTCTCGCCGCTTCCCCGTCCGCGCTGGTGTGGCTGGAACTGTCCGACATCACCGGGACGGGAACCCTCTGGCGGGCCGGGCCACACGGCGAGGACCCGGTCCCCGTCACCGCCGACACCGGGAAGGTCGTACTCCTGGATTCCCAGTACGACCTCGCCGTGCACGACGACCAGGCCAGCTGGGCGGCCGTGCGCGGTGACGCCACCGAGGTGCGGACGGTGGCGTTGTCCGGCGGACCGGTGACCCGCGTTCCGCTTCCGGGCGACCACGCGCTCACCGCGTGGCCCTTCGCGACGGCGGCCGCTGTCGAACAGGCAGGTCCGTCGGAACTCGTGGACCTCCGCGACGGCCGCGTCACGAAGGTCCACGGGCGGAGCGTCGAACTGGTCGACTGCACTCCGTCGTGGTGCCGGGTGCAGGTACTGCGCCAGAGCGGGACGGCGCGGCTCGACCTCATGAGACCCGACGGGACCGAACGACGGCGGGTCGGTGGGAAGGGGGCCCGGCCCGCGTTCGGCGACGTGGTCGTGCTCGACCGGTACGCGGTGGTGGTCGACGACGACCGCGGCGTGCTCACCCTCTACGACACCGTCACCAGGCGATCGGCGGACCTCGCGGCGGAGTTCGGCACCGTACTGGCGCGAGGGCCGTTCGTGTGGTGGTCGGTGGGCGGGAACGACTCCCTGACCTGGCGGGTGCTGGACCTGCGCACGCTCAACGCATCTGCTTGACTGCTGCCGTGCCGTCCGAGCGTGAAACCTCCGTCGAAGCGGAGTTCTCGCGGGTGGTCGGCCGGTTCGCGGGCCCGGCCAGGGGCGCCGGGCTGCTGGTGATCAGCGTTTTCGGGGTGCTCGCCACCCCGTCCGGGGCGCTCCCGCTCGCCTTCGGACTGCTCGCGCTGGCCCTCGTCACCGCCGTGGCCGAGCATCTCGTGGGGAAGACGGGCCGGGGCAGGCCGCTGGCGTTCGCGCTGACGCTGCTGCGCGCGGCGGCGATCTGCGGCACCCAGTTCCTGACCGCGCCCGAAGCGGCCGAGCTGAACCAGTGGGCGCTCAACGTCCTCACCATCACCGCGATCACCCTCCAATGGGAATGGCCGCCGAAGGTCACCGTGCCCGCCATCGCCTGCCTGCTCGCGATCGAGGTGGTACCTCTCGGTTTCGAGGACGGTTCGTGGGTGGTGGTGCGAGTGCTCATCGAAGCCACCCTCGCCCGCGTCGCCTTCCTCCTGCTGTCGCGGACGACCCGCCGGATCGACGATCTGCGCGAGCGCCGGGCCCGGCTGACCCGTGAGGAATCCCTTGCCGTGCAACGACGGCTGCAGGAACGCGAGTATCTGGCCGTCCTGCACGACACGGCCGCGGCCACCTTTCTCACGGTCGCCCAGCGCGGCGAAACGACGGAGCCGTCCGAGGTCGCCGGATACGCCCGCCGCGATCTCGCGATCCTCACCGGCGAATCCGGTCCCGGCAGTGTCGTCGACCTCGAGACCTCGTTGCGCGGCGTGCTCGCGCAGAGCCCGGTGAAGGTCGAGGCGCGCTGGTCCCCGGTCGCGCCGATCCCGGCGTCCGCCGCGCTCGCGATGGTCCGTGCCGTGCGCGAGGCGCTGGTGAACGTCGACCGCCACGCGGGTGTCGGCGAGGCCAGCCTGACGGTGGAGGACGGGGTTCGCGTGACCGTCCGGGACGAAGGCCGCGGTTTCGACCCGGCGAAGACGCCGGCCCAGCGGCGAGGTGTCCGGGGCTCGCTCGTCGAACGTATGGCCGCGGCGGGCGGCCGGGCCGAGGTGACCTCCGCGCCCGGCGCCGGGACCACGGTGGAACTGGTGTGGCCGGATGAATGAGACCTCGGACCGGGTACTCGGCGGCTGCCGGATCGCGGTACTGCTCGCGACGGCGGCGATCCAGCTCGGACTCAGCCTGACCCGGCTGGACGACACCCCCGGCAAGATCGCGTTCGCCGCGCTCGCCGGCGTGCTCGTCGTCGCGGCGTGGTGGGTGCTGCGCTGGAAGCCGGTCCCCTGGCCGGTCGCGCTCGCGGGGGCGATCGTGGTCCTCGCCGCGTCCGCGGCCGCCATCTGGACCCTGCCGCCGGACCGGCTCCTCGGCGACTCGGACTGGGCGTCCGGTCTCGCGGGCTGGCATCTGCTGGTGCTGCTGCTGGACCGTCCCGCGGTCGCGATGGCCGCGCTCGTCCTCCAGATGACGCTCACCTTCGTCCGGCAGATCGGCGCCGCGCCCACCGATCGCGGCGAGATCGGCGGCTTGGTGATCGCCGGGCTCAGCGTGCTCACCTTCCAGGCGGCGACGCTGGCGCTGATCGGGGTCGTCAACCGGCGGGCGGGCGAAGCCGCCGAGGCCACGGCCGAACGCGACCGGCAGGCCCACCGCAAGGCGCTCGCCCAGCAGCGGGAGGCCGACCAGCGGAGCCGGTTCGCCGGCCAGCTCGGCGCCACCCTTCCGCTGCTGGCCGGACTGGCCGACCGCACGCTGGACCCGCGTGACGACGCCGTCCGGCAACGCTGCGCGCTCGCCGCCACGCAACTGCGGCGGCTGTTCGCGGAGAACGACGACGTTCCCGACCCGCTGCTGCACGAGGTCTCGGCCTGCGTCGATCTCGCCGAGCGACGGGGCTTGACGGTGACGCTGGCGGTCAGTGGCGAGGCGGCGCCCGTCCCGACCTCCGTCCGCCGCGAACTGACCGGTCCGCTGATCACCGCGCTGGCCGCCGCACGGACTCAGGCCAGGGTCAGCGTCCTGCGCGCGGGCGACGAGATCCGCGTCGCGGCGATCACGGACGGTGAACCCGGACGAACGGCGAACGGATCGGGCGCCGTCGACGTCGAATGGCACGCACTGGGACAACGATCGTGGATGGAGGCGAAATGGCGTTCGCGACCGGATTGACCGCGGTGGTCGTCGACGATCATCCGGCCGTACGGGCGGGGGTCGTGCACTGGCTGTCGTCGGGCACGCCGCCGGTGACCGTCGTGGCCGAGGGCGAGGACGTGCGGGCAGCGTGGATCGGTGAGGGCGCCCGGGCCGACGTCGTCATCCTCGACCTGCACCTGAACAGCACGACCCCGGCGATGGGCGATCTGCGACGGCTCACCGAGTCAGGCCGTCGCGTCGTCGTCTACTCGATGCGGGCCGACGACGAGACGGTCCTGCAGTGTCTCGAACTCGGCGCGCTCAGCTTCATCACCAAATCCGAGGGTGCGGAACACATCCTCGAAGCCGTGCGCGCGGCGGCGGCCGGCCGGTCGTACACGCCGCCGTCGCTGGCGGGCGCGATGGCCGGGGACCGCTCCGAGCGGCGTCCCGCCCTCTCCGCGCGCGAGACCGAGGTGCTCATCGAGTGGTTCCAGTCGGAGTCGAAGGACTTCGTCGCGCACCGGCTGGGGATCTCGCCGAACACGGTCAACTCGCATCTCGAGCGGATCCGGGTCAAGTACGCCCAGATGGGCAGGGACGCCCCGACCAAGGCCGCACTCGTCGCGCGGGCGATCCAGGACGGGCTGATCGGCGTAAGCGATTTGTGATCGGTCGTGGTGCGAACGGACCACCATCGCCTCCTCGTGGTTCGACTACGTTGCGTGACGAGTCCGAGGAGATCCGTGAAATCCGCCCTGATCGCCACCTGTTGCGCCCCGCTGGGCAGCACGTTGAAGGTCGGCGAACGCGCCGTCGTCCCGTTCAAGGACGCGGACAAGTCCGGCACGATCGCGATCACCGTGAAGTCGGTCGCCCTCGGCCCGAAGGAGGACCTCGCCGACTTCAAGAACAAGGGCGAAGGCATGCTTCCGGTCTATGTCCGGATGGTGATCGAGAACGTCGGCGGCACGGACCTCTCCGACACTTCGGTGTCGGTGCGCGCGGTGGATCCGAACGGCAAGAGCACCAAGGTGATCCTGGCCAACAGCACCGCGGCCTGCAAGGGAGGGCGGCGCCGGAGAACTTCACCACCGCGGGAGCGACCTACGAGACCTGCAAGACCGAAGGCGTCAAGGACGGGGTCGACGTCGGCGGGGTGATGTCCCGGGAGGGCGACTACCGGGACGACCCGATCACCTGGAAGAAGTGAACCCGCCCCCATTAGGCCGATAAGCGTAACCGATTCGTGACCTGCCCTGGTGCGAATGGACCACACCGATGTACTCCGTCATCAACTACGGTGCGTGGCGAGAACGCCGGAGCAGGATTCGGCGGGGAGTCCAAGGAGATTCATGAAGTTCGACCGCATCGCCCTGTCCGCCACCGGCTGCGCCGCCGCGCTGCTGCTGTCCGCCTGTGGCGGTGAGGAGAAGGGTGGCAGTCCGGCCCCCGCCCCGTCGCCCGCGCCGACGTCGGCTTCCGCGTCCTCGCCCGCGACCAGCGGCACCGTCCCGGTCTCGAACGCGGACGCCACCGCGCCCGGCACCGCCCTGAAGGTCGGCGAACGCGCCGTCGTCCCGTTCAAGTACGGCAAGGACAAGTCCGGCACCATCGCGATCACCGTCAAGGCGATCGAACTCGGCCCGAAGGAAGACCTCGCCTCCTACGGCGAGAAGGCCAAGGGCATGACGCCGGTCTACATCCGGATGACGGTGGAGAACGTCGGCGGCACGGACCTCACCTACAGCACGGTGCGGATGCGCGCGGTCGGCCCGGACAACAAGAGCACCGGCGTGATCATCACCGGCGAGACCCCGAGCTGCCAGTCCGAGTCGGCGAAGAAGGACTTCAAGACCGCCGGCGCGACCTACGAGACCTGTGAACTCCAGGCCATCAGGGACGGCGGCGAGGTCGGCGGCGCCGAGTTCAACGACGGTGACGGGTACAAGGACGACCCGATCGTCTGGAAGAAGTAGCCCCTAGCGCGGGAAGGCCCCCTTCCCTCGGCCCTGGTTTCGAATGACCAGCCGAGGGAAGGGGGCCTTCACGCGCTTCAGGCGCGAGTTCGCGAAGGTGGGCGCCGGCCTGGTGCCGCTTTGACGGCGCGCTCGTGGCCTCCACGGACGTTGCGAAAGTGGCTTTCGCAACTCACCGGCCGCTCCGAAGGCCACCAAGCGTGGGCTCGACCCAGCTGCTCCCAATGTGGCATGGGGGTCGCTCGACGTCCCCAATGCCACATTGGGAGCAGCGCAGCGATCGAGGTCCAGTGGGCTTTCTGCTGAGGGGTGAGCCCGAAGGCGTAACTCGCGTGATCGGAGGCGCGACTCGGGTGTGCGGCGCCTGATCACGCGAGTTACGTGTCTGATCACGCGAGTTACGCCTTCAAGCACGCGTGATCGCCGGAACGGTCAGGTGCGGGGCGGCCCGACGGGGGTGCTCAGCCGCCGAACGGCGTTGGCGCAGGCGAGGGATTCCAGCAGCGGGACGGTCCGCTCCCAGCCGAGGCAGGCGTCCGTGATGCTCAGGTCGGGCCGGGGGCGCGCGGAACCGACGTCCTGCCTGCCGTCGGAGAGGTACGACTCGATCATCACGCCGGCCAGCGTGTCGTTGCCCGCCGAGATCTGGTCCGCCAGGTCGGCGACGACCACGGGCTGCCGGTTGTGGTCCTTGCCGCTGTTGCCGTGCGAGGCGTCGACGACGAGCCGGTGCGGCAGACCGGCGGCGGTCAGCGCGTCGAGGGCGTCCGCGACGGCGTGCGCGTGGTGATTCGGTTTCGGGCCACCGCGCAGGACGAGGTGCGCGTCCGGGTTCCCGGCGCTGCGCTGGATCCGCGGGCGACCGTCGGCCGCGGCGCCCGGGAACACGTGCGGCAGGGCGGCCGCCCGGACCGCGGCGACGGCCGTGTCCAGCCGCCCGGACACGCAGTTCTTCATGCCCACCGGCATCGGCAGCCACGACGCCAGCTGCCGGTGCGGCTGGCTGGCCACGGTCCGCGCGCCGATCGCGCCCCAGCTGATGGTGTCCGCGAAATACGGCGCCAGGAACGGGTCGACGAACTCATACGCGAGTGGCAGCCCGCTCGCCGCGGCGGCGTCGAGGAACCGCCGTCCGATCCGGACCCCGGCCGCGAGATCGCCCTTGCCGTCCAGGGTGGGGTCGGGCACCAGACCGGTCCAGCCCGCGATCGTCCGCGGTTTCTCCAGATAGGCACGCAGGACCACGACGAGGTCGTCGGCGAACCGGCGGGACGCCTCCGCGAGCCGATTCGCGTACTCGAGCGCTCCGTCGGTGTCGTGCACCGAACACGGGCCCACGACGACGAGCAGCCGCGAGTCGCGCCGCGCGAGGACGTCGGCGACGGTTTCCCGGTGCCGGGTGATCTCCTCCGGGACGAAGCCGCTCGTGGCCACCTCGGCCGGGCTGGGCAGCTGGTCAAGCATTCGCATGACCTCTCTTCTTGTCGGGGGCGGCCCGGGGCAGCCGCGTCGCACCGGCCACCGCCACGACGGCGAGGCCGAGAACACACCAGAACGCGTCGGCGAAGGCCGCGGCGACATCCGGGCCGCGTGCGGCCAGCCGGGCCTGCAGCACCATGGCCAGCACCGCGGTGCCGATCGAGCCGCCGAGCGTGTTGAGCAGGTTCAGCGCCCCGGCCGCGCGGGGCAGCCGGGCGGGTTCGACCCGGCGGTAGACGATCGTCATCACCGGCGCGCCGATCATCGCCGCGCCGAAACCGCGCAGCAGCAGGGAAAGCACGATGACCCAGTCCGGAAGACCCGGGCCGAGCTGGGTGAAGGGCGCGGTCCCGAGGGCGACCAGCCCGATCCCGCTCAGCACCAGGGTGCGCGGCGCGATCCGGTCGACAAGACGGTTCACCAGCACGGAACCGGCCGCCGCGCCGATCCCCTGGGGCACCAGCAGCAACCCGGTGTCCCAAGTGGACAGTCCAGGGCCGCGCTGGAGGTAGAGCGGGAGCAGGAACATCGTGCCGAACACCGACGCGCCGAGCAGGACCAGCGCCAGCGCGGCGACCCCGAACGGCGGCCGCGTGAACAGGCGCGGATCCAGCAAGGGCGCTTCGGCGCGCAGACCGTGCCGGACGAACGCCGCGAGCATCACGACGCCGAGCGCGACGGCGATCCCGGCGACCGTCGGCGTTCCCTGCTCGAACCAGGTGAGGCCGAAGACAAGGACGGCGAGCCCCGGCGAAAGCAGCAGCGCGCCCCGGAAATCGAAGCGCTCCCCCTTGCCGCCGGGTTCACTCGCCGGAACCCAGCGCCGGGCCAGGATCACCGCCACCACTCCGACCGGGAGGTTGACGTAGAACAGCCACGGCCAGTCCGCGACCGCGAGGATCGTGCCGCTCGCCATCGGGCCCAGCACCGGCGACAACAGCGGTACGAGACCGACGACACTGATCACGCGCCCGATCCGGTCCGGTCCCGCCGCGCGCGCCAGGAGCGCCTGGCCGGTCGGCGGGAGCAGACCGCCCGCGAGCCCTTGCAGGACGCGGAAGGCGATGAGCGCGGGCAGGGTCGGCGCCAGCGCGCACAGCAGGGACGCCAGCAGGAACACGACGACGGCGGTGAGCCAGACGCGCCGTCCGCCGAACCGGTCGGCGAGCCAGCCCGACGCCGGCACCGCCGTGACCACGGCCAGCAGGTACGCCGTCGTCACCCAGTGGACGCCGGTGACCGGCGCGCCGAACTCGTCGGCGAGGGTGTCGACGCCGACCGACACGATCGTGCTGTCCAGGGTCGCCATGAACGTGCCGAGTACCAGCACGGCGGCCGTGCGCCACAGCGCGGCGTCGATCGGGCGCGCGGTCACCGCTCCCCCACGAACCCGGCGGCGTCGCCGTCGAGCCAGGACGGCAGTTTCCGGAGATACCCGACGAGATCCTCAGCGAGCGACCGGGCGTCGGTCTCCCTCGCGTACAGAACGCCGTCCCAGCCGTGCTCGCCGGGGACGACGGTGACGCTCACCGGGTGGTGCGTGCGTTCCCGGAACCTCGTCCCGGTGACGGTCAGACCGGGCGCGGGTTCTCGCAGCTTCGCCGGATCCACCGGGTAGTTCTCGAACACGAGCAGGCTGTCGAACAGGCGCTCGCGACCGGCCAGCGAGGCGAGTTCGGGCAGGCCCATCCGGTGGTGCGCGGTCATCGCCTGCTGCCGCGTCTGCAGGTCGGTGAGCGACTCGGCGACCATTCCGGTGAACCGGGCGCGGACCGGCACGCTGTTCGCCAGCAGGCCGATGATCTCCTCGACACCGTCCACATCGGACGTCCGGTTCGAGGTCATCACCCCGAAGCTGACGTCCCGGCGTCCGGCGTGACTCGCGAGCACGGCCGCCCACGCGCCCTGCAGCAGGGTGTTGACGGTGAGCCCGCGGGCCGCGCCCAGCTTGGTCAGTTCGGTGACCAGTGGACTGTCCACAGTGAACAGTGCCGGTTCGGCCGAGCCGCCGGTCCGCGGCAAGTGGCCGCCTTCGGGCAGCCCGGCGAGTTCCCTACGCCACGCCCGGACGTCGGCCGAGTGGTCGGCCGCGGCGAGCAGGCGGGTGTACCGGGTCGGCGGCACCGGCTCCGGCAACGGCTTCCCCGCGTACAGCGCGAACAACTCGCCGAGGATGCGCGGCGCGGACCAGCCGTCGGACAGCAGATGGTGACTGGTCAGCACGAGCGTCTGGCGGCCGGGCCCGTGCCGCAGCACGGTGACCCGCCACAGCGGACCGTGGGCCAGGTCGAACGGTTCGGCCAGCTCCTCGTCCAACGCCGTGTCCGAATCGGACACTTCGCGCACGCGGAAACCAGCCTGCGGCTCGGCGGGGATCACCTGGACCTCGTGCGACGGCGGGAACACCGCGCCCAGGTTCGGCTGCCGTCGCACCAAGGCGTCCGCCGCCGCCCGCAGCGCCACGACGTCGAGGTCACCGGACAGCGTGAACGCGGCCTGCACCGGGTACGGATCTTCGTCCGCGGCCCGGGACTCCCGCAGGATCACCTCCTGCAACGGGGTCAGCGGCATGATCTCGCCGGGCCCCGGCACGTCGGCGGCGAGAGCGTCCAGCTCACGCCGGAAGTGCTCGCCCAGCACGACGATCTCGTCTTCGGTGAACAGCGCCGACGGCCACGTGAAGCGGACGCCGAGCTTGCCACCGTCGGGGACCATCGCGTTCACCGTCAACGCGTACGGCAACGGCATCTCCGCGCCACCACCCGAACCGAGCGGATCGGCGTCCGGCGGGCGCCGCCACAGGGTCTCCTCGACCGGCGCCGCGGGGAACCGGCCGAGGTAGTTCCAGGCCACCTCCGGCCGTGGGCCGCCGACGCCGAGAATCCCGTGTCCGAGCCCGTCACCCGCCGCGCGCAGATGGTCGCGCACCGCCCGCAGCGCGTCCGGCAGCGGCCCGGACGGCGGGGCGATCCGCGCCGGATGCACGGCGGTGAACCAGCCGGCGGCCTGCGCCAGATCGACCTTGCCCGTGAAGTCCGGCGTGTGTCCCGGCCTTCCGTGGCTTTCGACGGCGACGACCAGATCGGCGCCGGTCCCGCGCCAGGCGGCGACCGCGCGGGCGAGCGCGGTCAGCAGCACGGTGTCCGGACCGGTCCGATAGGCCATGGGCAGCGCGGTGAGCACGGCGTGGGTGGTGTCCTCGCCGATGTCGAGCCGGTGATGCCGCGCGGTCGCCACCGTGTCGCGCGCCGGGTCGAGCCGGGTGCGGCCGAGCGTGCTCTCCGGTGCGGCGGCGATCCCTTGCCAATACCGCATTTCGTCCTCTCGATGCGGTGCCGCCGCGCGCAGCGACCGTGCCCAGCCCAGGAAGGACTGCCCGCGCCGGTGCAGGGTGTTGCCGTGGAAGGCCTGTTCGACGTCGTCGAGCAGCACCCGCCAGGTCACCGCGTCGGCGACCAGGTGGTGCGCCACGAGCAGCAACCGTCCGGGACGATCCCCGGCATCCACCAGTACCGCCCGCACCAGCGGACCGGTGCGCGGGTCCATCCGCGCGACGATCTGCTCGACGTGGGTGTCCAGCGCCGCGCGCGGATCACCGGACACGCGGACGGCGGTGAGCACGTCGGCACCGGTCACGGCACCGACGTCCGGAACGCGCAGCGCGTCCTCGACCAGATGCGCGCGCAGGACGTCGTGGCGCGCTAGAACGGCGTCGAGCACCGAGCGCCAGCGAGGGACGTCGTCCGCCGAAGGCACGCAGATCTCGACCCACTGGCAGAATCCGTCGGCCGCCTTTCCCGCGCGCCGCAACAGATCGCGCATGATTGGCGTGAGCGGGGCGTCGCCGACCGCGTGGGCCTCTTCGGCCTGTTCGGGTTCGGCACAGCGCGCGGCGATCCCCCCGACCGTGCCGCCTTCGAGGACGTCGCGCGCGGTCAGGTGCAGCCCTTCCCGGCGTGCGCGGGAAACGACCCGCAGCGAGGCGATGCTGTCGCCGCCCGCGTCCAGGAAGCCGTCGTCCAGGCCGACGTCGGGACCGAGCAGCTCGCGGACCACCCGCAGCAGCACGGCTTCCGCCGGGGTGGCGGGTTCCCGTCCGCCGTCGGAGCGGGCTTCCGGCGCGGGCAGCGCGGCGCGGTCCAGCTTCCCGCTCGGGCCGAGCGGAAGCCGGTCCAGCGGTACGAAGGCGGTCGGCACCATGTACGCGGGCAGCTCCGTGGCGAGGTGTTCGCGCAGTGCTACGGGATCGGGTTCGGCGCCGTCCACAGGAACGACGTAGGCGACCAGCCGGTCTTCGCGGACGATCACCGCGGCGGCGCGCACGTCGTCGTGCGCGGTCAGCGCGGTCTCGATCTCGCCGAGTTCGATCCGGAAGCCGCGCAGTTTGACCTGGTGGTCGGCGCGGCCGAGGAACACGATCTGCCCGTCCGGGCGCCAGCGGACCAGGTCACCGGTGCGGTACATCCGCTCCCCCGGCGGCCCGAACGGATCGGCGACGAACCGTTCCGCGGTCAGCGCCGCCCGGCCGACATAGCCCTGGGCGAGCTTCGGCCCGGCCAGGTACAGCTCACCGGTGACGTTCGTGCCGACCGGGAGCAGCCCGCCGTCCAGCACGTACGCGCGGACCTCCGGGTCCGGACGGCCGATCGGCAGCGGGCCCGGGTCGGCCGGGTCGTGATGCCAGGTGATCGAGTTGATGGTGACCTCGGTCGGCCCGTAGGCGTTGAACAGCGCGCGCCGGTCCCCCCAGCGCCGCGCCAGTTCCGGGTCGAGCCGTTCGGCACCGACGACGAAGAACACGTCCGGGTCGACGGTCGCGTCGTCGGGCATCGCCGAGAGGAACGAGGGCAGCAGGTTGAGCCCGGTGACGCGATGCTCGGCGGCGTAGGCCAGCAGGTCGTCGCCGGAGGTCCGCACCTCCTCCGGCGCGATCACCGATGTGCCACCGGACAGCAGCGGCAGCATGAACTGCCAGAACGCGACGTCGAAACTCGTCGAGGCGAAATGCAGGTACCGCTCGGCGGTCCCGATCCCGACGATGTCCTCCTGCAGCGCGATCAGGCTCGGGACGCCGCGATGCGGCACCGCCACGCCCTTCGGCTTTCCCGTGGTGCCGGAGGTGTAGATGACGTACGCGATCGCGTCCGCACACAAGGAGACACCCGGATCTTCGTCCTCAGTGGACAGTGAAGCCGGGTCGATCACCGGAAGACCGTCGATGTCCGAAGTGGACACGACGGCGGCGGGCGCGATGTCGTCCAGCATGTAGGCGAGCCGGTCGGCCGGGTAGTCCGGGTCCATCGGCACGTGCACCGCGCCCGCCTTGACGACGCCGAACAGTGCGACCACGAGGTCGACGTCGCGGCGCAGCAGGACCGCGACCGGATCCTGCGGTTTCACCCCGGCGTCGATCAGCGTGTTCGCGAGCCGGTTGGCGCGACGGTCCAGTTCGGCGTAGGTCAGGCTCCGGTCGCGGCACACGACGGCCTCGGCGTCCGGCGTCTCCCGCACCCAGCGGCCGAACTCCTCCAGCATGCCGCCGCGTTCGCGTTTGGGTTCCGGTCCCTCGCCGAGGCGCAGCATCGCGCGTTCTTCCTCGGCGCCGAGCGCGCGTATCCGGGAGACCGGCCGCGCCGGGTCGGCGACGATCTCGTGCAGCACCGCACGCAGCCAGCGACCGTAAGCCTCGGTCTCCTCGCGGGTGAACGCCTGGGGCTGGTAGCCGAGGCCGACGGTGAACTCGTCGCCGGGCAGCACGATCACCGTGAGCGGGTAGTGCGTGGCGTCGGTGATGTCGACGCCGACGAGGTCGAGGCCGGGGGCCAGCGTGGTGCGCGCACGGCTGGAGAGCGGGAAGTTCTCCATCACCAGCATCGTGTCGAACAGGTCGCCGACGCCGGCCGCGCGCTGGATATCCGGCAGCCCGGCGTGATGGTGCTCGGTGAGCCGGACGCTTTCGGTGTGCACACGTTCGAGCACGGTGGCCGCGGTGTCGGCGGCGTCGAAGCGCACGCGCACCGGGATCGTGCTGCCGAGCTGGCCGATCATGCGCTCGACACCGGGGACGTCGGCCGGGCGGCCGGAGACCGGGCAGCCGAAGACCACGTCGCGCCGGCCGGTCAGCCTGGCGAGCAGGACTCCCCATGCGGTCTGGAACACCGTCGTCGCGGTGATCCCGCGTTCGCGGGCGAAGGCGCGCAGCCGTTCGCTGAACTCCCCGCCCAGTTCCACGGTGACGCGTTCCGGACGCTCCACAGTGGACTCGACGCTCGCTGGGGCGAGGCGGGTGCCCTCGTCGAGCCCGGCCAGCGCCTGGCGCCACGCTTCCAGCGCCGCGTCCGGATAACGTTCGCCGAGCACGCGGTGGTACTCCGAAAGCGGGGGCGCGACCGGAGCCGCCGGGCCGCCGCCGAGTTCGGCGTAGGTGGCCAGCAAGGTGCGGCCGACCAGCGGCATCGACCAGCCGTCGAGCAGCGCGTGGTGATTGGTGAGCACCAGGCGGTGCTCGTCCTGGCCGAGGGTCAGCAGCAGGAACCGGATCAGCGGCGGGGTCGCCGGATCGAAGGGCCGGGCCAGTTCGGCGCGGCCCTCGACCTCGACCTGCTCCGGCGAGACCCGCGCGAACCGCCAGTCCAGCGTGACCCCGGCGGGCACCACCTGGACGACCTCGCCCGCGTCAGTGGTGTGCAGGTGGACACGCAGCGCGGGATGCCGCCGCAGTACCTCCGCCGCGGCGTCGCGCATGCGGTCCGCGTCGAGCGCGCCGCTGAGCAGCGTGACGGCCTGCACCACGTAGACGTCGGTGTCCTCGGTGCCGCGCGCCAGGGTGTGGAACGAAAGCCCCGTCTGCAACGGGGTCGCGGGCAGCACGTCCTCGACGCGGCCGAGGCGTTCGAGCGCGTCGATGTCGGCCTGGTCGAGGCCGACCAGCGGCAGATCCGACGGGGTGAGCCCGCCACCGTCCGGTCCGATCCTAGTGGCGTGCGCGACCATCGCTTGCAGGGCGAGTGACCACGCTTTTTGAAGCGCCTCAACGCTTTCCTGAGGCAGGACCTCGCCCGCCGCGGTCCATTCGACGGCGATCCGGGGATGGCCGTCCTCGCGGACGAAGCAGTTCAGCGCCAGCACCTGTTCCAGCGACTTGGCGTCCGGTTCGGTGACCGCGAACGGGTCTTCCTCCGGGAGCCGCCAGCCGGTGCCGGGCAGTGCCGCGAACCGGCCGAGGTAGTTGAGGACGACGTCCGGCGGCGGGACGGCGGCGAATTCGTCCCGGGTCAGCGGGTCGAGGTACCGCAGAACGCCGAAGCCGACGCCGTTGTCCGGGACGCCGCGTTTGGCCTCCTTGGCGGCCCGCAGCAGCTTGCCCGCGGCGTCTCCGCCCGCGAGCGCGCTGTCGAAGTCCGTGGTCGCCGCCACCGCACCGGCGGGAACGCGCAACGGATGTTCGGCGGTGAACCAGCCGACGGTGCGCGAGAGGTCCAGTCCGTCTTGATCCCGGCCGTGTCCTTCGAGGGACACGGTTTCGGCCTCGGCCGGGGCACCACGCCACGACCGCAGAGCGAGCACGAGCGCGGCGAGCAGCACGTCGTCCGGTCCGGCGCGGTAGGCGGCGGGCAACGCGGTGAGCACCGCGTCGGTCTGCTCCGGGGTGGCGAGGGTGACCGAACGCCGCGCGGTCGCGACCGTGTCGGCGGCCCGGTCGAGCGGCCGGTGACCGAGGCGCGGACCTTCGAGCGCGCCGCGCCAGTGGTCGAGCTCACCATGCCTGGCGCCCGAAGTGCCTTGCTCGGCAAGGAGAAGCGCGTGCCGCCGCCAAGAGGTGCCGACCGGTTCGAGCGGCTCACCGGCGCACGCGGCGCGCAGATCCGGCAAGAGCACCCGCCACGAAACCCCGTCGATCGCCAAGTGGTGAACGACGATGACGACGTGATCCGGCAGCAGCGCGACCTTGAGCACGCCGGTCCGGAGATCCAGGGAATCCGCGAGTTCCGCAGCGACCTCGGCCGGGTCACCGGTCGTCTCGACCACGACGTCGGACGCCCTCACCGCGCCTCGTCCGCGAACCCGCATTTCGTCCTCTAAATGCAGACGGAGGACGTCGTGGTGGTCCAACAGCGTCTGGACGCCTTCGGTCAGCAGGGCGGGAGGAAGATCCTCGTCGAGCCGGAGCGCGGTCCACTGTGTGTACCCGGCGATCGTCGCGACGTCCGGATGCGGGTCGAGCAGGGCACGGACGATGGGCGGCGCGGGCACCACACCGACCGGCTCGTCCGGCGGAGCGACGGGTGCGCCGATCTCCGTGCTCGCCGCGGCCAGCGTCTCGAAGCTGCGGCGGGCGAGCAGGTCACGCGGACGCAGGTCGAGGCCGTGCGCGCGCAGCCTGCTGCTGACGCTGATCGCGGTGATGCTGTCGCCGCCCAGCGCGAAGAAGTCGTCGTCGACGGCGACCTCCTCCACGCCGATCACCTCCGCGATGGTCGCGCACAGCAGCCGTTCGCGTTCGGTGGCGGCGGTCCTTCCGGCCGCCGCGCGCGGGGCGGGCAGCGCGACCCGGTCGACCTTTCCGTTGGAGGTCAAGGGAAGCGTGTCGAGGACGACGATCGCGGCGGGCACGAGGTGTTCCGGCACCCGCCCGGTGAGCGCCGCGCGGACCTCGTCCGGCACGACCTCGCCGACGACGTAACCGACGAGCCGCGGTCCCCGTACTGCGGCGGCGGCCGCGCGCACGCCGGGAACGGCGGCCAACGCGGCCTCGACCTCGCCGAGTTCGACACGGTGGCCGCGCACCTTCACCTGTCCGTCGCGGCGGCCCAGGTACTCCAGGCCGCGACCGGGCACCCAGCGGGCCAGGTCACCGGTGCGGTACATCCGGTCGCCGGGCTCGCCGAACGGGTCGGCGACGAACCGTTCGGCGGTCGCGCCGGGACGCCCGAGATAGCCGCGCGCGAGATGCGGTCCCGCGAGGTACAGCTCACCCGGCGTTCCGGCGGGGGCCGGACGCAGCGCGGCGTCGAGCACCCGGACCGCCGTGCCGGGCACCGCCGTGCCGATCGTCGGTTCCCCGTCGTCCAGCCAGGATCCGGCGCCGTCCACAGTGGCCTCGGTGGGGCCGTACATGTTGCGGGCACGGACATCCGACTCCGCGACCTTGCGCCACAGCGCGGGCGGAGTCGCCTCGCCACCGAGGACGAGCAGCGCGGGCGGGTGCGGGCCGTCGAGCAACCCGGCGTCGACGAGTGGAGCGGCCATCGACGGCGTGGTGTCGACGACGTCGATCCGGTCGCGGGCGAACGCGGCCAGCAGTTCGTCCGCGTCCCGCGCGACGTCGGTGCCGTAGACGTGGAGTTCGTGCCCGAACAGCAGCCACATCAACTGGTCGAGCGCGGAGTCGAAGGCGAACGAGTAGGTGTGTGCGACCCGAAGCCACCTGCCCGCGGCACGTTCGGTTTCGGCGACCGTGGTCGCGCGGTGGTGACGCAGCAGCGTCGCGAGTCCCCCGACCCGGCCCAGCACTCCCTTGGGTCGCCCGGTGGAGCCGGAGGTGAAGATGACGTACGCGAGATCTTCCGGATGGCGGGGAATTTCCAGCGGGGAAGCGTCCAGAGTGGACAGATCGGTCTCGCCGAGCACCAGCTGAGGCCCGGGAACGATTTCCGGGTCGTGGGTCACGGTGAGCACCACGCCGGCTTCGGCGGCGAGCTCCCGCAACCGCTCGACCGGATGCGCGAGGTCCAGCGGCAGGAAGGCGGCCCCGGCGTCGAGCACCGCCAGCAGGGCGACGACGAGATCCGCGGACCGCGGCAGGGCCAGCGCGACGACGTCGTCGGCCCCGACACCGCGTGCGCGCAAGGCCCGGGCGAGACGGTGGACCCGAGTGACCAGTTCGCCCGCGGTCAGCCGTTCTTCACCGAAGACCAGGGCGGTCTGTTCGGGGTCCAGGCGGTCGAGAAGTTCAGGTACGCAAAGGAGTTCGGCGTCAGGCGCGGGCGTGGACCACGCCGCCAGCAACGTGTCCCGCTCCCCCGCCGGAACCAGGTCGGCGGCGGCGACCGCCGGGCCGTCCGGTTCGGTCAAGGCGGTGATCAGGCAGCGCAGCGCGGTCAGTTTGGCGTCGACGGCGGACTGGTCGTGGGTGCGCGCGTCGACCTCGAAACCGAGCAGCAGCCCGCCGTCCGAGGTCGGGAGCACGGACAGGCCCATGTCCTCCGGCGGTCCACCAGCGACGTTGCGCATCGTGCCGTGCGAGCCCGCGAAGTCGAGCTTCAGGTCGAACGCCTTGAGGTTGATTCCCCGGCCGTGCAGCAGCGCCCCGGCGCCGGGCACCGCGAGATCCTGAGGCAGGTCTTCACCGCGATACCGCTGGTGCGTGCGCATCTCCTTCAGCGCGCCCGCGACCCGTGCGGTCAGCTCGGTTCCCGTGTCCTGCGGCAGCACGCCGACCCGCAGCGGCAGCACGTTGACCGCCATCGCCGGAGTCCGCAGCGCCGCCCCTTCGCGGCACATCAATGGCATCGCGAACACGACGTCGGTCCAGCCGAGCACGCGGTGCAGGAAGGCGGCGTAGCAGGCGATCAGCGCGTCGCCCCACGTCGTCCCGGCGCGTTTGCCCAGCTCGCGCAACCGGGCCACGTCCGTAGCGGGCAGGACCGCGCGTGCGGTCACGGTGTCCTCGGGCGGCCCCGACGCACTGCCGCCGACGTCGAGGTCCGGCAACGGCGTGAACCGCTCCCGCCAGTACTCGCGGTCCTGGGTGAACCGTTCGCTCTCGCGGTAGGCCCGGTCGGCCTCGACAAGATCGGCGAACCGGGCGAACGTCGAAGCCGGGACGTCCTTTCCCTGGACCGAAGCGGTGTAACGCGCGGCGGTCCGGCGCGCGAGCATCGCCGCGGTGTAGCCGTCGAACACGAGGTGGTGCCCGAGCTGGGTGAACCACACGTGCGAGTCGGAAAGCCGCAGCACGAGATGGGCGAACAACGGCCGGTCCACCATCCCACGACAGGCTTCGGCGACGCGGCGGCGTTCGGCGTCCACCCGCGTGTGCGCGACGGCCACCGGATCGGCCTCACCGCGCAGATCCACGATCTCCGGCAGCGGTATCCCGTCCTCCGACACCACCTGACGTGGCCCGTCCGGCGTCTCGAAAACCCGCAACCGCAGGCTGTCCGCCTCTTCGGCGGTCGCCCGGATCGCCTCGGTCAGCGCGCCGACGTCGACCGGCTTTTCACCGACGATCTCGATGACGTCGCCGACGACGTAATAGGGCGAGTCGGGTTCCAGGCGTTGCGCGGTCCAGATGCCGAGCTGGGCACCGGTGAGATTTAGCATGTGGGCACCACCATCGGGGTTCCGGTCACCGGGTCGGGCACGACGACGCTGGGGAGATCGAAGACCTCCTTCATCAGCTCGGCGTCGACGATGTCGGACGGCGCGCCCTCGGCGACGATCCGGCCGTCCTGCAGGGCGACGAGGTGATCGGCGTAGCGGCAGGCCTGGTTGATGTCGTGCAGGACGGCGATCACCGTGCGGCCCTCGTCGCGCAGGCGCGCCAGCAGGCTCAGCAGCTGGTACTGGTGCGCGATGTCCAAAAAGGACGTCGGCTCGTCGAGCAGCAGGTACGGCGTCTTCTGCGCCAGCACCAGCGCCACCCACACGCGCTGCCGCTGGCCGCCCGAAAGCTCCTGCACCGGCCGGTCGGCCAGCCCCGCCACCCCGGCCGCGGTCATCGCGTCGAGCACCGCGCGTTCGTCCTCTTCGGACCACGACGCGAACAGCGACTGATGCGGGAACCGGCCGCGCGCGACCAGCTGCCGGACGCGGACGTCCTCCGGTGCCACCGGATCCTGCGGCAGGAACCCGAGTTCCCGCGCCAAACCCTTGCCGGGGAAGGAACCGACGTCCTTGCCGTCGAGCAGGACCTCGCCGTCCGACGGCCGCAGCAGCCGGACGAACGCGCGCAGCAACGTCGACTTGCCACACGCGTTCGGTCCGACGACGGCGGTAAACGCGCGGTCGGGCACGTCGAGGCTCAGCCGGGTCGACACGACCCGGTCGCCGTAGCGCAGGGTCAGGTCCCGGGCGGTCAAGCGGGCACTCATGTGCGCCGCACCTCCTTGGTGAGCAGCCAGATCAGGTAGCCGCCGCCGATCACGGTGCTGACCACACCGACCGGCAGCGCTTCCGGCGCGAGCAGCATCTGGGCGGCCAGGTCGGCGCTGGTCAGCAGCACGGCGCCGGTGAGGGCGGCGGGCAGCAGGGAAATACCGGGGGTACGGGCCAGCCGCCGCCCGATCTGCGGGGCGGCCAGCGCGATGAACGCGATCGGACCGGCGACGGCGGTCACCGTGGCCGTACAGCCGACCCCGATCAGCACCAGCACCAGCCGCAAGCGGTCCCAGCGGACGCCGGTGGTGACCGCCAGGGCGCCGCCGAGCGCGGCCTGGTGCAACGCCGGCGCCCTGGTGAACAGCACGACGAACAGCACCGCGAGCACGCCGAACGGGATGGCGACGTCGTCCCAGCCGATCCCGTTGAGGGAACCGGCGTTCCAGCCGACGGCCGCGATGGCTATCTCGAGTTCCGCACGCAGCACGATCCACGAGTTCAACGCGGTCAGCATCGCGTTGATCGCGATCCCGATGACGATCAGCCGCAGGCCGGACAGTCCGCCGCCGAGCGACAGCGCGTACACGATCGCCGCCGTGAGCACGCCGCCGAGCACCGAACCGACGGTCAGCTGCGTCGAAGTCCCCGAAAGCACGGTGATCGCGAACAGCGCGCCGGTGTACGCGCCGGCGTCGAGGCCGATCACGTCCGGGCTGCCCAGCGGGTTACGGGTGACGTTCTGGAAGATCGCGCCCGCCAGGCCGAGCGCCGCGCCGAACACCAGCCCCGCCAGTACCCGCGGCAGGCGCCATTCGCGGATGACCACACCAGGGCCGCCGCCGGAACCGGTGAGGGCGGCGAACACGCGGGCCGGACTCGCCCACGCCGCGCCGTAGCAGAGCCCGAGCAGCGTCAAACCGGCGATGACCACGAGCATCGCCACGAGGAAGACGAGGGTGCGGCGTTCCAGCCGGGCGGAAAACCGCCCGCGCCGCAGGACGACTGCGCTCATAGCGGCGCCGCCCCGTATTTGCGGACGGCCCAGATCAGCACCGGGCCGCCGAGGAACGCGGTCACGATCGCGACCGGGACCTCACCGGTCGGCAGCAGGACCCGGGAGCCGATGTCCGCGGCCAGCATCAGGACCGGGCCGAGCAGCGCGGCGAACGCGATCAGCCAGGGGATCGACGCGCCCGCCACCCGCCGGGCCAGATGCGGCACGATCAGCCCGACGAACAGGATCGGCCCGGCCAGCGCGGTCGCCGCGCCCGCCAGCAGCGTGATCAGCAGCAGCGTGATCGTCCGGACCCTGGCGACGTTCACGCCCAGCGTGTGCGCCACCGTTTCCCCGAGCGCGATCGCGTTCAGCTGACGGCTCACCGCGAACGCGCCCAGCAGGGACAGGCCGATGATGACCAGCGGGACCGTCGTCGGTGCCTGTTCGCGACCGGCCAGCGAACCCACCGACCAGAACCGGTAGACGTCGAAGGTCTCCGGGAACAGCAGCCGCAGGCCGAGGGTGAGCCCCAGCAGCACGGCGCTCAGCGCGGTCCCGGCGAGCACCAGCCGCAGCGGCGACTTGCTGCCGACCGCGTACACCAGCGCCGAAGCGCCGAGCGCCCCCAGCACCGCCAGGCCCAGTTCGGCGGGTGCCGACGCGGCGAGCCCGAACGAGGACCCCACCGCGATGGCGAACCCGGCCCCGGCGGTCACGCCGAGCACGCCGGGTTCGGCCAAGGCGTTGCGCGACAAGGCCTGCACGAGCACACCGCCGACGGCGAGCGCCGCGCCGACGCCGATCGCCAGCACCGCCCTCGGCATCCGGATGTCCAGGACCACGGCCCGGTCACTCGAATTCCCGTCGCCCAGCAGGGCGCGCACGACCTCGCCGGGGGCGATGGCGTGCGCGCCGATGCCGACGCTCAGCACGGCGACCACGACGAGCCCGAGCAGTGCGGCGCCGAGCAGCGCGGACCGCCCGGTGGTGGTCACTTCTCGAGCAGCGGCGCGAACGCCTGGTCGATGGCGTCCAAAGTGGACGTCGCGGCCCGGTAGGTGGCGGCCTCGGTGTAGCGGAACGGGTAGACCTTGCCCGCCTTCACCGCGGGAAGTTCCTTCCACAGCGGCGAGTCGAGGACGTACTTGACCGGCGCGGGCACGGAACCGTCGGCGCTGACCGAGTAGGTGATGGCGTCGGCCTGCGCGAACGCGGTCGAGAGCTCTTCGATCGACGGGTACTCGCTGACGTCCTTGGAACCCCCGCCCTTGACCTTGACCTGGCCGTAGTAGGTGGCGCCGATGTCCTGCGCGATGTTGGTGCCCCAGGAACCGTTGAACTCCCGCTGGAAGTTGCCCTTGGCGACCTCGCCGTAGGCACCGACGTGGCCCAGCTTCAGCTGCGGCACCACGGCCTTGTACTTCTCGGCCAGCGCCTTGGCCTTGGTGTCGTACGCGGTCTTGAGCGCGTCGAACCCGGCGGTCGCGCCGGCGGCGTCGGCCTGCTTGCGCGACAGCTCACGCCACATCGACGGAACCGACGGCCCGATCGCCACGACCGGCGCGATCGCTTCGAGCCGCTTGATGTCGATGTCGGCGAGCACCGGCTTCGGCACGCCGATGACGATGAGGTCCGGATCCGCCTGCGCGATCGCCTCGTAGTTCGTCTCCGCGGCCGACTCGCCCGCGACCTTCGCCAGCTCGTCGTACTTCTTGCGCTCCTGCTCGTTGAACAGCGGGATGCCACGCTTCCAGCTGGACACGCCGACCAGCGGCGCGCCCGCTTCGAGCAGGGCGGGCACGGCGTAGCCGGTGGCGATGACCCGCTTCGGCGAGACCGGGATGGTGATCTGGCCGTTGTCGGCGGCGAACACCCGGGTCGGACCGCCATCCGCCTGCCCGGCGTCGCCGGACCCACAGGCGGTGGCGGCGGTCACGACCGTCAAAGCGAGCGCGAGCGCTCCGGCGAGGCGTCGGGTTCTGGTGGTGCGCATGGATTTCCTCGTTCTACTTGGTGGGGATCAGTGGTCGTGCTCGTCGTCGAAGTCCGCGACACCGCGTTTCCAGTAGCCGGTCACGTCGTGGTCGTCCTTGCCGAGCCCGAGGTCGTTCTTGAGCCAGCGGCGCAGTGGCTTGATCTGCCCGGCTTCACCGGCGACCCAGGCGTAGAGCCGTTCACCGGCGGGGACCTCGATCGCCGTGACCGCGCGGGCGAGCATGTCCGAGGCGCCCGGCGCGACGTCGCCTCGGTGCAGCCAATGCACCTCGACGTCTTCGGGGGCGGACAGCTCGATCTCCTCGCTCGCGTCGGTGACCTCGATGAACGCCCAGCCCGCGGCGGTGCGCGGCAGCTCTTCGAGCCAGCGCGCGATCGCGGGCAGCGCGGTGAGATCCCCGGCGAGCAGGTAGCGGTCGTAGGTGTGCGGCACGATCAGCCCGCCGGGCGGGCCGGCGACATGCACCGGAGTGCCGGGGGTGACCTTCTCGGCCCAGCCGGAACCGAGGCCGCCCTCGTGCAGCGCGACGTCCAGGTCGAGTTCCCCGGAAGCCGGGTCGTACCGGCGGACCGTGTATTCACGCGACGTCGGCGAGGGCTTGGGCCAGCGCAGCATGTCGCCGTCCTGGACCGGCAGCTTCGGCTCGGGATCCAGCTCGGGGAACAGGACCTTCACGTGCTCGTCGGGCGAATGCGCCTCGAAACCCGTGGTCCCCGGGCCGCCGAGGGTGACGCGGAGCAGTCCGGAACCGATCATCGTGGTGCGCACAACCTCGGCCTGCCGGACGCGGATGGGGTACGGGACCTTCTCCGCGTGCGCTCCCCCGCGCACCTCGGCGATCCGTTCGAGGTGCCGGTGCCGGTGGTCGGCGCGGCTCACGCGGTGCTCCCGGTGAGGACCTGCGTCCAGTGACCGAGGGTCGGCTGCTCGGCGAGGTCGGCGAACTCCAGGGTGTCGGCGCCCTCGGTGCGCCACTGCTCGACCAGGCCCATGATCCGCATCGAGTCGAGACCGAGGTCGGTGAGGTCGGTTTCCGGCTTCAGCTCGGCCGGGTCGCAGCCGAGCAGCTCGGCGACGTCGGCGTGGATCTTCTCGGCACTGAGGCTCATCGCTGTGCTCCGGCGTGAATCGGGGCCAGCGCGGCGATCGCGGCGGCCGTGGTGGTCAGTGCGCCGCAGCGCTGGGCGACGTATTCGCAGGCCTGGTCGTGGCGTTCGCGGGAGAAGTCCGCGACCGCGTCACCGACGAGGAACGGCTGGATGTCCCGCATGAAGGCCTCGACCGCGGTGGCCTGGCAGCCGATATGCGCGTAGACACCGGTGATCAGCAGCTGGTCCCGGCCCGCTTCGGCGAGCTGCTCGGTGAACGTGCTGCGCTGGAACGCGCTGTAGCGCCACTTCGTCAGGACCTTGTCCCCCGGCTTCGGGGCGAGCTCGGGCACCACGTCGGCGGCGGCGGGGTCTTCGTCGATGACCGCGCCGATACCGTCGCCCCAGAACTCGGTGAGCAGGCCGCGGTCCTCGGCGGCCTGGTGACCGGGCTGGGCGGTGTAGAACACCGGGACACCCGCGGCGCGGGCGGCGTCGGCCAGCGCGGCGATGTTCGCGACCATCTCCGGGACCGGGGATCCCGCGTACGGCGCGAGGAAGTACCGCTGCGCGTCGTGCACCAGCAGCGCGGCGCGGGCGGGGTCGGGTTTCCAGCCGACCCGTCCGGCAGGCAGTTCGGCCTCCGTCGGCAGGGCGTACGGCTGGATCTCGGGCAGTGACACTTCACTTCTCCTTCGCCAGGGCGGCCAAAGCCGCCCGCAGCTCGCGTTTGCTGGTCTTGCCGACCCCGGTCACCGGGAACTGCGACACGACCTGGACCAGGTCGGGCACCTTGAACGACGCGACCCCGCGTTCGCGGACGAACCGGCGCAGCTCCGCCGCCGCGGGCTCCGCGCCGGCCGCGGGGACGACGTAGGCACAGGTGCGTTCACCCAGGTACGGGTCCGGCACCGCGACGACGGCGGCGTCGAGCACTCCGGGGTGAGCCATCAGGTGGTTCTCGACCTCTTCGGCGGCCACCTTTTCGCCGCCGCGGTTGATCTGTTCCTTGGCCCGGCCGACCACTTCCAGATGACCGGACGGATGCCGCCGCACGAGGTCCCCGGTGCGATAGAAGCCGTCCTCGGTGAACGCGGACTTGTTGTGCTCCGTCGCGCGGTAGTAGCCGCGGATCGTGTACGGGCCGCGGGTCAGCAGCGCGCCGACCTCGCCCGGCGCGACGACGTCGTCCGAAGTGGACAGTGGGTCGTCCGGGTTCACGACGCGGATCTCGTCGTCCGGCGAGATCGGCCGCCCCTGCGTGGCCAGGACGTACTCGTCCGGATCGTCGAGCCGGGTGTAGCAGACGAGTCCCTCGGCCATGCCGAACACCTGCTGCAGACGGCAACCCAGCGCGGGCCCGATCTTCTCGGCCAGTTCACGCGCGCATTTGGCGCCGCCGACCAGCAGGACGTCCAAAGAGGACAGGTCGCGAGCGGTCCGCGTCGCCGCCTGCGCCCACGCGGCGGCCAGCGGCGGCACGAGCCCGGTGATCGTCACGCCCTCGGCTTCGATCAGCCGGAACGCGGTGTCGGCGTCGGGCCGCGGCGCGAACACCGTGGCCGCGCCCGCGTGCAGTGCCCCGAGCAGACCGGGCGAGCTGAGCGGGAAGTTGTGCGCGACCGGCAACGCGGCCAGGTACACGCTTTCCGGGCGCAGGCCGCAGATCCTGGCGCTTTCCCGGACGCTGTAGAGGTAGTCGTCGTGCGTGCGCGGGATCAGCTTGGGCAAGCCGGTGCTACCGCCGGACAGCTGGAGGAACGCGACCCCGGCGGGATCCGGATCCGGCAGAGCGCGCGGAGTCGCCGCTTCGAGCACGGCGAACTCCTCCGTGCCGACGACGAAGACGCTCCGCACCGAAGGGATCTCGGCCGCGACCGCGCGGGCCATGGCCGCGTGGTCGAATCGTTCGTGCTCGCCGACGGTCAGGATCGCCGCGGCCTCGCTCTGCTCGGCGAAATGCCGCAGCTCGCTCGCCCGGTGCGCGGGGAGCGCGAACACCGGCAGCGCGCCCGCCCGCCACAGTCCGAAGACGACGGACGCGAACTGCGGCACGTTCGGCAGTTGCACGACGACCCGGTCGCCCGCCCGGATCCCGGCCCCGGCGAATCCGGCCGCGAGCCGGTGCGCCCGCTCGTCGAGTTCGGCGAACGTCCAGCGGGCGTTCTCGCCGATCACGGCGGGGCGCTCGGCGTACGCCTCGGCGAGGCTGGTCAGCAGTTTGCCGAAGGTCTGGCCGCGCCAGTGTCCCGAAGCCCGGTAGCGCGCGGCGGTTTCGGGCGGCCAGGGCACGTGATCGGGGTTCATGCCGCCCCCTCCAGGCCGAGCGCCCGCAGCATGGTGCCGAACTTCGCGCCGGTCTCGGCGAGTTCGGCCGCCGGATCGGAACCCGCCACCACTCCCGCGCCGGCGAACAGCCGCACGGTGCGGTCGCGGACCTCGGCGCAGCGGATGGTGACGACCCATTCGCCGTCCCCGTCCTGATCGGTCCAGCCGACGAGACCCGCGTAATAGCCGCGATCCTCGGGTTCGAGCGCGGCGATGGTGTCGCGGGCGAGCGCGGTCGGGACGCCGCAGACGGCGGGGGTCGGATGGAGCGCTTCCGCCAGTCCGAGCGCGGAAGAACCGGCGTCGCCCGGGTCGGCGAGCCGTCCGCTGATGGTGGTCGACAGATGCCACATCGTCGGGGTGCCGATCACCTCGGGCTCGCCCGCGACGTCGAGGTCGACGCAGAACCGGCCCAGCACTTCGGACACCTGGGCGGCGACGTGGGCGTGTTCGGCACGGTCCTTTTCGGACGCCAGCAGATCGTCGATCCGGCGGGCGTTTTCGGCCTCGTCGGCCGTCCGAGGCCGCGATCCCGCCAGTGGGTTGGCCGTCACCACCCGGCCACGCCGGGAGACCAGCAGTTCCGGGCTCGCGCCGACCAAGGTGCGCGGTGCGGGATCCCCCGGCGCGCTGACGTCGACCGCGAAGGCGTGGGCCGCCGGGTCGGCGTGCACGAGACGGGCCAGCAGCCGCGGCACGGCGATGGGGTCTCCACCGGTGACGTCGAGGCAGCGGGCCAGCACGATCTTGCGCAGGTCACCGTCGCGGATCTCGTCCAGCGCCTTGGCGACGGCAGTGGTGTAGACCTCCGGCGCGGGCCGCGGCGACACCGACCAGGCCCCGCCACCGAGCGGCGCGGCCGGACCACTCGCCTTCGGTGGTCCGGCCCGGCGCACCACGGCGGGCACCACCAGGCTGCTCGGCGCGTCGGGCCGGAATCCGATGGCCCCGGCCACCACCGGTTCGGCCACTCCCGCCACGAGGGCGGCGTCGAGGACTTCGGCGGCGGCGCGGGCACGTTTGCCCGGAACCGCGTGGACCGGGGAATACACCCCGTCGGCGAGAAGCGATCCCCGCGCGGACGAGTAGTAGAACGATCCGGGCAGGTACGCCGCCAGCAGATCGGCCGCCTGGTGGACCGGCCTTGGCCGGGCCGGTGCAGGTGAGGACACGACTGAATTCCCTTTCGCGAATACTACCGACCGGATCGGCACCCGTGGTGCCCGTGCGGCGCGGAACGTGATCCCCCGGACGCGCCGTTTCGGTTAGCCTAACCTAATCGTACGGACCCGAAAAGTCTTCGTTGCGTCATCGAGATCACGCACGGAGCGTGGCCCCGCCGTCGACGTACAGGTTCTGCATCGTGATGTGCCGCGCGCGATCGGACGCCAAAAACAGGACCGCGTCGGCGATATCGGCGGGTTCGGCTATCCGGCCCAGTGGTATGCCGACCCGGTATTGCTCCGAATTCCCTGCGATGACACGGTCCGCGCCGTTCTCGTCCGTCCACAGTAGACGTTGCATGTCGGTGTCGGTCGAACCGGGAGAGACGATGTTGCAGCGGATGCCGGAGGCGGCGAGTTCGAGCCCGAGGCAGCGGGTCAGCATCGTCGCCGCGGCCTTCGATGCGGCGTACGCGGCCATCCCGCTGCGTGGGACTCCCGCCGCGTTCGACCCGACCGTCACCAGCACGCCGCTCCGGCGAGGCAGCATCCGGCGGGAAATCTCGCGGAGCACGGTGAAGACACCCGTGGAGTTGACCGCGAAAGTCGCCGCCCAGTCTTCGTCGCTCGTGTCGCAGACGGACCCCGGCTTCAGCACACCCGCGACGGACGCGCCGATCCCGATCGGCCCGAGTCCGCGTTCGACCTCGCCGACGACCCGCGCGACGGCGGCGGGATCCCCCACGTCCGCGACGAACGAGGTCACTCCGTCCCGGGGAGCGCTTTCCGCCAGGTCCACCGACGCCACGATCGCACCCGCCCGGGCGAGCCCGTCCACGACGGCCGCCCCGATCCCGCGCGCGCCTCCGGTGACGAGCGCGACCTTGCCCTCGATTCCCTCCACGCCACAACCACCCCCACGTCTCATTCGCTTAGCCTTACCTAAGCTAGCGGGCAGGTCCGGGCAAAGCGAGGGATCGACACCGGTGATTCGGGACACTTCCGCCTGGCCGTGGTGCCCACTGTGTCCCTGTCCGTGAAGGCCGGCCCAAGGGGTGCTCGCCTAGCCGGGCAAGGGACACGACAGCGGACCGCGCACGGTTCCCTCGCCCCGCAAGGTGATCTGCGCGCTCCCGCCGAAGGAGTCCCTGGCGGTGCACACGATCTGATCCACCGCCCGCGCCGACAACCCGGCGACGCCGATCGACAGGGTCACCGTGACCCCGTTCGGCGCGGGAGTCTGGTCCAGAACCGCGGTGCCAGGCGGGACTTCCGTGGTGTAGTCCCGTTCGCGCTCGCTCTCGTCCGGTCCGGCGGCGAGCAGATCGACAGGGCTCGCCGGAGGAAGTTCCTGCGCCAGTGGGCGCAACACGCGGACCGGCTGCCCGCCGGACAGGAAGTAGAGCACCGCGCCGTTCGCCGGACCTGCCGGAGCGGGCGCTCCGGTGATCACGGCACTGGGGCGGACGCCGCAGCCCGCGACCACCGAGACGATCAGGAGCGCCGAAAGCCAGATCTTCCTCATGCCGTCACTCCCTGCCGGGGCAGGCGCAGGGTGAACACCGCGCCGCCGTCGACATCGTTGGCCGCACTCAGGCTGCCACCGTGCAGCCGGGCGTTCTCCCAGGCGATCGCCAGCCCGAGCCCGCTGCCGCCGGACCTCGCCCTGGCCGAATCCGCCTTGTAGAACCGGTCGAACACGTGCGGGAGCACCTCGGGCGCCAGCCCGGGGCCGCGATCCGAGACCTCCAGCGTGATCCACTCCCCCGCTTCGGAAAGCCGGAGCGAGACCGGCTTTTCCCCGTGCCGCACCGCGTTCCCGACCAGGTTCGCCACGATGACGTCCACCCGCCGCGGATCCCACTGGGCGAAGATCCCGGCGGGCAGGTCTTTCTCCACCTCGCCCGTCCAGCCCCGGATGCGCAGGCTCGCCGTGACCACCTCGGCGACGTCGACCTCTTCCCGTGCCAGCGCGGCGGCCCCGGCGTCGAAGCGGGAGACCTCGATGAGGTCGTTCACCAGCCGCGTCAGATTGTGCGTCTCCTCGATGCTCATCTTCGCCGCGCGACCGGCGTCTCCCGGCAGCTTCGACGCCTCCTGCTCCAGCACGTCCGCGACCGCGGTCATCGCGGCGAGCGGGGTGCGCAGTTCGTGGGAGACGTCGGCGACGAACCGCCGCGCGTCGGCTTCCATCCGTTCCAGCTCGCCGACGTGCCGCTCCAGCGATTCGGCCGTCTCGTTGAACGTGCGCGCGACGCCGGCCAGCTCGTCCGAACCGCGGACGCTGATCCGCGCGCGCAGGTCGCCCTTCCCGAGCCGCCGCGCCGCGTCACCCAGCTCCCGCACCGGCCGCAGGACACCGCGGGCGGCCAGCAACGCCAGCCCGATGGCGAAGACGAGCGCCACCCCGCCGATCAGCCAGGCCCGGGCGGCGAGCTCGTCGATACTCGTCGCCTCCGGCGCCATACTGCGCGCGATATAGGCCTCGATCCCCGAATCCCGTCGCTGCCCACCGGGTAGCAGGACGGTGAACCTGGTGCCCACCACCAGCATCGGCGTGCCCCGGGAGTCGACTCGTTGCCAGGCGACGTTTCCCGACCGGACCCGCTCGCGAAGCTCGGGTGAGATCAGCGCCCGCATCTGCTCGTTCCCGCTCGACTTGTCGGCGTACAGGACCAGTGAGCTCAGGTCACGGTCGGACAGTTCGCCGCTGATCCGGCTCAGCGTCCCGTCACCCGGCGGCAGCGGACCGAGCGGGAACAGCGCGGTGGCCTTGTCGACCAGGACACGGGCGGTGGCGTCCTGCGCCTGCTTGAGGATCACGGTGCGGGACTGGACGTAGGCGCCGCCGGCGACCGTCGCCGCGGTGATCACGACCAGCAGGCTGAACGCCAGGAGCAGCCGGGTGCGCAGACCGCCGAGCTTCACAGTGGCCCGAACCGGTAGCCGAACCCGCGGACCGTCTGCACGTACACCGGCGCGGACGAGTCGTCCTCGATCTTCGCGCGCAGGCGCTGCACGCAGGCGTCGACGACGCGCGAGTCTCCGAAGTACCCGTGCTCCCACACGCTTTCCAGCAGGTACTGACGGCTGAGCACGCGGCCGGGGACCTGGGTGAGTTCGAGCAGGAGCCGCAGTTCGGTCGGGGCGAGGGCGACGGGTCTGTCCCCCTTGGTCACGGTCAGCCCGGCCCGGTCGATGCCGAGATCGCCGTGCCGCTCGATCCCGGTCTGCGCGGGCACCGCCGGCGCGGTCTGCCCGCTGCGGCGCAGCACCGCGCGGATCCGTGCCTCCAGTACCTGCGCCCTGGCGGGTTTGACCACGTAGTCGTCCGCGCCGGCGGCGAGCCCGGCCACGACGTCGATGTCCTCGTTGCGCGCGGTGAGCATGATGATCGGGAGATCCCCCGCCGCCCGGATCCGGCGGCAGACCTCGAAACCGTCCAGTCCGGGCAGCATCAGGTCCAGTACGACGATGTCCGGCGGCCGGGACGCGAGCCGCGCGAGGCCTTCCTCACCGGTGGCCACCGCGTCGACCGCGTGGCCACGGCCGCCCAGCGCCATGCTGAGCCCGTCACGCACGGCTTGGTCGTCCTCGATGAGCAGCACCCTGGGCATGCCGACGACTATCGCAGCGCCGGACGGAATCCGCTCGTCCATGACACGCCATGGTGCCCGTCCCGTTTCCGCGGGACGTCCACGGAATGTCATCGTTGCGTCACGACGTGCTCCGTGCGGAACGGTGACATTTTCGTCGGCGTCCGCGCACGTCGCCGCGATCGGGTTCGCACAGGCGGCGGCGAGGGTCGATGCCATGAAAGAACTCGTGCTCGCGGCGATCACCCGCGTCCTGGCGGTACTGCTGCTGATCCCGGCGTGGCTGCGGTCTCCCGGCCAGGCCCGGCGGCTCGCCTGCGGCTGGGCGCTGGCACTGCGGTTCCCCGCCGAAAACCTCGCCGGGCTCACCGCCGGAACGCTCGCCGCGTTCACCGCCGCCAGGACCGAGGCGTTCTGGCGGCACCGCACGCTCCTCGGCGTCACCTCGGGGCATCGGGACGCCGCCGAGCAGCATCGGCTGTACCTCGCGGAGGCCGGGCGGAAGCGTGTCCTGCCGCCGCAGGACTCCGCGCACGTCAGCGGTACCGCGCTGGACGTCCGGCCGCGCGAAGGCGCGCAATGGCTGGAGGACCACGGCGCCCGGTTCGCGCTCTACCGGATCTACGACAACGAGTGGTGGCATTTCGAGTACCGGCCCGGCGAGGCCGCGCCCGCACGGCTACCGCATCCTGGCTGGCGGGAAGGTGTCACCCGGTGATGGTGATCCGCGGCGCCAGTGCCGCCAGGAAGCCGGTCGCGTCGAAGACCTCACCCGCCGAGACGACCCCGGTCGCCTTGGTCCGGCCGTCGAGCACGCGCTGGACGGCCTCCACCACCAGCGGTGCCGTGATCGCGTAGATGTCCTGTCCCCGCGCGGTGATCCGCCGTTCGCCGCCGCCGGATCGCACGACGACGTCGACCACGAACTCCTGCGACGACGGGCCGTCAGCGGGAGGCGCGGGCGTCTCGGGTGTCACGACCTCGCGGGCCGCGTTCACGGTCATGTAGGTCGTCACCTCGGGGATGTCGAGGTGACTGGGGACGGTGACGACGTCGGCCATCGTGAACTCGCCGAGCACGGCGCGGGTCCCGAACGGCGCGGGGAAGTCCCAGTCCAGTTCCGGCAGCGCGTCGTCGCGGTGTTCGATCCGGCCGCCGGAGAAGCGGATCCGCTTTCCGTCACGCCGCTCCCGCGAGACCCTGCCCGCCGCGCGAGTCCCCTCCGTCGGATGCCAGCTGCTCAGCCCGTAGGCGACGTGCGCTTCGTCGGCGGACGTCCAGTCCCCCATCGCGGCGGTGACCATCAGGTCGCCGAGGCCGCCGAAGAACGCCATCGCCGGGATCACTATCGCTCCCGCGGCGCGCTCACCGAACCGAGCGAAGGTGTCGATGTTCGCTTCGAGTTCCGCGGCCACGTCGAGGTACGGGACGCCGGCCCGCAGCGCCGCTTCGATCACCGGAGCTGCGGTGTCGGCGAACGGCCCGGCGGCGTTGATCACCGCGTCCGCGCCCGCGAACGCGCGATCGAGCGCAGCCGGGTCGTCGACCGACGCCTGCCGGACGTCGAGGTCGGGCCAAGGCAGGCCGCGCAGTTTCGCCTCGTCGCGTCCCACGGCCAGCACGCCGAATCCGCGTTCGCGCAGCTCCGCCACCACGAACCGGCCGGTGTGCCCGTAGGCCCCGAACACCGCGACGTCGTACGTACCCATGGTTTCTCCTGCCCTCGGTTGATCCACTGTGGACCATCCTGTCGGCGGATCCCACCGATCGACAGTGTCTGGAACGCCATCATGCGTACACTTTCGGACATGAGCACGGTCGCCCTCGCCGCCACGGACGGGATGCTGCAGTTCGAGCTGGCCATCGCCCACGAAGTCTTCGACACAGGCCTGTACGAATTCGGCGTCTACGGCTCGAAACCGGTGCGGGTGGGCCGGTTCTTGCTCGAACCGGATCACGGGCTCGGCGATCTGGAGCGCGCCGGCACCGTGATCGTCCCCGGCTGGGCGGACATCGACGTCGATCCGCCGTCCGATCTGGTCGAGGCCGTGCGCGCCGCCCACGACGCGGGCGCGCGGGTGGCGTCCCTGTGCACGGGCGCGTTCGTGCTGGCGGCCGCCGGCCTGCTCGACGGCCGCCGGGCGACCACGCATTGGGCGCACACCGACGTCCTCGCCGCCCGGTTTCCCTTGGTGGAGGTCGATCCGGACGTCCTCTACGTCGACAACGGCAGCGTGCTCACCTCCGCGGGCAAGGCCGCCGCGATGGACCTGTGCCTGCACCTGGTCCGTTCCGACCACGGTTCGGCGGTCGCGAACACCGTCGCCCGCCGCCTCGTCGTCCCGCCGCATCGCGCGGGCGGGCAGGCCCAGTTCGTCACCGCCCCGGTGCCCGAACAGGACGACCATCCGCTCGGCGGTCTGCTTCCCTGGATCACCGAACGGCTCGACCGGCCGCTGACCGTCGAGGACCTCGCCCGGCACGCGAACATGAGTTCACGCAACCTGGCCCGCCACTTCCGGTCGGCGACCGGGACGACCCCGCTGCGCTGGCTGCTGACCCAGCGCATCCGCCGGGCGCAGGAACTCCTGGAGCGGACCGACGACAGCGTCGACCTGATCGCGGAGGCCACCGGGATGGGCACCGCCGCCACGCTGCGGCGGCACTTCAACCGCACGGTCGGAGTGCCGCCGGACAGCTATCGCCGCACTTTCCGCGCGGCCGTCGAGAGGTGAGCCAGGCCGCGCCGGATCGCCCACTGCGGCCCGGCACCCCCTCAAGGGCGCAGCCGTGCCGTGACCAGGTCCGCGACGGCCGCCATCCCGGCCTCGTTCGGGTGGTACGGCACGCGTCCCGGCGCGGCCACGTACCGCTCCATCCATGGGACGGTGGCACAGGCGTCATGGTCCGCGCTGGCCGCGGCCGCCGGGACCAGAGTGGCCCGTTCGGCGCGGGCCGCCCGCCGGGTCGCCGCCGCGAGCCGGTCCGCGACCTCGCGTTCGAAGGCCAGCTGCTCCGGGGTGAGCGGAACGCCGTCGCAGGCGGGCGCGGTGCGCGGCACGATCGTCAGGTAGTCGACGACCAGCACCCGCGCCCGTGGTGCCCGCCGATGGACCTCCGCGATGACGGCGCCGATCTTCTCGTGCACGGTGGTCAGCGCGGCGCGGACGGCGTTCTGGTCGACCTGGCCGCAGTTCGTGCCGCCGGTGTTCTGGCAGCCGTAGGTGAACAGGCTTCCCACGTAGCCGACGTCGTTGCCGCCGATGGTGACCGTCACGAGCCGGGTGTCCCGGGTGACGGCCTCGATCTGCGGCGGCTGCCCGGCCTGTCCGGTGGTGAGGATGTTCGCCGTGGTCGCGCCACTGCAGGTGACGTCGGTGAGGACGAATCCGCGTTCCCCGGCCACGAGACTCGCGTAGTTCTTCGTCGAACGTCCGCACGCCGCCGGGGTTCCGGGCCGCTGCGGCGGGATTCCCGGCCCCGCGGCGAAGGAACTGCCCATGGCGACGTAGCGGGCGGCCCCGGCGGCTTGGCCGGGCGGCGTGGCGAGGAGACCGATCGTGACCGCGGCGAGCACCGCGACGGACATCCGCTTGACCATGGCGAACCCCTTATCTCAGGAAGGTGACCGATTCCGGTCCCGCGATGCCGTCGATGGCACCGAGGGCGAGCAGATCTTCGGGACGTGGCTTCAGCGCGTCGGCGAGGGCGGGGATCTCTTCAGGGTCCCGCTTGAGGATCCCGGCCGCCAGTTCCGGGGCGATGACGGAGAAACAGGCGTCCGGGGTGAGCCAGATCCGGTCCGCCGAGCAGAACGCGAGCGCGCCGCCCGAACCTCCTTCCCCGATCACCAGGGTCGTGATCGGCACCTCCGCCGCCGCGATCGCGCCGAACAGTCCGGCGATGGCGTTACCCGCCCCTGCCGTTTCCGCGGCGGGATCGGCGGCCGCGCCCGGGGTGTCGACGAGGGTCAGCACCGGCAACCCCAGACGGCCGGCGAGGCGGATCAGCCGGGTCGCCGTCCGGAAACCGCCGGGCGTGGTCGGGATGCCGGTCTGCGCCGCGAAGGCGATCGGCCGCCCGCCCCTGCTTCCGATCCCGCAGAGGACGCCGTCGTCGGCACCGCCGCGCAGGGTGACGCGGGTGTCGAAGTAGTCGTCGAGGTAAGCGCCCGCGCGGGGACGGCCCGCCGACCGCGCGCGCTGGACGGCTTGCCAGCCGTCGGTCGTGGAGTCGAGGGCGCCGAGCGCGCGGGGCAGATCCGCCGGGCGGTTCGGGGAGGCACCGGTCAGAAGCCCGAGCCAGGCCTCCAACCGGTCGGCGATCGCGCCCTCGGCCACGAGTTCGTCCACATATCCGGCCGTGTACTGGTTTTCCGCCGTGTACGCCGGATCGTCGGCATACCGCTCCGGCCGCACCCGGCGTCCGGCGAAACCCACCTGAGCGCCGGGGACGGCGAGCACGACATCGGCGTCGGCACCGAGCGACGCCCACACCCCGCCGGTGGTGGGGTGCCGCGCGACGGTGATGTGCGGCAGCCGCTCTTCGCGCAGCAGCGCCAGACCGCGCGCGATCCGCTGCAGCTGCCGCAGCGCGGGAACGCCCTCCTGCATCCGGGTCCCGCCCGTGGACAGCAACGAAACGACGGGCAGCCGGTGCGAGCGCGCCTCGCCGAGCGCCTCCTCGATGAGCGCGCCGGTCCGGGTCCCGACCGACCCGCCGAGGAAGCCGAACTCGAAGCGGATCATCACGACCTCGTGGCCGCCGATCTTCGCGCGTTCCCAGACCACCGACTCGTCCGTGCCCGTGCGTTCCCTGGCGCGTGCCAGGGAAGCGGCGTACCCGTCCCAGCCCAGTGGGTCAGTCATGGAGAGCCCGCTTGAGGACCTTGCCCATCTCGTTGCGGGGCAACGCTTCCAGGTACCGCACCACACGCGGCCGCTTGTGCGGGGACAGCAGCCCGGCGACGTGGTCGGCGAGTTCACCCGCCGTCGGCTCGGCCCCGGCGGGGACGATCCAGGCCACGATGCGCTCGCCGAGGTCGTCGTCCGGCTCGCCGGTGACGGCCGCCTCCGCGACCCCCGGATGTTCCAGGAGCGCGTTCTCGATCTCGCCCGCCCCGATCTTGTAGCCGCCGCTCTTGATCAGGTCGGTGGCGCGGCGGCCCACGATCCGCACGTAGCCGTCCGGATCGCGCATCGCCATGTCGCCGGTCTTGAACCAGCCGTCCCGCAACGCGGCTTCCGTGGCGTCCGGCCGGTTCAGGTACCCGAGGAACAGGTTCGGGCCGCGGACCTCGATCTCTCCGACGGACTCACCGGAGAGCGGTTCCCCGGCGTCGTCGACGAGCCGCAGTTCGACGCCGGGCACCGGCGGGCCGACCGCACCGGGCCGCCGGTCCCCCGTGGCGCGGACACCGCAGTTCATCAGCGTTTCGGTCATGCCATAGCGTTCGACGACCCGCTGCCCGGTCGCGGCGGTGATGCGCTCGTGGTCGGTCGCGGGCAGGGCCGCCGAACCCGAAACCAGCAGCCGCGCCGCGCCCACTCCGGCGGCCAGCGCGGGATCGGCCTCGCAGTCGGCCGCGAGCCGGTGGTACATCGTCGGGACACCGAAGAGCATCGTGCCCGCCCCGGCGAGTTCCTTCGCGGCCGCTTCGGTCGAGAACCGGCCGAGGTGGTGCAGCGAACCGCCGCGGCGCAGCGGGCCGACCACGCCCAGGATCAGGCCGTGCACATGGAACAGCGGAAGGGCGTGCACGAGGACGTCGGCGTCGGTCCAGTCCCAGATCTCGGCGAGCGCGTCGAGATTCGACGCCACCGCCCGGCGCGGGAGGAGGACACCCTTCGGCGGTCCGGTGGTGCCCGAGGTGTAGATGACGAAAGCCGGGGTTTCGGGATCCGGCTCCTCGCCTCGCCACGGCGTACCCGAGGTGTCCAGCTCGACCGGAACCCGCGGCAGCACATCGAGTTCCGGCGGCAGCTCAGCGTCCGGTGCGGCCAGCACCAGGTCCGGCACGCTGTCGGCGACGATATGCGCCAGTTCGCGTGATCCGGCCTTCGGGTTGATCGGCACCACGGGGACGCCGGCGGTCAGCGCGGCGACGATCGCGACGCAGGTCCGCAGCGTCGGTGTCGCCCACACCGCGACCCGCCGTCGCCCGGCCAGCCCGGCGGCGAGCGGGCCCGCGACGCACGCGAGCTCGCCGTAGGTCAGGGATTCGTCGCCGAACCGCAGGGCGACGCGGTCGTTCCCGGCAGTCAGTCCGGACAGCATGGATCTCCTCCTCAGCCCCAGTTGGGCACGACGAACACGAGCCAGGCGACCAGCGGCACGACGGCCACCACGAGCGCCCCGTAGACCAGAAGTTGTTTGAAGAACTTGTCGCGGTCGACGTCCTTCGCGTTGGCGAGGACGAGCGCGCCGTTGGTGGAGAAGGGACTGACGTCCACCATCGTCGACGAGACCGCGAGGGCGGCGATCATGCCGACCGGCCCGATCGTGCCCTGCGCCAGGAACGGCACGGCCAGCGGGATGAGCGCGCCCATCAGCCCGACCGAAGACGCGAAGGCGGAGACGACACCGCCGATGTAGCAGAGCAGAAGCGCCGCGAGCAGCGGGATCCCGACGGTGGTGACCGCGTTGCCGACGTAGTCGATGGTGCCGATCTCCTTCAGCACCGCCACGTAGGTCAGCACACCGCAGATCAGCAGCACGGTCGGCCAGGTGATCTCGGAGACGGCGGAGCGGCTGGTCTTTGGCCACGCGACACTCAGCAGGACGGCGACGGTGATGGCGGTCAGGCCAGGGTCGAGGTCGAACACGAGGGTCCCGACCACGAGCGCGACCAGGCCGGTCAACGTCACGATCTTGGGACCGTCCAAGGGAATGCGCTGTTCGTGCGGCAGCGGTTCCTCCTCGGTCTCCGCTCCGCCGCCTGCCGTCACGAGCGCGCGGCGCCGCAGTTTCGTCCCGCCGAGGACGACGAAGAGCACGCCCGCGATGGCCAGGTTCATGCCCAGGCTCGCGAGGAACAGCACCACGGGGCTGCCCGCGATGTGGTTGCGCTCGACGATCCCGTTGACGATCGAGCCGTACACGCTGATCGGCGAGAACCCGCCGCCCTGCGCGCCGTGCACCACCATCGCGCCCATGAGCAGCGGGCTGATCTTGTAGCGGGCGGCGAACCCGAGCGCGATCGGCGCGACGATCGCGCAGGCCGCCGGGCTCACCGCGCCGATCGCGGTGAGCGCGCCGGTGACCACGAACATCACCCACGGGATGAGCGCGATCCGGCCGCCGACCAGGCGCACGGCCGCGGCGACCAGCCAGTCGGTGGTGCCGTTGGCCCTGGCGATGGCGAACAGATAGGTGACGCCCACCAGCACCACGAAGATGTCACCGGGGAAGCCGGCGAAGATGCCGTCGGTGTCCAGGCCACCGGCGAGGGTGCCGACGAGGAACGCGCCGGCGAAGGCGAGCGCCCCCATGTTGATCGAGCGGGTCGTGGCGAGGGCGAAGATCACCACGAGGACGAGGATCGAGATCAGCTGGGCGGACATGACCGTCCTCCTTGACGGCAGGAGCCCCTTGGCGAGTGGCCGAGTGGACTAGTGGCTGAGCCACTTTCCCTGTGACGGCGACCACCTGTCAACCCATGAGTGGTAAATTGGCTAGGCCACTTGTCCAGTCGTGGGAGGGGACCGAGTGCCGGAGGCGTTGAGCCGGTTGAACCGGGCGAAGCTCTACGAGCAGGTCGTCGAGCGGATCAAGGCGCACGTCGAGGAGTCCGGCCTGCGCGCGGGCGACAAACTCCCCAGCGAACGCGACCTCGCCGAGCGGCTCGGCGTCAGCCGCGCGTCGATCAAGCAGGCGATCGTCGTGCTCGAGGTGCAGGGCCTGCTCGAGTCGCGGCACGGCGGGGGCACCTACCTGCGCAACGATCACCTCGACGTCGAACCGGTCGACGAACTCGTCGCCCGCCGCCGGCGGCTTCCGGAAGTACTCGAAGCCCGCGAGGCGATGGAGACCAAGCTCGCGGAGCTGGCCGCGTCGCGACGATCCGACGCGGATCTCGCCGCCATCGACGCGGCACTGGAGTACATGAAGACCGAGATCGAGGACGGCGGGCACGGCGCCGAAGGCGACCGCCGGTTCCACGAAGCGATCACCGCCGCCGCGAACAACGCCCTCCTCGCCGAGTTCATGCGTTCGATCGACACGCAGATCGCGGAAAGCCGCAACGAGTCCTTGCGGCAGCCCGGCAGGCCGTGGCGTTCACTGAGCCAGCACCACAACATCGCCGAGGCCATCCGGAACGGCGACCCGAAGGCGGCCGCGAACGCCATGCGACGGCACGTCCAGACCGTCAGCAAGGTCCGGCTGCTGACCTGGGACCCGCAGGCCGACTAGCGCTTCACCAAGCCGTTCGCGGCCATGTCGGTCGCCGCGGCGAGCAGGGCGCGCAGCTGCTTTTCGTCGCGGCGCAAGGCATCCGGACGCCAGCCGAGACTGATGATCCCGTTCCACGCCGCCCACAGCACGGTGGCGGCCTCCTCCGGGTCGACATCCCGCAATTCGCCCGCCTCCACCCCTTCGCGCAGGGCACGCACGAGCCGCGCGTTCTGCTCGGCGACCGACCGGGCGAGCCGTTCCGCGAGCTCGTGCCCCGCCGCGTAGCCGCCTGGCTCACGAGGGAACGCCAACATCCGGAAGTAGTCGGGGTTGGCCAGGTAGAACGCCAGATACTCGTCGGCAGCGGCGTAGATCTGCTCGATCGGCTCGCGACCGGGGACATACGCACGGTCCATGTACTCGCGATCAGCCTGGAGCGCGCGCTCCACCACCGCCGCGTGCAGGCCCGCCTTCGAGCCGAAGTGGTTGTAGAGCGAGCCGACCGAAACCTTCGCCCGCTCGGCGATCTCCTCGACCGTGACGTCGTCGGCCGGCCGTTCCCGAAAGACCTCGTCCGCGGCGCGCAGCAGCGCGGCGATGGTCCGTTCCTTGCGCGGGTCCACCCTGGGAGCTTAGCGGTTCTTGTAACCGTTGCAAGAAGCACGCTACAGTTCTTACAACGGTTACAAGAACTCTCCCGGCGAAAGGCGGCGGGCATGACGAACTGGGCGGGCACCGGCTGGCGGGATCCCCAGCTCGGCGCTGTGAAGGAGGCCGAACTCCCCTCGGGAACCTTGCGCTATCACGAGAGCGGCACCGGGCCGACCCTCGTTTTCGTCCACGGCTACCTGGTGAACGCGAACCTCTGGCGCGCGCTCGTCCCGCTGCTCTCCCCCGCTTTCCGTTGTGTCACGCCGGATTGGCCGCTCGGCGCCCATCTGGTCCCGATGCGCCGCGACGCCGATCTGACCCCGCCCGGGATGGCCGCCGTGATCGCCCAGTTCCTGGACGCGCTCGACCTGACCGACGTCACGCTGATCGGCAACGATTCCGGCGGCGCCTACAGCCAGATCGCCGCCACGACATACCCCCAGCGCATCGCGCGTCTGGTGCTCAACAGCTGCGAAACCCCGGAGTGCTCATGGCCGCCCGAACCCGGCGGTTTCGGGCTCCTCAAGGCGACCGCCGCCCATCCGGCGACCTACCGGGCGCTCTATCAGGCGTTGCGGATCCGCCGCACCTGGCGTTGGCGCAACACCTACGGGTGGCTGGCCAAGTACCCCGTCGACGCACGGGCCATGGAAAGCTACATCGGCCCGGTCCTGACCGATCCGGCGATCCGCCACGACGGCCGCAAGGCCATCGGCGGCGTTTCGGCGCGGTACAGCCGCGAGGCGGCCGCCCACCTCGCGGTCGAGTTCGGCAAACCGGTCCTGCTGGCCTGGGCCGCCGAGGATCGCGTGTTCCCGCTCGCCCACGCGCGGCGGTTCGCCGAACGGCTGGACGCGCCGTTGAAGACCATTCCCGACAGTTACGCGTACACGGCGGAGGACCAGCCGGCGAAGACGGCCGCCGTGATCACCGAATGGGCGCGGCAGCTTCGTTGAGAGGCCGGCGGAGCCGCCTCGCGTGACGGGACGGACGACACGCGTGATCCGACGGACGACACACGTGACGGGATGGACGACACACGTGATCAGAGGGACGGCACACGCCCGCGGCCGGTACGCCGCGTGTCGTCCGTCTGGACACGCGTGTCGTCCATCTGATCACGTGCGTCGTCCACCTGATCACGTGCGTCGTCCACCTGATCACGTGCGTCGTCCACCTGATCACGCGTGTCGTCCCTTGAGACACGGTCGGTTTCCAACCCGAATCGCCCTCGAGACCCCGGACGACGCCTACCTCACTGCGACAGGGCTTTGCCCAGCCTCCGCAAACCCTCGGCGATCGTCTCCGGCCCGTGCGTGGCGAACGACAGCCGCAACGCCGACCGATCCGGCTCCCCCACCTGAAATGCCGAACCGGGCACGAAAGCGACGTCCTGCCGCAGCGCGTCGGGAAGCAACCGGTCCGTGTCCGCACCGCCGGGAAGGGTGACCCAGACGAACATGCCGCCGTCCGGGTCGGTCCACGTCGTGCCGGGCGGAGTGATCGCGGGCAGTTCGGCCAGCATCGCGTCACGGCGCACGCGGTACGTCGCACACAGCTTCCGCACATGCGCGTCGAGATCCGCGGCGGCCAGGTACTCGGCGGCGGCCGCCTGGTCGACGGTCGAGCTGTGCAGATCGGTCGCCTGCTTGAGGATCGTGACGCGGCGCAGGAGATCCGCCGGCGCGCGGAACCAGCCCAGTCGCATCCCCGGGGCGATCACCTTCGAGAAACTGCCGAGATAGATCGTGCGCCCGGCGAGCTCGGGGCGGGCCGACAGCGGTTCCTCGCGTTCGCCGCGATACCGCAGTTCGTGGTAAGGATCGTCCTCGACGAGCCAGAACCCGTGCCGCGCGATCACTTCCGCGAGCGCGCGGCGTCGTTCCGGACCGATCGTGCGCCCGGACGGATTCGAGAACGTCGGGACGAGGTACAGCAGCGCCGGCCGTTCCCTGGCCGCGATCTCGTCCAGCGCGGCCGGGTCGATCCCGTCGGCGTCGCCGGGGACGGGGACGACGCGTGCCTCGGCGAGCTGGAAGCATTGCAGCGCCGACAGGTACACCGGTTCTTCCACCAGCACGGTGGCGCCGGGGTCGGGCAACGCGGTGCTCAGCAGTTGCAGGCCCTGCTGTGAACCCGTGGTGATCAGCAGATCGTCCGCGGTGGTCGCGAGCCCGCGGCCGGACAGCCGCCGCGCGAGCAGCTCGCGCAGCCGTGGATTCCCTTCGGTGGGCGAATACTGTAACGCGGACTTGTCGGCGAGTGCCCGGCCGAAGGCGGCGCGGAGGCCGTCCACATCGAACAGTTCCGGCGCGGGCATGCCGCCGGCGAACGAGATCACGCCCGGGCGGGCGGTGAGCGCGAGCAGGTCGCGCACGGGAGAACTGGTGACACCGTCCATACGACGGGCGAGGGGAAGAGACATGAAGGCTCCTCGGGAGAAACGTGCGGCCCCAGTGCAGCAGCCGGGGATCTTCCCGTGCGAGCAAGCAACTGGCGCCACGGTAGCAGTTTCGCCTGCCCCTGGGCCTGTGCCGTGCCTCTCGTGGCCGCCGCGGTGGGTGTCCCGGGGAGCCGCGCACGGGGATCGACGTCGCGACCGGACTAGCGCTGCCCGAACACGTGCCGCCGGACGAAGGGGTTCCGGAACTTGCCGTCCGGGTCCAGTTCGTCGGCGAGCGCCCGGAAATCGGCCAGCTTCGGGTAGTCCGCCGCGCGGTGGAAGAGCTTTCCCCAATGCGGCCGGACGTCGAACGGCGCGAGGCGTTCCTCCAGCACGGGCAGCAGCTCGCGGACCGCCTGTTCGTCCGGCAGCCAGGTGAAGTGCAGCGCCAGCCGGTCGCCGCCGTGGAACGGGCTGAGCCACAGGTCGTCCCCCGCGACCGTGCGGATCTCGGACGTGAGCAGGACGGGCGCCAGCCGGTGCCCGAGTCCGCGCATCGCCTCCATCGCCGCGACGGCGTGCCGGATCGGCACGAAGTACTCGGTCTGGAGTTCGTTCCCGATGCTGGGCGTGAAGTCCAGGCGGAAATGCGGGATCCGTTCGTGCCAGGGCCCGGTGACGCCGAGCTGTCGCGTGCAGTTGTCCGCCGGGATACCCGCCGCGTGGGCCGGATGCCGCGGTCCGTCCGCCGCCTTCGCGCCGAAGAAGTCCTCACCCGGCCGTCCCGGTCCTTTGACCCAGACCTGGTCGGCCTCGTCGCGGGCCCAGTTCGTGAACAGGCTGACGCTGTAACCGGCGTCCTGGATCTCGTCGAAGTGCTCGTACACCGATTCCCATGCCAGGCCGTCGAAGACGTCCTGCCGGAGGTCGAACGACGGCACCAGGTCGAGCGTCAGCCGGGTCACCACACCGAGCGCGCTGAGGCCGGCGACCACGCCGTCGTGCCGGCAGAACGACTTCAGCTCACCGTCGGCGGTCACCAGCTCCAAACCGGACACCGCCGACGCCAGGCTCTGGTTACGCCGCCCGGAGCCGTGGGTCGCCGTCGCGACGGTGCCCGCCACCGTGCAATGGGGCAGCGAAGCGAGGTTGGCCAGCGCGAACCCGGCGGCATGCACCTGGACGGCGATGTCGCCGTAGCGGGCCGCCGCGGGCACCGAGACCGTCCTCGACTCCGCGTCGAGGACGACCTCCGTGTCGAGCGCGGAGAGATCGAGCAGGACGCCACCCGGACTGTTCGCGATGTCGTTGAAACAGTGTCTGCTGCCGAGCGCCTTGACCGCGCTCGCTCCGGCGACGGCCTCCTGAACCTGCCCGACCGTGCGTGGCCGCACGATCCGCTCCGCGGAGAAGGTCTGATTCCCCGCCCAGTTCGTCTCTCGCACCAGGCCCAGCCTAGATTGCCGAAGTCGGCTTCTCCCCGAGGAGGTTCGCACTGACAGGCTTTCCCGGCGAACTGGTGTCCATCGCGCTCTTGCTGGTCGTCCTGGCCTTCGCGGTGATCCGGCCACGCGGTCTCCCGGAAGCGGTCGCCGCCGTCCCCGCCGCGGCGATCGTCCTGGCGGCCGGGGCGATCTCGTTGCCCGACGCGCTCGACGAGGTGACCAGACTCGCCCCGGTGGCGGGCTTCCTCGCCGCGGTACTCGTCCTTGCCAAATTGTGCGACGACGAAGGGCTGTTCCAAGCCGCGGGCACGCTCATGGCGAGGTTCAGCCGGGGAAGACCGCGACGGCTGCTGCCCGCGGTGTTCGTCGTCGCCGCGGCGGTCACCGTGGTGCTCAGCCTGGACGCCACCGTCGTGCTGCTGACCCCGGTCGTGTTCGCCACCGCCGCGCGGATGGGCGCGCGGGCCAAACCGCACGCCTATGCCTGCACGCATCTGGCGAACTCGGCCTCCCTGCTGCTGCCGGTGTCCAATCTGACCAATCTGCTCGCCGTCGCCGCGACCGGGATCTCGTTCCTGCGGTTCACCGCGCTGATGACGTTGCCCTGGCTCGCGGCGGTGCTCACCGAATACCTGGTGTTCCGCCGGTTCTTCGCCGCCGACCTGGCGGCAAGGCCACGCGGCGGGAAAGCGGTTCCGGCCGGGAAGGTCCCGGCGTTCGTCCTCGTCGTGCTCGGCCTGACGCTGACCGGGTTCGTGGTCACGTCCCTGCTGGACGTCAGCCCCGCGTGGGCCGCGTTCGCCGGCGCCGCCGTCCTGGCCTGCCGTGCCCTCGTGCGGCGGCGGACCTCGCCCGCCGCGATCGTGCGGTCGGCGAGCATCCCTTTCGTCGCTTTCGTGCTCGCGCTGGCGATCGTGGTCCGCGCCGTCGTCGACAACGGATTGGACGAGGCGCTCAGCCACCTGGTGCCGGCTTCCACCTCGTTCGCCGCCCTGCTCGGCGCGGCCGCGGTGGCGGCCGTCCTCGCCAACCTGATCAACAACCTGCCCGCCGTGCTCGTGCTGCTGCCGCTCGCCGCCGCCGGCGGGACACCGGTGGTGCTGGCCGTGCTGATCGGGGTCAACCTCGGGCCGAACCTCACCTACGTCGGCTCGCTGGCCACGCTGTTGTGGCGGCGGATCCTGCACCGGCACGACACCCGGCCCGAGCTGGGCGAGTTCACCCGGCTCGGCCTGCTCACCGTCCCGGCGTCCATCGTGCTCGCCGTCGGCGGGCTGTGGCTCGGGCTCGCCCTCACTTCCACTCAGTGAGAAGCTGGCCGCATGCCAGGGAACCTGTCGACACCCGGCGCCAGCGTCACGTCGCGGGCGTTCGCACTGCTCGGCGCCTTCGACGTCGACCATCGCGAGCTGTCGCTGACCGAACTCTCACAGCGGGCCGGCCTGCCACTGCCCACCGCGCACCGGCTGGCCCGTGAACTCGTGGGCCTGGGAGCGCTGGAGCGGCGCGAGGACCGGTACGCCGTCGGCAGGCGGCTGTGGGATCTCGGGCTGCTCGCTCCCGTCCAGTTCGAGCTGCGGCAGATCGCCGCCCCCTTCCTCCAGGATCTCTACGGGGCGACCGGCGCCACGGTGCACCTCGGCGAGCGTGACGGTGACCAGGTGCTCTACCTCGACCGGCTCTCGGGGAACGCGTCCGTGCCGGTGGTCAGCCGGATCGGCGGACGCCTGCCGCTGCACGCCACCGGGATCGGGAAGGTCCTGCTGGCCTGGGCACCGGAGGACGTTCAGCGTCGGGTGCTCGGCTCGCTGACCCGCGTCACGCCGTACACCATCACGCAGCCCGGCCGCCTGCGCGAACAGTTGCGCCGCGTCCGGCGAGAGGGCTACGCGCAGACCGTCGAGGAGATGAGCCGGGGCGCGTGCTCGGTCGCCGTCCCGATCCGGCCGTCGGGAGGCGACGTCGTCGCGGCGCTCGGCCTGGTCGTCCCCGATCTGAGCCGCGGCCGGGCTCGGCTGATCTCCGCGCTCCAGGTCGCGGCCGCCGGTATCGGCCGGAGCCTGCGGTTTCACTGAGTGGAAGCGACCGCTAGCGGTTCGGCCACCGGGCGACCAGACTCCGGTCATGCGTACCCCAGTCGCCATCGTCGGCGCCGGCCCGGCCGGACTGCTCCTGTCGCATCTGCTCGATCTGGCGGGGGTCGAATCGGTGATCGTCGAGACCCGCTCGCGCGAGTACGTCGAGGCGCGGATCCGGGCCGGCATCCTCGAACAGTCCACAGTGGACCTTCTTCGCGAGACGGGACTCGGCGCGCGGCTCGACCGCGAAGGCGACGAGCACCGGGGCATCTACCTGCAGTGGCCCGAGGAACGCCATCACCTCGACTTCGTGGACCTGGTGGGCCGAAGCGTCACCGTGTACGGGCAGACCGAGGTGACGAAGGATCTCGGCAAGGCGCGTGCGGCGGCGGGGCAGCAGATCCACTACGAAGTCACCGACACCGCCGTACACGGCATCGAGACCGAACGGCCCTACGTCACTTTCACCGACGCGGACGGCGCACGGCAGCGGCTGGACGCCGACGTCGTCGTCGGCTGCGACGGCTCCTTCGGACCTTGTCGCACCGCGATCCCCGACGCCGCGAAGCAGACTTGGGAACGCACCTACCCGTACTCGTGGCTCGGGGTGCTCGCCGACGTCGCCCCGTCGACCGACGAGCTCATCTACGCGTGGCATCCCGACGGCTTCGCCATGCATTCGATGCGCTCGGCCACCGTCAGCAGGCTCTACCTGCAAGTGCCCAACGGCACCGACATCGGCGCCTGGTCCGACGACCGGATCTGGGAGGCGCTCGCGACCCGGCTCGGCCACGGCCAGCACGGCTGGACCCTCACGCCGGGGCCGATCACCGACAAGAGCGTGCTTCCCATGCGCAGTTTCGTGCAGCAGCCCATGCGCCACGGTCGCCTGTTCCTCGCCGGTGACGCCGCGCATATCGTGCCACCCACCGGCGCGAAGGGGCTCAACCTCGCCGTCGCCGACGTCGCCCTCCTCGCCCCGGCGCTGGCCGCTTTGGTGCGGGACAAGGACTTCGCGCTCGCCGACGCCTACTCCGACACCGCGCTGCGCCGGGTCTGGCGGTGTACGCACTTCTCGTGGTGGATGACGACGATGCTGCACCAGTCGGGCGACCCGTTCGACCGGCAGTTGCAGCTTTCGCAGTTGCGGTGGCTGGCGCGGAGCGAGGCAGGGCGGGCGGGCCTGGCGGAGAACTACGCGGGATTGCCCATCGGGTTCTGAGGATCACTGACCGCCACGACCGCATAGGATCGCTCCAGTGTGGCCGGACGTCATGGTTCCGGCGGAGAGCTGTGGAAGGCAGACATGTCACCCTTGGGGTTCGCGAGCATCGAGACCATCCCCCTGTTACTGCAACTCGCGGTGGGCCTGGTCGGCCTGATCGTCTCGGTCAAAGGACGCGCTCGGGGCGTCTCCGGCCTGATGGTGGCCGCGTTCGCGATCATGCTCGTCACGACGGTGATGGGGATCGCGTGGCAGTTCTTGGCGTTGAACGTGCCGGACTGGAGCGAGTCCGGCAACCTCAGCCTGGACGCCATCCGCACGATCTACCTGGCGGTCGCCTTGGTGTTCGACACCGCCTCCCTGCTCTCCTGGCTGCTGGTCGCGATCGCGGTCGTCAAGAGCGGCCGTTCTTCTCGGCAGCAGGGTTTCGTACCGCCGGCCAACCACCCGATGGCCGCCCAGCCCGGCTACCCCGCGGCGCAACCCGGCTACCCCGCCGCGCAGCCGGGCTTCGCCCCTCCCGCTCAGCCGGGCTTCGCCCCGCCGGCTCAGCAGCCGCCGGGCCCGCCGGCGCAGCCGCAACCCAATCCGCAGGCCGAGCAGCCGCCGAGCTGACGCCTTCGCCCACCTCGCCTCGTGAGTGGTAAGGACGGTTCTAACCGTCCTTACCACTCACGAGGTTTGGCTGAGACTGAGACGCCGTTCCCGATGCGCGGTCATGTACACCGGCGTGTTCACGACCCCGTACCCGCGATACCCGCCGATCCGTTGCACGACCTCGAAGAACACCCGCGACCCGACCAGCTCCGTGCAGAAATGCAGGAACTCGCCGGACGAGTCCCGGTCGTACAGCACCGAATTCTCCCGCAAGGCGGCCGAAAACGGCAGGTCGAACCGCGCGTCGAGGTCGTCGTAGTAGTTCCCGGGGATCGAAAGCAGTGGCGCACCCGCCTCCCGCATGGCCCGCGCGACGGCGATCGCGTCGTCGCAAGCGAGAGCGATGTGCTGGGGCGAAGGCACTCCCGGCACCCACTCCCCTCGCCGCACCAAGGCACTGTCCAACGTCAGCCGGACGTCCCGGTTCCCGACCGCCCGGCTGCGCACGAGCCCGAACGGCGCCGCGAATTCGGACACCGGCTCGGGCCGCAGGCCGAGCACCGAACGGTAGAACAGCATCGCTTCGTCGAAGTGGTCGAAAGGCTGGGTCAGGGCGACATGGTCGATGCCGGTGATCCCCGTCCCTGCCGGCGACGCCCCGGTCGGAACGAAATCGCGAAGCCAGTCGTCGTTGCCACAAAAGAAGATTTCGGTCCCGTCCGGGGCGGAGACGGCGGACAGGTCCGCCTCGTCCGGGCCGTGCTCGCGTGGCAGCACGGGCGCGAGCAGCTTCTCCGCACGCCGTGCCGACCCGGCCGGGTTCGCGCTGCTCAGGCCGAGCGCGCTGATCGTGCCCTCCGCGGCGGCTTCGTTCACCAGCAGCCGCGCCGATCCCTGTCGCCACAGGTGGACCGGTTTCGACCGATGCGTTCCGACGTGCGTGAAACCGAGCTCCGCGAGCACGGCGCCCGGAACCGCGAGCTCCGCGAACGCGTGCCCATCCAGGCGAGGCGCCTCGGGAACCGCAAGGGCGCCAACGGATTCACGCAGCGCCACCAGCGATCGCATGGCGTCGACGGCCGCGGGCCGCGGGTCCGCCTGCCGGAAGACGTCGTTGAACACCTCCAGCGAAAGCGGCCCTCGATAACCCGCCGCCAGGACATGCCCGGTGAACGTGGCCAGGTCGAACGCGCCCTGCCCCGGGAAGAGCCGGTGATGCCTGCTCCAGTGCAGCACGTCCATGTCCAGCAGAGGCGCGTCGGCCAGTTGCAGGAAGAAGATCTTCTCCCCCGGGATCGTCCGGATCGCGCGGGGATCGCCGCGCCGCGACAGGATGTGGAAGCTGTCGAGGCAGACACCCAGCGCCGGATGGCCGGCTCGCCGCACGATGCGCCACGCGTGCTCGTAGGTGTTCACGAACCGGCCCCACGCGAGCGCTTCGTAGGCGACGCGGATTCCGCGCGACGCGGCCAGCGAAGCGAGCTCGTGCAACTGCCCGGCGGCGAGATCGTCGTCGTCGACGGCGTCGGGCGAGACCGACGAACAGACCAGGACGGTGTCCGCGCCGAGCTCGGCCATGAGGTCGAACTTCCGCCGCGCCCGGCGGAGGTTCGCGCGGAGCACGTCCGGCGGCACCGCCTCGAAATCCCGGAACGGCTGGTAGAGATCGATCGTGAGGCCGAGGTCGGCGCAGAGCCGCCGGATCTCCGACGGCGTCCGCCGTGACGCGATCAGGTCGTTCTCGAAGATCTCGACGCCGTGGAAGCCGGCCGCGGCTGCCGCCGCGAGTTTGTCCTCGAGCGTCCCGGAAAGGCAGACGGTCGCGATGGCGGTGTCACCGGGCATGTGCGGGTTTCCCTTCCAGCGCTTCGAAATGCCGGAGCATCCGGTCGGCGTCCGGCTCCGTGCCGGTGAACAGGCGGAACGAGTCCGCGGCCTGGAAGACCACCATCCCGCCGCCGTGCAGCGTCCGGCATCCGCGCTCCCGCGCCTGTTTGAGCAGCGTGGTCTCCAGCGGCCGGTAGACGATGTCGGCCACCCACATCCCCGGGCGCAGCGACCCGGCGGGAACGGGCGATCCCGGATACGCGGCCATCCCGGTCGGCGTGGCGTGGACGAGGCCGTCGGCCATCCGGACGTCGTCGAGGGAACCGGTCAGGGCCCGGTCGTCACCGAAACGCCGCCGCAGCGCGGCGACCAGGGTTCCGGCGCGCGCCGAGTCGACGTCGTGGACGATCAACCGCCCCGCTCCCAGCGAGAGCAGGGCGTGGGCCACGGCCGCGCCCGCCCCGCCCGCGCCGAGGAGGACGACCGTGTCCATGTCGGCGTCCGGCAGGCCCTGGATGAGGTTGCGGGCGAATCCGGTCGCGTCGGTGTTGTACCCGGTGGCGAGCCCTTCGCGGAACACCACCGTGTTCACCGCGCCGAGCGCCGCGGCGTCCGGTGCGACCTCGTCGAGATACGGCAGCACCTGTTGTTTCACCGGATGGGTGATGTTGAGACCATCGAAGCCCGCGGCCCGCGCGGCGGCCAGCACCTCGCCGATCGGCAGCCTCAGCACGTCGAGGTCGAGCCGCCGGTAGAGGTAGCGCAGCCCGAGCTCGTCGGCTTCCCGTTCGTGCAGCGCCGGGCTCAGCGACGGCCCGATACCGGTACCGACCAGGCCGATGAGGTAGCTGGTCACCAAGATCCTCCGTTAATGTACGAACTAGTGAGTTCACTGTAGCGCGGACCGGTCGGCACGAGAAGGGCTGCGCTAGAGTGGGGCCTCCACCAGCGGTTCGGAGGGAGTCAGGTGGCCGCACCGTCGTCCGAGGTCGAGCGCCAGCGCGACAAGGAACGCACCCGCGCCGAAATCCTCGCGGTGGCCACCAGGGAGTTCGCCGACAAGGGATACGCCGGCGCCAGGGTGGACGAGATCGCCGCTCGCACGAGCACCACGAAGCGGATGATCTACTACTACTTCGGCGGCAAGGAGCAGCTCTACGTCGCCGCGCTCGAACGGGCGTACGCGACCATCCGCGCCCTCGAACAGGATCTCGACGTCGACCATCTCGAACCCGAGGACGCGATCCGCCAGCTCGCCGAGCTCACCTTCGACCACCACGAGGCGAACCCGGACTTCATCCGCCTCGTGAGCATCGAGAACATCCACCACGGCGAGCACATCGCCCGCTCGGAAGCCTTGTCCGGCATGGCGAACCCGGCCCTCGACGTACTCACCCGCATCCTCGGCCGCGGCCGTGAGGCAGGCCGGTTCCGCGACGACGTCGACGCGCTCGACGTGCACATGGTGATCAGCTCGTTCTGCGTGTTCCGCCTCGCGAACCGGCACACCTTCTCGGCGATCTTCGGCCGCGACATGCTCGATCCCGCGCGCCGCGATCACTATCGCCTGATGCTGGGCGACCTGGTGATCGACTATCTGACGGCCTGAAATCCCGGCTCTTGACAACCCGGGCACCGTCTCGCAGGCTGTATTAACTAACTAGATCGTACATTGCTGTTCGCGCATTGGAGCGTCGACGTGGCCTCTCCCTCCCCTGTCACGCAAGGCATGCACCGCAAGGCGGCCTCGGCCGCCTGGATCGGCAGCGCCTTGGAGTATTACGACTTCTTCATCTACGGAACCGCCGCCGCACTGGTGTTCAACAAGGTCTTCTTCCCCGCGTCCTCCCCCGCCACCGGAACACTGCTGGCGCTGGCGACCTTCGGCGTCGGCTACCTCGCCCGCCCGGTCGGCGCGTTCGTGCTCGGGCACGTCGGCGACCGACTGGGCCGCAAGAAGGTCCTCGTGTTCACGCTGGTGCTGATGGGCGTCACGACGTTCCTCGTCGGTTGCCTGCCGACCTACGCCTCCGTCGGGGTGCTCGCGCCGATCCTGCTGGTGATACTTCGCCTCCTGCAAGGACTTTCGGCCGCCGGGGAGCAGGCGGGCGCCAACTCGATGTCGCTGGAGCACGCTCCGTCCCATCGGCGCGGCTTCTACACGAGCTTCACCCTCAGCGGCACCCAGGCCGGTCAGATCCTGGCCACCGCGGTGTTCCTGCCGATCGCCGCACTCCCCCAGGAGCAGTTGCTCACCTGGGGCTGGCGGATCCCGTTCTGGTGCAGCGCCGTCGTCGTGCTCGTCGGCTTCGTGATCCGCCGCAAGATCGACGAGACCCCGGTGTTCGAACAGAACCGGTCCGACGTCGCCAAACTGCCGGTCGCCGTGCTGTTCCGGACGCACTGGAAGGACGTGCTCCGCGTCGTCGTCGCGGCCACCATCGCCTCGGTCAGCACGATCTTCACCGTCTACGCGCTGAGCTACGCGGTCAACACGGTCGGGCTGGAACGGGGGCCGATCCTGTGGGTCGGCGTACTGGCCAATGTCACCGCGCTGCTCGCGATCCCCTTCCTGGCCGGGCTTTCCGACCGGATCGGCCGCAAGCCGGTGTTCATCGCGGGCTGTCTCGCCTGCGCGGTGCTGATCTTCCCGTACCTGTGGTCCATTTCGGACGGCTCGTATCCGCTGATCTTCACCGTCGGCATCCTGCTGTTCGGTGTCGCCTACAGCGCCGTCAACGGGGTGTGGCCGTCGTTCTACGGCGAGATGTTCAGCGCCACGGTCCGCCTTTCGGGGATGGCGATCGGCACGCAGATCGGCTTCGCCATCGCCGGGTTCGCCCCGAGCGTGGTCGCCGAGATCGGTTCGGGGAAGGACGACTGGCTCGGCGTCGCCGTCTTCACCGCCGCCGTCTGCCTGCTCAGCGCCGCGGCCGCGCTCACCGCGCGCGAAACGCACCGCGTCCCGACCGAGGAGCTCGGCGTGACGCACGTTCGGTGGACGAAAGAGCCCGCTTCCGCGACGCGTGGCGGGTGAATCCCCGCGGCCGGGGCGGCCAGAATCGGTCTCGGATCCTCTCGCCGAGTCAGGAGCGCGACCGATGACCTCTGCGTACGACCCGGAAATCGCCCCGGCCGTCCCGCTGTTGCCCAAGCTGGACCTCACCGATCTGCCCGCCACCCGCGAACAGCTGAAAGCCGCCCGCCGGGAACCGGTCCGCGGCAAGCTCGCCGACACCGCGCTCGCCGCCCGGTTGTGGGCGGCGAGCGCGGAACTCACCCGGTGACGTCGGTCGAGTCCGGAGTGGACCGGGACCGCAGGCCCAGCGCCAGGTCGATCACCAGGAACGCGAGCAGGCTGATCCCGAACAGCGGCACGAACCAGCCGATCGCGGCGGCTGCGGCGAGAAGCCCCACCAGCAGTGCGGGCGGCGCCTTGCGCCACTGACCGCGCGGGATGGGCCGCCCGAAGGTCAGCCCGGTGGCGCGGGTGGGCCGGCGACGCCACCACATGCGGTAGCCGAGCACGACCAGCGTGACCAGACCTGCGCCGAGCAGGAGCAGCACGATCTGGTTGGGCCAGCCGAACAGCACGCCCATATGCGCGTCGATCCCCCAGCGGGCGAGCTTGGCCATCAGCGGATACTCGTCGAATCGGACCTCATCCAGGATCTGCCCGGTGGTCCCGTCGACCGCGACGGCGTCGACCTGTGTCGGCCAGCCACGTTCGATTTCCGCGACCTGCCAAGGAGCACCGGGCTGAGCGGGCAGCCCGATCTCCACCGAGGGCGCGTCGATCCCGGCGGCTCGGGCCGAAGCGAGCATCGCGTCCACGCTCTCGGGTTTCGCGGCGGGCGCTTCACCGTGACCCGCGTGTCCGGTGTGTCCGGCGTGCTCGCCGGCGCCGGTCACCTTCAACGCCGGTGTGGCCCAGCCGAGGGATTCACGCAGCGCCGAGACGTTCTCACCCGCGTAAGTCGACCACGTCAGCCCTGTCGCGGAGAGGAACAGCGCGCCGAGCAGCACCCACAGGCCGACGGATCCGTGACGGCGCACCGACTTTCCGCGCGCGGACTCGGTCTTCTCGTTCCGGCGGGCGCGGGGGCGGCTCACCCACAGCACGAGACCGCCCAGCGCGACGACCCACAACCAGGACGCGGCCAGTTCGCTGTAGAGCCGCCCCGGTTCGCCGAGCAGCAGATTCCGGTGCAGGTGGTCGAGCGTGGTCCGGAACGGCAAGGCACCGCTCGAGCCGTACGCGACGAGATCCCCGCGCACCTGCGCGGTGGCGGGGTCGACGAAGATCGCGCGTCGTTCGGACTCGCCGAGCCCCTCCTCGGCGAAGAGCACGCGCGTCGTGTCGCCCGGTTCGGGGGCGGGACGGACGGCGACCAGAGCACCACCGGGGTTGGCCGCTTGTGCGGCTTTGACCTGGTCGGCGAGGGACGCCTGGTTCAGCCCGACGGGGGCGCGGAGCTGGTCGGAATAGATCCAGGACTCCATCTGCGGCGTCGCCGCGTACAGCACGCCGGTGAGCGCGGCGATCAGGACGAACGGTCCGACGAGAATGCCGGCGTAGAAGTGGAGACGGAGGAACAGTCCGCGCCAGCCGGAAGCGCGCGGCGGGCTCGTGGTCGTGTCGATTCGCGTTGCCATGGGGGAACTCCTGAGGCGTCGGTGGGGAGGCGTGCGCCTGCGCCGCGCGCCGGGGTGGTCACGGCACGCGTGCTGAGCCCTGCCGCGACACGGGTCTCGGCAGGGTTTCGGGGATCAGGCGGACGTCACCGGCGGACCGCGCCGCGAAAGCACGTCTCGCAGGAGCGCCTCGGTCGCGGGGAACTTCACCGCGAGCGGGACGTGGATCCGCAACGGCGCCGTCGCCGGCCGCGGGGTCAGGCGGCGCGGAAGGACCGAAGCGATCAGAGCCGTGAGCGCGAACAGGACGTGCTCGGCACCCGCGAGCACCATCACCACCACGAGGGTCGCGGCGGCGTGCCCGGCCGCCATGGCCAGGCCGTTGCCCGGGGCGTCGGCGTGATGGGCGTGCGACTGCCAGGCCAGGAAGGTCAGGCAGGCGTGCATCGCCAGCTGCCCGCCCGCCACCAGGCAGAGGATGGCGAGCGGACCGCGACGGCGTCCGGCGAACGCGTACGCCACCCAGCTCAGCAGGGCGACGAGCAGCACGATCACCCCGAGGTCCGGGACGCGTCCGCTGGTCCCGGCGTGGGCACCGGTCGCCAAAGTGCCGGTCAGGACCCCCACGGCCCCGCCGCGGAAGCGCCTGACCGGGCCTCGGGGCGAGGTCGGCGTGCGCACGGGAGGCAGAGTAGAGCCCAAAAGGGCCCGCTGTCTCTCCTTGCTATCGTCACCCGGTGTTCCGCGGCCTGTCCTTCCTCCGGCTCTGGACCGGGAACACCGCCTCCGGGCTGGCGACCTGGGCCCTGCCGTTCATCCTCGGACTCGCGGTGCTGGAACGGTCGCTTTCGGCTGTGGACCTGGGCATCGTGCTCGCCGCGCGGACCGCGGGATTCCTCGTGGCCGTCCCGGTGGCAGGCGTACTGGCCGACCGGTATTCCCGGCGCGGGGTCGTGTTCTGGGCCGGTCTCGTCGCGGGTGCCGCCACTCCCCTGATCGCGGCCGGTATGGGCCGATCGGTCCTGGTCATGGCCGCCGCGGCCGCCGTCGTCGGGGTCGGGCAGGGCGCGTGCCGACCGGCGTTCCAGGCGCTGACCGCCGAGGTGATCGCCGAAGACCGCCGCCAGCAGGCCAACGCCGCGATGACGCTCGCCGTCCGGGTCACGACCCTGGTCGCGCCCGGGCTCACCGCCGTGCTCTCGCAGTTCGCCTCGACGTCGGCCCTGGTGATCGGGACCGGGGTGCTGTGGCTGGGGGCGGCGCTGATCCCACCGCGGGGCACCTTCGCGCCCGCCCCGGCCAAGGTCCGCTTCTTCCGCGAGTTCGCCGACGGTCTCCGCGAAGCCCGCCGTCATCCGTGGTTCCTGGCCGGGCTCGGCGCGCTGACCGCCGTGATCGCGACCGGCTATTCCGCCACCGGCGTGGTGCTGCCCTTGGTCAGCCGCGATCGCTACGACACCGAAGCCGTCCTGGCCGCCGGGCTCACCGCGTACACGCTCGGCGCGCTCGCGGGCGCCGTCGTCATCGCACGCTGGCGCCCGAAACGGCAGGGCTGGGCGGCGCTGGTCGGACTCGGCTGCTACGGCTTCGCACCACTGAGCCTGCTGTTCCCGGTGCACCCGGCCTTCGTCGTCGCCGCCTATGCCGTCGCCGGGCTGGGCATCGAACTGTTCAACGTCCCGTGGTTCACCGCGACCCAGCGGGAGGTCGAGCCGGGGAAGCTCGCGCGCGTGTCCTCTTTGGACTTCCTGTTCTCCTACGGGCTGGCTCCCGCCGGGCTCGCGCTGATCGCGCCCGCGATCGACCGGTTCGGGGCGGCGCCGGTACTGGCGGCGTGCGCGGTCGTCTGCTTCGCCGCGCCGGCGGCCGCCGCCCTCGTTCCGTCCTCGCGCGATTTCCGGGTCACCACACCGATCAAGAGTGTCTAGTTCTTGCGCTCGCTTGCGGTAATGTTTCACCCATGACGCGTCGTCTTGCCGAAGTCGCCCGCAAGGTCGGGGTCAGTGAAGCCACGGTCAGCCGGGTGCTCAACGGCCGGTCCGGGGTCTCCGCCAGCACCCGGGCCGCCGTCCTCACCGCGCTGGACGTGATGGGCTACGAGCGGCCGACCCAGCTGCGCGGGGATCGCGCCCGCCTGGTCGGTCTGGTCCTCCCCGAACTCCAGAACCCCATCTTCCCCGCACTCGCCGAGATCATGGGCAACGCACTGGCCCAGCAGGGATTCACCCCGGTGCTGTGCACCCGCACCGCGGGCGGCGTCTCCGAGGCGGAGTACGTCGAACTGCTGCTGCAACAGCAGGTCTCCGGTGTCGTGTTCGCCGGCGGGCTCTACGCCCAGGCCGACGCGGTGCACTCCCACTACCACCATCTCGCCGAGCGCCGGCTGCCCACGGTGCTGATCAACGCCGCCGTCGACCACCTCGGGCTGCCGCAGATCTCGTGCGACGACGCGGTCGCCGTCGAGCAGGTCGTCGGGCACCTGAGCTCACTCGGACACGAGAAGATCGGCCTCGTCCTCGGCCCGACCGACCATGTGCCGTCGCAGCGCAAACTCGAGGCGTTCCGCGCCTACGCGACGAAACTCGGGCTCCCGGTCCTGGACGAACTCGTCGAACACGGCATGTTCTCCATCGAAGGCGGCCACGCGGCCGCGGCCAGGCTGTACCCGCGCGGCGCGACGGCCGTCCTGTGCGCGAGCGATCTCCTGGCCCTGGGCGCGATCCGCGCGGCCCGGCGGCAGGGCTTGTCGGTGCCGGAAGACGTCTCGGTGGTGGGTTACGACGATTCGGCCCTGATGAACTGCACCGACCCGCCACTCACCACGACCCGCCAGCCGATCGAGGCGATGGGCCGCGCCGTGGTGGAACTGCTGGTCAAGCGCATAAACGGCGGCGAGGTCGCGGCCGAGGAACTGCTGTTCGCCCCCGAACTCGTCGTCCGGGGCTCCACCGCCCGCCGCGTTTAGCCGACTAATTGCGGGGCGTCGCGTCCCAAGTACATGAAGGCCCCCTTCCTTGCGCCTAGCGCCGGGAAGGGGGCCTTCATGTACTCGGGCACCCTTCGGGCGACGACTGTCGCGAAGTTGCAAGTTCTCATTCAGTTATTGCGTTAATCCGGGGCTTCACTTTAGAGTGACCGCAATCACGTGACAGCCGTCGCGATCCCGAGATGAGGCTTGAAGATGAGCAGCACTTGGTCCCCCACCGTGCGCCGCCGGATGTTCTGCCTGCTCCTCGCGGGTGGACTCACCCTGGGGGTGGCCGCCTGCGGTTCCGGTTCCGGTGAAAGCACCGGGGGCAAGGTCAAGATCACCGTGACCGGCCAGCCCCCGACCAGTCAGCCGTTCGAGCGCGGCGTGTTCGACGCCGACGTCAAGGAGTTCGAGGAGACCCACCCGGACATCGACATCGAGCCCCACGAAGGGTTCATGGATCCGAAGACGTTCTCCGCCAAGCTCGCCGGCGGGCAGCTCGAAGACGTCTATTACGTCTACTTCACCGACCCGGCGCAGATCATCGCGCGCCGCCAGGCCGCCGACATCACCGAAGCGGCCAAGGGCCTGAAGAACTTCAGCGACATCAAACCGGAATTACTGGACAACTTCCGGGACGCCGACGACAAGCTCTACGGCCTGCCGACGATGAACTACAGCATGGGCCTGGTCTACAGCCGCCCGCTGTTCCAGAAGGCCGGCCTCGACCCGAACAAGCCGCCGCAGACCTGGGACGAGGTCCGCGCGGCCGCGAAGAAGATCGCCGCGCTGGGCAACGGCACCGTCGGGTACGCCGACTACAGCAAGAACAACCAGGGCGGCTGGCACCTGACCGCCTGGCTCTACTCGATGGGCAGCGAGGTCGCCCGCAAGGACGGCGACAAATGGGTCGCGGCGTTCGACAACGACAAGGCCAAGGCCGCCCTGAACCAGCTGCGCGCCATGCGGTGGGAAGACGACACCATGGGCAGCAAGCAGCTGCTCGAAGCACAGGACGTCCAGCGCATGATGGGCGCCGGCCAGCTCGGCATGTACATGGCCGCCCCGGACAACGTCCCGGTGCTGGTCAAGCAGTTCAACGGCAAGTACGAGGACTACGGCGTCGCCGGGATGCCGGGCGGGCAGGGCACCCTGCTCGGCGGCGAGGGTTACATGATCAACCCCAAGGCCTCGCCGGAGAAGATCGAGGCCGGCCTGGAATGGGTCCGCTGGAAGTACCTCAACCCGGAGCGTTTCGAGAAGCACGTCCAGCAGTACGTCGACGGCAAACAGCCGGTGGGGCTTCCCGCCGAGCCGACCCCGGACGTCTGGCAGGGCGCGGTCCGTGACCAGCAGCTCGCGATCAAGGCCAAGCACGCCAACGTTCCCGCCGAGAACTACCAGTCCTATGTGGACTCCAGTTCGCGGATCAAGGGCAGTATCGAACCACCGAACGCGCAGCAGGTCTACGCCATTCTCGACAGTGTGATGCAGGCGGTGCTCACCGATCGGAACGCGAATATCGATCAGCAGCTGTCGTCGGCCGTGTCGAAGGTCAACAGTGTCCTCGCCCAGGTCAAGTAGCGTCCTCGACTGGCCCGCGACAGCGTCGTCGCGGGCCGGTCGCCCGGTCGCTTCGGCCGCCGAACGCCGCCGGAACCGGTTGCGCCGCAAGCTCAAGGAGAATCTCACCGCCTACGGCCTGTTGTGCGCCGCGCTCGTGGTGTTCGCGCTGTTCTCCTGGTATCCGATCGTGCGCGGGGTGCTGCTGAGCTTCCAGCAGGTCGACTTCGTCAACCCGCCGGCATGGGTCGGGTTCGACAACTTCACCCGCCTGTTCGAAGACCCGCTGTTCGGCATCGCCTGGCGCAACACGCTGTTGTTCACCGTGCTCGCGCTGGTCTTCGGGTTCGTGGTGCCTTTCGTGACCGCCGTGCTGCTCAACGAACTGCGCCACGCCAAGGCGTTCTTCCGGCTCGCCGTCTATCTGCCGGTGATGCTGCCGCCGGTGGTCACCGCCCTGATGTGGAAGTGGTTCTACGACCCGGGCGCGGGCCTGTTCAACTCCGCGCTCGGCGCCGTGGGCCTGCCCGGCGGCCAATGGCTCGACTCGAGCGACACGTCGATGTTGTCGCTGGTGTTCGTGTCGACGTGGGCGAACATGGGCAGCACCACGCTGATCTACCTGGCCGCGCTCGGCACCATCCCCGGTGAGCTCTACGAAGCCGCGGAGCTGGACGGCGCCGGACTGTGGAAACGCCTGATCCACGTCACGTTGCCGCAGACCCGGTTCGTGTTGCTGGTGCTGCTGTTGCTGCAGGTCGTCGCGACCATGCAGGTGTTCACCGAACCGTATGTGATGACCGGCGGCGGGCCGGACGACTCGACCGTCACCGTGCTCCTGCTGCTGTACCGCTACGCCTTCGTCTACAACGACTTCGGCTCGGCCAGCGCCTTGAGCCTGCTGCTGTTCGTCGCGCTCGGGGTGTTCTCCGCGTTGTACGTGCGCCTGACCCGGAAGGCGGATCAGTCATGAGGACGCTCGTCTCCCCCAGCACGCTCCGCAGCCCCGGCGGCAAGATCGGCTACGCCGTGATCTTCGGCTGCACCCTGCTCCTGTTCGTCATCGCGTTCCTGTTCCCGCTGTACTGGGCGGTCACCGGCGCCATGAAATCACCGCAGGAACTGGCGCAGACGCCGGCGACGTTCATCCCGGACGAGTGGCATCCGGAGACCTTCGCCGACGCGTGGGACCAGCTGAGTCTCGGCAAGTACTTCCTCAACACCGTCGTCGTCGCGGGCGGTGCCTGGCTGGCCCAGCTGGCGATCGACGTCCCCGCGGCGTTCGCGTTGTCGAAGCTGCGGCCGAAGTTCGGCAACGTCGTGCTCGGGCTGATGCTCGTGACGCTGATGCTCCCGGCGGCGGCGCTGCTGGTCCCGACCTACGTGACGATCACCGACCTGCCGCTGCTGAACATCAACCTGATCAACTCGCCGGCGGCGGTCTGGCTGCCCGCCGCCGCGAACGCGTTCAACATCTACCTGCTGAAACGGTTCTTCGACCAGATCCCGGACGAGCTGATCGAGGCCGCGCGGCTCGACGGCGCCGGGCCGGTGCGTACGTTGTGGCGCATCATCCTGCCGATCTCCCGGCCGATCCTGGCCGTGGTCTCGATCCTCGCGGTGGTGGCCGCGTGGAAGGACTTCATCTGGCCGCTGCTGGTGTTCCCGGACACCGAAAAGCAGACGCTGTCGGTGATGCTGCAGCGGGTGGCCATCGACATGCCGCTGAACGTGCTCGTCGCCGGCATGGTGCTGGCCAGTCTGCCGATGGTCGCGCTGTTCCTGGCGTTCCAGCGGCATATTCTCGCCGGGCTCACCGCCGGCAGCCTCAAGGGCTGAATTCTTCGCCGCATTTCGGGGTATCCACGAACAACTGAGGAGGGCACTTCCGTGACCGCATTGGGGCAGTCCGCCGGATGGTGGCGGAGCGCGGCGATCTACCAGGTCTACATCCGCAGTTTCGCCGACGGGAACGGCGACGGCGTCGGCGATCTCGCCGGGGTCCGCGCGCGGCTGGACTACCTGGCCGAACTGGGGATCGACGCGATCTGGTTCACCCCCTGGTATCCGTCTCCGATGGACGACGGCGGCTACGACGTCGCCGATTTCCGGGACATCGACCCGCTCTTCGGCACCCTCGCCGAAGCGGAGGACCTGATCGCCGCGGCCCACGCCAAGGGGATCCGCGTGATCATCGACATCGTGCCGAACCACTGCTCCGACGAGCACCGCTGGTTCAAGGATGCCTTGGCCGCGGAGCCGGGATCACCGGAGCGGCAACGGTTCTGGTTCCGGCCGGGACGCGGGCCGGGCGGCTCCGAGCCGCCGAACAACTGGAAGTCGCGTTTCGGCGGCTCCGCCTGGACACGGGTCCCGGACGGTGAGTGGTACCTGCACCTGTACAGCTCGCGCCAGCCGGACTTCAACTGGGACAACCAGGACATCCGCGCCGATTTCGAGGACGTGCTGCGGTTCTGGTTCGACCGCGGGGTCGACGGTTTCCGCATCGACGTCGCCGACGGGCTGGTGAAGGACCCGCGGCTGCCCGACGTCGATCCCGGCGACGAGACGCCGTTCTCGGATCAGGAGGGGCTGCACGAGATCTACCGGTCGTGGCGCAAGATCGCCGACAGCTACCCGGGCGACCGGGTGATGGTCGGCGAGATGTGGCTGCCGGACATGTCGCGGGCAGCGCGGTACCTCCGCCGCGACGAACTGCACGCCGCGTTCAACTTCGATTTCCTGGTGTGCCCCTGGGATTCCGCGCGGTTCCGGGATGTCATCGAGCGGACGCTCGCGGCGCACGAGGAGGTCGGCGCGCCCGCGGCCTGGGTGCTGTCGAACCACGACGTCACCCGGCACGTGACCAGGTACGGCCGCGAAGGCGACACCGGCTTCGCGTTCGCCGACCGGCTGCACGGCACCCCGGTGGACCGTGAACTCGGGACCCGGCGGGCACGGGCGGCGGCGTTGCTGACCATGGCGTTACCCGGTGGTCTGTACGTCTATCAAGGAGAGGAGCTCGGGCTGTGGGAGATCGAGGACATCCCGGACGAACTGCGTCAGGATCCGGTGTGGGCCCGCACGAACGGCGCCGACCCCGGCCGTGACGGCTGTCGTGTCCCGCTCCCCTGGTCCGGTGACGCGCCGCCGTTCGGTTTCGGCACCGGCGGGACGTGGCTGCCCCAGCCCGAAGAATGGCGCTCCAGCACGGCGGAGGCGCAGGCGGCCGATCCGGCGTCGATGCTCCGGCTCTACCGCGCCGGTTTGCGCCTGCGGAGCGAGCTTCCCGCCCTCGGCCCCGGCGAGCTGGAATGGCTGGCGCTGGGCGACGGCGTGCTCGCGTTCACCCGGCAACCGGGTTTCGCCTTCGTGCTGAACTTCTCGGACAAGCCGGTGGCGTTACCGCCGCACCGCGAAGTGCTCATGGCCAGTGGTCCGGTCGAGGGTGAACTCCCGACGGACACGGCGGTGTGGCTGCGCACCTGATCAAAGACCGGTCGCGACCCGGCTGATCCGGCCGCGCATCCGTGCGCGGCCCGCCGGGTCACGCCACCGGAGGTGCTTGTCGAGCACCTCGCGGAGCACACCGCCGAGGACGAGGCCGCGGGGGGCGGTCTCGACGCAGGGGTGGTCGCGGAGCCAGTCGAACAGCTCCGACGACCTTCCTCCCGGCAGCACGGACCGGAGGAGGTCTTCGGTGGTGTGCTCCGCTTGCGCGCACACGTACAACGCCCATCGGTGCGCCTCCGTCGGCGGGTCGCCGGCCAGGTGCGCGTACACCGTGTCCACCACGTAGCGTGCCGCGTCGGACCACGGTGACCTGCCGGCCTCGGCGGCCAGCGAGAGCGCGAACGGGCTGCCCGCCGCGAAGTCCACAATGGACCTCCGCCGCGCAGGGTCGACCCCGCGTGCTGCGAGCAGCGCCAGGGACTCGTGCTCGCTCAAGGCTTCGAGCTTCCGGATCCGGATCCTCCCCGCCCACGCCGGATCGACCAGCAGCATGGCGTCCGGCCCGGTCCGGCAGGCGATCACGACCGTGGCGTCTTCTGACAGGCGGCGCAGGACACCCGCCGGATCGTCGAGCCCGTCGAACAGCCGCACGGGTTTGCCCATGGCCGCCGCGTCGTCGGCGAACTTCCGCAGCAGGGTCGACTTCCCGATGCCGGGCGGTCCGGTGAGGAACAGGATCTCGGCACCGTCGGCCGGGTCTCTCGTGAGCAACCGCCGGAATTCCGCGCGTTCGCGCTCCCGTCCGACGAACAGCGGGGCCGGGTCACGGAGCCTTGGCACCGGATCGTCTTCGGCGCGCAGCACCCTTTCGTGCAGTGCCCGCAGTTTCGGCCCCGGCCGGACCCCGAGTTCTTCGTCGAGCAGCACGTGGATCGAGCGGTACAGTTCGAGCGCTTCGGCCCGGCGCCCAGCTCGATGAAGGGCGAGAAGATAGATCTCGTACAGCGGTTCCTCAAGGCGGTTCCGCTCGATCAACACGGGCACCTCGGCCAGCACCTCGTCGTGCTCCCCGAGTTCGAGGCGCAGCCGGAGCAGTTCCTGAGTCGCGGTCAGTTTCAGTCGCTCCAAGCGCGAGCGCTCTTGTTCGGCCGCTTCGCCGGGGACGCCGGCCAGCGCCGTTCCGGTCCAGAGACCGAGCGCGCGTTCCAGGAGCTTCGCCGCCGTGTCCACGTTGTGCGCCTGCCGCGCACTCTCGATCAACCCGGCGAATTCGACGGCGTCCACGTCGAAGCGCTCCGGATCCAGCCGGTAGCCGCCGGACCGCGAGACGATCGCCGACCCCAAGCCCTGCAAGGAAAGCAGCCGCCGGAGGCGGGAGATGTAGGTACGGATCACGGCCTCGCCGGTGGCAGGCGCCCGCTCGCCCCAGAGCCCGTCGATCAGCTCACCGGTCCGGACGAAACTGCCCGCGTTGGCCAGCAACAGCATCAAGACGGCCTGCTGCTGCGGTGAGCCGAGGTCGAGCCGGGTGCCGCCGCTGGTGAAACCGGGCGGGCCGAGCACGGTGAAGCGGTACCGGACTTCCTGAGGCAGGCTGGACATGTGCGGAAAAGTAGGCGAGCGCGCGCGACGGCCGCGAGCGTCGGACGACGTCATCGGCGTACGTCGGTCACCCATGACGTACAGGAATGACGTCATCCGACGGTCGCCGCCGTCAGGCCGGGATTCCTACGGTTGCGGCATGTCTGAAACCACGTACACCGCCGTCGCCACTTCGACCGCGGAAGGCCGCAACGGCGGCCGGGCGACCTCCGACGACGGCGTGCTCGACGTCGGCCTCGCCGTCCCCAAGGCCTTCGGTGGCTCCGGCGACGGCACGAACCCCGAGCAGCTGTTCGCCGCGGGCTGGGCGTCCTGCTTCGTCGGCGCCGTGCGCCGCGTCGCGGGCGTCAAGAAGGTGAAGCTGGAGGACCTCGCCGTCGTCGCCGAGGTGACGCTGCACCACGACACCGAGGCGGGCGAGTTCCATCTGAGCGCCGCGCTGCACCTGGAGGCCACCGGCATCGACCAGGCCACCGCCGACGAGCTGGTCCAGGGCGCGCACCAGGTGTGCCCGTACTCCAAGGCGACGCGGGGGAACGTCGAGGTGACGTTGGACGCGACGGTCGCGTGAGCCGTCGGCCTCGTGAGTGGTAAGCCCTGCGGGGTCTGGGGGCGGTGCCGGGCCCGGCCACGGCCGACGTTGCGAAAGCCACTTTCGCAACGTTGAAGGTTGCGAAAGTGGCTTTCGCAACCCCCGGCCAAGCCCACCACCCGGCAGACCCCCGCCCGCCGAATACATGAAGGCCCCGGATCAAACCTCAGCCGGAAGCCAGTAGGTACCTGAGACAGCCACGGTTCTAACCGTCCTTACCACTCACGAGACCCAATGCCTTCTTGAGCTCCACCCGCGAACTCACCCCGAGTTTGGGAAAGATCCGGTGCAGATGCGTGCCGACCGTCCGGTGCGACAGGTAGAGCCGCTGCCCGATCTCCCGGTTCGTCAGGCCCTCCGCGGCCAGCTGCACGATGCTCAGCTCGTGCGGCGTCAGCTTCTCCCGCGCGTCGGGACCGCGGTTGGGGCTGGACTCCCCCGCGCTCCGCAGTTCACGGCGCGCGCGTTCGGCCCACGCGGTCATGCCGAGCGCGTCGAACGTCTCCCGCGCGGTGCGCAGATGCGCCCGCGAGTCCACGGCGCGCCGCTGCCGCCGTAGCCATTCGCCGTAGGCCAGGTGCAGCCGCCCGCGTTCGGCGGGCCAGCCGTCCAGCTCCGCCCCCAGCGCGGTCTCGAACACTTCGTCACCCGGTTCGAGCACGGCACGGGCGAAGCGCAGACCGATGTGCAACGCCGGCGCAGGGGTCTTCAGCGCGAGCTGTTCCATCTCCGCGACGATCTCGCGCAGCGCTTCGACCTGACCCGCTCGGACGGCGACCTCGGTGAGTTCCGCGACGAAGTACACGCGCAACGCCTGCTGGAAGGCGGGATCGGCTGGGTCGAACAGTCGCCGCAGATCGGCGAACGCGTCGTCGAACCGGCCCTCGCTCGACGCGGCGATCCCCCTGGCGAGCTGCACGGTCGCCAGCACCGGCCGGGCACCGGCGGCGAGCGCGGTCCGCTCGGCTTCATCGGCCAGCGCCTTGGCCTGTTTGTGGTCACCCCGCAGTGCGGCGATCTCGGCCTGGACCGCGGTGGCGAAGCCGTACATGAAGGGCTGCCCGGTCTCCTTGGCGAATTTGGCCGCTTCCGCCGCGACCGGCACGGCCGCGGCGAGGTCACCGAGCCGGACCCGGCTCCACGCCTGGACCGCCAGCGCTCGCGGCAGCAGGCCCAGCCTGCCCTGTGCCCGCAGCCCCGGCGCCGCGGTCGCCGAGAACCGGGCCGCCAGATCGACCGCGCCGACCTGCAGCGACGCGCTCCCGAGGAACCGGTCGACCTCGGGATCGGCGCCGGTGCCGGCGGCGAGTCCGCGCAGCTCGCCGAGCACCGGACCGGCCCGGTCGAACGGCGCGACGTAGGCGGCGACGGCGACCAGACGCGGATCCGAGTTTTCGACCGGGAGGCGGTCCGCGACGGCCAGCAGCGTTCGCCGCGTGTCCTCGCCGGGTTCGGCCCAGAAACAACGCATGGCGGCGCCCCACAGGACGCGCATCGCCGGCTCCGGCCGTCCGTCCGCCGCGACCGACTCCGCCAGCCGCGCCAGTTCCGTGATCCGCGAAATGTCCTCGCGGACACCGTCCTCGAATCCGCTGAGCAACCAGCTCGCCGTCGCTCGTTGCCGCGGCGTCAGCTCTCCCGCGCGCGCGTCCCGGACGAGCCGTTCCGCCGTCTCGCGGCCGCCGGATTCGACGGCAAGCTCGGCCGCGCGCAGCAACCGGTCCGCCCGCCGTCCCGGCTCGGCGCTCATCAGCGCCGCTTGTTCCAGCGCGGCGACCGCGGCCGTCACTCCGCCGCGATGCCGGGCACGGTCGGCGGCGTGTTCCAGGTCGAGGGCGACGTCCTCGTCGGCGCCGGTCGCGGCGGCCGCCCGATGCCAGGCGCGGCGATCCGGCTGCCCGCGGAGGACCTCGGCGAGGATCAGGTGCGCGCGGCGCCGTTCTTCGGACGGCACCGAAGCCGGGATCGCCGAGCGCATCAACGGATGCCGGAACGAGACCGTCTGGGCTTCGAGCTCGATCAACCGGGACTCGGCCGCCGGTGCCAGCGCCGACGGCTCGACGTCATCGCCCAGCAACGCGCCCGCCGCCGCGAGTGTCTCGGCGAGCGAGCCCGTCTCGTTGAGGGCGGCGACCAGCAAGGTCGTCCGGGCCGGTTCCGGCAGCGCGGTGAACCGCGCGGCGAACGTTCGCTCGAGCCGTTCGGTCAGCGGCAACACGGCTCCGGGCGCCTCGGTCACGGCCGACGGCAGCTCGGTCAGGGCCAGCGGATTCCCGGCGGCCTCCGTGAGCACCCGGGACCGGACCGGCGAAGAGAGACCGGGGGCGACGGAGTCGAGCAACTCGGCCGACACGTCACCGGGAAGGCTCTTCAAGTCCATTGAGGACAGTCCCGCGTCCCGCAGCGGCGACGGCTCCCCGTCCCGGACGGTCGCGAGCAGCACGATCGGTTCCGTCTCGATCCGCCTGGCGACGAACGCGAGCGCGTCGGCGCTCTCCCGGTCCATCCACTGGACGTCCTCGGCGACGATCAGCAACGGCTTGGCCGACGCTTCGTCCGAAAGCAGCGTCAACGCGGCGAGCCCGACCAGGTACGCGTTGGGCTCGCCCGCTTCGGCGAGCCCCAGCGCCGCCCAGAGCGCGGAACGCTGTGGCGCGGGGAGGGTGTCGGCACCGGCCCGGACCGGATGGAGCAACTGGTGCAGGGCGGCGTACGCGAAGTTCCGTTCGGCCTCGACGCCGGTCGTGCGCATGACCCGCAGGCCCCCGACCGTCGCCGCGGCCACCGCCTCCGCCACGACCGCGGACTTGCCGATGCCCGGTTCGCCCTGGATCAGGACGCCACCACAGCCCGCGGCGGGCCCGTCGACGAGCTCGGCCAGGTCCTTCAGCTCGGCTTCCCGTCCGAAAAGCGGCATGGTGCGGCATTCCTCCCCTCGGCCGTGGGCGGCCGCCCGTCCGACGATACCCAAACCGTCCGGTTAGGACTCCCGGCGGCGTCCACAGGATGTAGACGGCGTGTCGACACGCTCGGCCTAGCTTCGGCACAGTGATCAGACGCAAGAAGTTGTTCCTGGCGGCGGCACCGCTGGCCGCCCTGCTGCCGCTGGTGCTGACCTCGCTCACGCAAACGGCGCCCGCCCAAGCGGCGGCGCCGTCGTGCGCGGCGGTCCCCGTTTCGGCGCCCGAAGGCGCGCGGATCGAATCCGTCCAGGCCGAGGAGAAGCCCGGCGGGACCGTGACGTTCCCGCCCACCCCGTTCTCGGCCCCCGCCGCGATCACGGAAGTGCCCGCGTACTGCGAAATCACCGTCACGCTGACCCATGGCAAGGCGGGTGACCACGTCAAGGTCGCCGTCGCGCTGCCCCGGACCGGGTGGACCGGCAGGCTCCAGGCGGTCGGCGGCAGCGCCTACACCGCCGGTGACTTCGGCGCCCCGCTCGTCCAGGCCGTCAAAGACGGCTACAGCGGCGTGACGACCGATGCCGGTGTCCCGTTGACGTTCCTCGACACCTCGTGGGCGCTCACTCCCCAGGGTGAGATCGACAAGACCCTGGTGACGAACTTCGCGACCCGTTCGGTGCATGAGGCCGCTCTCGTCGGCAAGGACGTGACACAGAAGTTCTACCAGCGGGAAGTCGCTTACTCGTACTGGAACGGCTGCTCGACCGGTGGCCGTCAGGGCTACTCGGAAGCGCAGCGGTACCCGGGTGACTTCGACGGCGTCCTGGCGAACGCGCCCGCCGTGCACTGGGCGGAGTTCGCGGTCGCGACCCTCTGGCCGCGCGTCGTGATGAACCAGGAGAAGACCTTCCCGGCGACCTGCGTCTTCACCGCCTTCCAGCAGGCGGCGATCAAGGCCTGCGACGGCCGGGACGGGGTCACCAACGGCATCGTGGACCGGCCGGACGAATGCGGCTACGACCCTCGATCGCTCATCGGCACGAAGGTGCACTGCGGCGGCAAGGAGGTCACCGTCACCGCGGCGGACGCCGAAGTCGTCCGCAAGATCTGGGCCGGGCCTGCCGACGAGCACGGACGACGGCTCTGGGCGGGTCTCCCCAAGGGCGCCGACTTCGGCCCGGTGACGAACGCGCCCGGTTTCCCGGTGGCCGTGGGCTGGGTGCGAACGTTCTTGAAGAAGCAGCCCGGATTCGACACCGAGAAGATCACCTATCGCCAGTTCGCCGACCTGGTCCGCCAGTCGGTACGGGAGTACGACGACGTCATCGGCACCTCGGACCCGGATCTGTCGGCGTTCCGCCGGGCCGGTGGCAAGCTGATCACCTTCGTCGGCTCCGACGACCAGCTGATCCCGCCGGGCGGCACGCTGCAGTACCGCCGCGAGGTGGAGCGCGAGATGGGCGGCCCGAAGCGGGTCGACGACTTCTACCGGCTGTTCCTCGCGCCGGGTGTCGCGCACTGCTCCGGCGGCGCGGGTGCCGCACCGGTGAACGCGCTGGGCGCGCTCGTCGACTGGGTCGAACACGGCAAGGCGCCGTCGACCCTGCCCGCGGCGAACGCCGGCAAGACCGTCACCCGCGATCTCTGCCCGTATCCGCAGGTCTCGCGGTACCGCGGCCACGGTGATCCCGCGGTGGCCACGAGCTACCGCTGCACCGGCCGCTGAAACCACACACACCAGTGCCCGTCGTGCCGTCGCCCCCTCCGGCACGGCGGGCACTTCCCCACACTGTGAGAAGTTCCGGCGTTCCCTTTGCCATACCCCTCAAAAGTACGGTAATGACGACACGGGACGCCGAATCGCACGTCGGCGCAGCCGTTCTTCCGGAAGCGCCTGAACCGTTGCACCGCAACGAAAACGCCTGCCGGATCAGCACGGACCACCGCCATATCACCCCACGTTCCAGCCGGGCGATATGACCCAAATGGTATGTACCAGTTGCGTGATCCGCCTCGTACGGTCGGGGACGAATCCCCCTCCCCCGCCCGTTCGAGGAAAGCGTCGAGATGAACAGAAAGATCTTAGCCGCCACAGCCGCGGCGATAACCGGGGCCGGCCTGGTCACCGCCATCGCCCTCACCCCCAACGCGAGCGCCGGTCAGCAGGCCACCGCCGGTGACCAGGTCCAGTCCGAAATGCTGGCCGCGATGGCCCGCGATCTGAAGATCAGCCCGGAGCAGGCCAAGCTCCGGATGGCGAGCGAACAGCGCGCCGCGGTCGCCGACAACACGCTGAAGAAGCAGCTCGGCACGTCGTACGCCGGGTCGTGGCTCGACGGCAGCGGGACCACGCTGACCGTGGCGGTCACCGACGCCGCCGTGGGCGACCTGGTCCGTGCCGCGGGCGCCACCCCGAAGACGGTCGCCCGCAGCGCCGCCGATCTCGACTCGGCGAAGCTGCGGCTCGACGCGAAGTCCGCCAAGGCACCGAAGACGGTGCCGGGCTGGTTCACCGACGTCACCACCAACTCGATCGTCGTACTCGCCAACGCCGGTGGCGAAGGCGCCGCGAAGGCGTGGGCGGCCGAGTCCGGTGTGCCGTCCGACCTGATCCGGGTCGAAGCCAGCACCGAACAGCCCCGTCCGCTGATCGACATCATCGGCGGTAACGCCTACACCTTCGGCTCGGGCCGCTGCTCCATCGGTTTCGCCGTCGACGGCGGCTTCGTGACCGCCGGCCACTGCGGCAGGACCGGAACGCGTACCTCGAACCCCAGCGGGTCCGTCGCCGGCTCCAGCTTCCCGGGCAACGACTACGCCTGGGTCCGCGCCGACGCGGGCAACACCCCGCGCCCGCTGGTGAACCGCTACCCCGGCACCGTGCCGGTCGCCGGTTCGACCGAGGCCCCGGTCAACTCCTCGGTCTGCCGCTCCGGCTCCACGACCGGCTGGCGTTGCGGCACGATCCTGCAGAAGAACACCTCGGTCACCTACCCCGAGGGCACCATCACCGGCCTGACCCGGACCAACGCCTGCGCCGAACCCGGCGACTCCGGCGGTTCGTGGCTCACCGGCGACCAAGCCCAAGGCGTCACCTCGGGTGGCTCCGGCAACTGCACCTCCGGCGGCACCATCTACTTCCAGCCGGTCTCGGAGATCCTGAGCGTCTACAACCTGCGTCTGACGGTCAGCGGCAACCCGCCGTCCAGCACCACCACGACGCCGACCACGCCCACCACCCCGACCAGCCCGACGACGTCGAACCCGCCGGGCGGCACCTGGGCGCCGTACACGTACTACGGCTCCGGAGCGACCGCCAGCTACGGCGGCAGCAACTACCGGGTCATCCAGCCGCACACCTCCTTGCCCGGCTGGGAACCGCCGAACGTGCCCGCGCTTTGGGAACTCGCCTGACCTGGACCGTCCCCGGCGACCTCACCTCGCCGGGGACGGCTCCTCCCCCTGACGACGGCGCGCTGACGGCGGATCTCGAATCCCTCGTCCCCCGCGCCCGCCGCGGTGACCCCGCGGCGACGAACGAGTTGATGACCATCGTCCAGCCGGTCGTCGCGGACTACTGCCGGAGCCGGATGGACGGAACGGACGCGCGGGAGATCGCCGCGGACGACGTCGCGCAGGAGACCTGTCTCGCCGTGCTCACCGCTTTGCCCACCGCGCGGGCCACCGGTGGGTCCTTCCTCACCGCCGTCCTGGGGATCGCCGCCCGGAAGGTCGCCGCTGCCTTCCGGAGGCGAGCCCGGGACAGGTCCGAGCCCACGCCCGATCCGCCCGATCACGCGACGCCCGAACCGAACGAACCCGAGTGGCAGGCCCTCGCCGCCGACGGTCACGACCGGCTGACGCGGCTGATGAGCACCCTGCCCGACATCCAGCAGGAGATCCTCCGCCTGCGGATCACCGTCGGCCTGACGGCGCCCGAGGCGGGCGCGGTCCTGCGGGTGAGCCCGGGCCTGGTCCGGGTCTCCCAGCATCGCGCCCTGCACAAACTTCGCACGATCATCAGCGAGGACGACCTGTGATCAGCCCCCTGATCGGCCCCGGGGACGGCCACACCTGGCCGGCGGAGATCGACGTCCGGCAGCTGCGCCTGCTCGACGCGATCGCGTCGGCGGGCAGCATCGCGAAGGCCGCGACCGCGCTCGGGCTCTCCCAGCCCGCGTTGAGCGCGCAGCTCCACCGGGTCGAGCGGGCCTTGGAACGGACGGTGTTCGAACGCGACCGGGACGGCGTGCGGCCCACCGCGCTGGGCGAAGTGCTGCTCGACCACGCGCGCCGGGTACTGGCCGCGGCGGACGACCTCGAACTGGCGATCCGCCGGTTCCACAGCGCGCCTTCCGAGCGACTGCTCCGGATCGGCGCGTTCCCGACCATCTTCGCCGAGACACTGAGCGGTGTGGTCGCCGCGGCGGCCCCCGGCCGTCCGGTCGAACCGGTGGCGGTGACGAGCCGGGCGGCGGTGCTCTCGGCACTGCTCGACGGCACGGTGGAATTGGCGCTGTACGTGGATCACCCCGGGCAGGAGATCGTTCCGCCCGATGGCGTCCACCTGCTTCCCGTCGGCATGGAGCCGGTCTTCGTGGTCGTGTCCCCCGGCCATCCCGCCGCCGGACTCGGCGAGGTGTCCCTTGCCGAGCTCGACGGCTCGGTCTGGCTGGTGCCGTCGGGCGAGGACGACGAGTTCCACGATCACCTGACCGACCAGTGCGCCCGCGCCGGCCTGGGCGCGATCACCGTGCGGAGGCTGGAACCGAAGGTGCTGGGGCAGACCGTCCGGAACGAACCCCGCGCGGTGGCACCCACCCGCTCGCTCGATCCCGGTTCCACGGTCCCGGGCACGGTGGTGGCGCTGCGGGGAGTGCCGCTGCGGACGCGGCATCTCCTGCTATGGCGCGACGGCTCGTCCGTCGACGTCCCCGCTGTCCGAAGTGGACTGACGCACTCGATCACCGAGTCGGGCGTGATCCGGCATCGGCTTCCCGAGTGGGCGGCGGCCAACCCCGGCTGGCTCGGCACCTGACCGGATTCAGCGCTGGATGCAGTCGAGGCCGAGGCCGAAGACCGTGAGCACGTACTGACAGATATGCGTCGCGTGCTCTTCGTCGGTCTCGAGGCACCCCACCGGGACACCCAGCAGGTCGACCGCGCAGGACGCGTAGAACTGGTTCGGACTGCCGGGCACCGGGTCCGCGATGGCGGGCGAGGCGGTGACCGCGCCCAAGAACGTGACCGCGGCCGCCAAGGCGGCGATTCGAGTCTTCATCTTGCTCTCCCTTTTCCGTCGGTGCCCCCGGGTTCCCCGCATCCGGCCGGTTCACTGGGTGATCACCGGAAAGTGTCACGGTGACGTACACCGATGACGTCGTCCGACGGGCGCCGCGACCCCTTCGGCCGTCTTAGCGTGAATTCATGCCCGCACTTGGGAAAGCCGCTCTCGCCGCCGCCGTTCTGCTCACCGCCGCCTGTAGTGCTCCGCCGGTGACCGCTCCCCCCACCGCCGCGGTCGGCGCCGGCTGGTCGCCCGCTCCCGTGGTGCCGCTGCCGTCCCAGCCGCCGCCGTCGCTGATCGTGGACGAGCCGTTACCCGAGCAGCTCGCGATGGGCCTGGTCGTCCTGCGGTACCGGGCGGAGAACCTCCGGATCGTCCCGGTGTACGGCCCCGCTGCCCTGGACGTCTCGCCCCGGATCGGCCACATCCACGTGACCGTCGACGACGCGGTGTGGCACTGGGCGGACGGCAGCGGGGAGCCGCTGATCATCCAGTCGCTGCCCGCGGGACCGCACAAGGTGTGGATCGGTCTCGCCGACCCGACGCACAAGATCCTCGACCAGAAGACGGTGAACTTCGTCGTTCCCGCCCACGCCGGACACCACTGAAAAGGGCACTTCCATGACACTGGATCAGTACTACCTGCTCGGCCGCTCCGGCCTGCGCGTCAGCCGGATCGCACTCGGCACGATGAACTTCGGTACCGGCGGGTTCCACGCCGCGTACGGGAAATCCGAGGACGAGGTCCGCCCGATCTTCCGCAAGTACCTGGAGGCGGGAGGGAACTTCATCGACACCGCGGACTTCTACACCGCGGGCGAAAGCGAGACCATCCTCGGCCGTCTCATCGCCGAGGCGAAGGTGCGCGACCGGGTCGTGCTCACCACCAAGTACACCAACAGCGTCGACCCCGGCGACCCGAACGCGGGCGGCAACGGCCGCAAACATCTGATCCGGGCGCTGGAAGCGTCGCTGCGACGGCTGGGCACCGACCACGTCGACCTCTTCCTGCTGCACACCTGGGACCGCGTCACCCCGGCGGAAGAGGTGATGCGCACCTTCGACGACCTGGTGCGCGCGGGAAAGATCCGCTACGCCGGGCTCTCCGACGTACCCGCCTGGTACGCCGCCCGGGCGCAGAGCTTCGCCGAGGCGAACGCGCTCACCCCGGCCGTCAATCTCCAGCTGCCCTACTCGCTCGTGGAACGGACGATCGAAACCGAACACGTGCCGATGGGACGACATCTCGGGCTCGGCATCACCGCGTGGAGCCCGCTGGCCGGTGGGTTCCTCACCGGCAAGTACCGCCAGACCGGCGAGACTCCGTCCGGCGACGGCAGGCTCAGCGATCCGGGGAACGCCGGGAAGTCGTGGACCGGCCGCGACTGGGCGCTGCTGAAGCCACTGGAGAAGGTCGCGGACGAACTCGGCGTCACGATGGCCCAGGTCGCGATCAACTGGGTCGCGACCCAGCCGGGCGTGGCGGCCGCGATCGTCGGGGCGAGCAGCGCGGACCAGCTGGGCAAGAGCATGGCCGCGCTGGACTTCACGCTGCCCCCGGACCTGCGCGCGCTCCTCGACGAGGCCAGTGCCGTGCCGCCGGAGTCGGTGTACCGGATGTTCACGCCGGAGTACCAGAACTGGGTCATCTCGCCGGGGGTGAAGGTCGGGGACAAACCGACGGGGTATGCGCCTGACGTGCGGAACTGGTGACTTTCCGCTGGTGATCGCGGTCTGTTGCCGTTTTGCGGCGACGGGCCGCCGGTAACCATCTCGCATGGCCCACCGATCCCGCCGCCATCCATCGCCGTTTCTCGGCAACGAGACGGGGCCGCTCAGAACGTCACCGTCTCACGGCAGCAGACCGGTCCCCGGAAATCGCCATCCGTGGCCCGTCGCCGATTCGCGGCAACAGAGCGTGGGGGCGTTGCCGAATTGTTCCCGGCGCCCGAACCGTCGCCGGTAGTCGGCGACGCCCTCACCCGCCTGGCGCCGACTACCGGTAAAGACCCACAGGCGCGCGGTATAGGTCGTTATACAGTCAGCTCTGCGAGACCGGCCCACGGGGCGGCGCTCACCCGGTCGTAGATCGCCCGCAGCCACGGCTGACGAACGGCCGGAAGCCGCGCCAAGGTATGCAGGAAGACATCCGGCGCGGGACGGAAACGGTCACGCGGGCGCTTCGGCAGCGGATCGTCGCGCAAGACACCCGTCGGCATCCCCCCGGACGCCGGGGCCGTCACCGGGTCGCGGCCGAAAGCCAGCCACGTCCATACCTCGGCGGCAACCGGCACCACGTCGGCCGCGCCGGAGTGCGGCCAGGACCGTCCGGTCACCGGATCCCGCGGCACGAGCGCCATGTCGTCGGTTTCCGGCAACCCGGGGCCAGCGAGCGCCAAGATCCGGCGCGGCGGTCCAGGCGGAAGCAAAGCGAGCGCGGGGTGGAACACCTCGGCGACTAGGCCGTCCTCGATCGCGATCGCCCTGCCGCCGGAAACCGCGAGCAGATGCGCCAGCGCCTCGGCGATCGCCGCCTCCCAAATCAGACTCCACACGCCACCGGGTCCGACCGGCGGCACATCTTCGACGGTCTCGTCGAACGTCCCGGGAGTTTCCTCGCACCGTACGGCAGCCGGGAGCAGCCGCACGGCCTGCCAAAGCGAGCAGTCGTCGATACGGGTCCCCACCTCCAGTCCGCAACGGGCGCAGGCGAGATTGGGACCGTCGCGCCCGTCCACTCCGTAACAGTCGCCGTCGCAGCGATCCGGGATCAGTACGGTCCCCCGGGTGTCGCCCGGCGCGACCACGATCGTTCCGGCGGGCCCGTACGAAAGGGAAATGACGGGAGCGAACAACCCACGGGGCTCGGACTCGGACTCGTCCCACGGCCGCCAAGGCGGGCCGAACGGCTCCGGATCGACGGCATGGGTTCCCGCCCGCATGAGCGGCGGAAGCAGGGTATGTCCACAGCGGCTACGGGCATGTACCGGGAGAGCGACCCGGGAAACCGGCGCTGTCAGGACAGCAGCACACCCCGCACAGGTGAACAGAGCCACCGGACCTCCCCAGCCAGAGGTCACCAGATTACGCCGGAGCGAGGAACTCCCCGCCGCCGCCGCGAACTCCGCCGGCTTGGTGCTGCGCAGCCGAAGCCCGCGTCCTCGACGGTCACGAAGCGGCGGTCCGAGATCAGCCCGCACATCCGTTCCAGCGGCTCCGGGGTGACGTGTATGGACGGCCCGTCACTGACCAGCGATGTCGGCGCAGCTATCGCGGCGAGTATTACGGCTACCCGGCCGCCAGATCCGCCCGCTCCCCCGCGGATCGGTCACATCGTCGGCCATCGCCGCGAGCGAACACTCCTGCGCGTCGGCGCTGTCGCCGTGCCCTCGGCAGATCGACAGCACCGCAATCATCCCAAGCTACCTAAGGCGTGCAGCAGGACCACGGGGAGACCGGGTCCGAACGGCAAGCATCAAGCACGCAAGTGAGCCCGATCCGGCGCGACAGCGTGCTCCAGCGGCTCCCCGAGCACGAACCGCCGCAGCTCCGCCGCCACCAGCTCACCCATCCGAGCGCGTTCGGCCCCCAGCGCGCCCGCCAGATGCGGGGTCAGCACCACGTTCGGCAACGTGTACAGCGGCGAGTCCGGCTCGGGCGGTTCGGGCCAGGTGACGTCGAGGATCGCCGTGAGATCGGTTCGCTCGCGCAGCACCGGGACGACCGACGGCTCGTCGACGACGGCGCCCCGGGCGGTGTTGATCAAGGTCGCGCCGATGCCCATCCTGGCCACCAGCTCCCCGTCGACCAGCCCTTCGGTCTCCGGGAGCAGCGGCGCGTGCAGGCTGACCACGGGACACGTGGCGAACAGCTCGTCCAGGCCCACCAGCCGCACGCCGAGCCCATCGGCCGTCGCCGGGTCGACGACGGGGTCGCTCGCGAGCACGTCGACGTCGAAACGGCGCAAATGCGACGCGACGAGAGCACCGATCTCGCCGAGGCCGAGCAGCCCGACCCGGGACCGGTAGGCGCCCGCGACCCTCGGGTCCGGCGGATAGGCCCGCCGCTCCCGGATCTCCCGGGAGATCCGGTGCACCTGCTTCAGTCCTAAAAGGACCTGTGCCAGGGTGAACTCGGCGACCGGGACGGCGTTCGCGGCCGCGGCCGACACGATCGGCAGCTCGCGCGCCCAGAACTCGGGCGTGGTCAGCGGCCGCACCGAGCCGGCGGCGACGAGTACGGCCCGCAGGTCCCGCGCGTGTCCCAAGAGGACGGAGTCCAGTACCGGAGCACCCCAGCCGGACAGCAGGATTTCGACGCCTTCCAGTGCCGCCGGGTTCTGGGCCAGCTGCTCACGGGTGAGCGGCTCACGCAGGTCCGCCAGCGTTTCGATCTCCTTCAGCACCGCCTCGGGATAAACGTCGTCGCGGCGGCGTTCCTCCATCACGAGAAGTGCCGTCGGCCGGTGTCGCAGCTCGGTCATTCCTACCTCCGCGGCGACCATACATCGGATGCTTGACCCGGTCCACGCACAGCGAGTCCCACACATGGACAAACTGGCCCGATTGAAATTCGTAATCATCGGACCATTGACCGGACCCCGGGAAAGCGCTTACCGTCCCCTCCGAGGTAGACAGCGTGGTCCACAGTGAACAGGAGATGCGATGCGGAAATCGCGGTGGATCGGCGTGGGACTCACTGTCTCAGCGCTGGTCCTTTCGGGCTGCTCGGCAGGCCCCGCCGGAACGAACGTCGCGCAGGACACCAAGGCACCCTTGGAACTGTGGACCCGGACGACCCCCGGCGGCCCCGGCGAGCAGGCCACCAAGCGGCTCGCCGAAGCCTTCGAGAAGGCCACGGGGTTCAAGGTGCAGGTCACCGCGATCTTCGACGACTTCGAGACGAAACTGGCCCAGCGCGCCGCCCAGCGCGACCTGCCGGACATCGTGATGAACGACGTCACGCAGCTGGGCACGCTGAAGAGCCAGGGCCTCGTCCGTGAGGTCGAACAGGGCAAGATCAAGCACACCTCGGAGCTCACCGAGCAGGCGCTGAAGTCGAACCAGACCGCGGACGGCAAGCTGTACGGCCTGCCCTACAGCGCGCAGGCCTCGGCGCTGCTCATCCGCAAGGACTGGCGGGAGAAGCTCGGCAAGGGCGTCCCCCAGAGCTGGGCCGAGCTGGCGGACCTCGCCAAGGCCTTCACCACCGGCGATCCCGACGGCAACGGCAAGGCCGACACCGCTGGCCTGAACGCGACGCTGTCGACCAAGCGGGGTTACGCCTCCTGGTACTTCTCGAACTTCCTGTGGGCCGCGGGCGGCGACTTCATCTCCGAGACCGGTGGCGGCAAGTACAAGCCGGCGATGAGCACCCCCGAATCCGTGGCCGCGGTGCAGTGGTTCCGCGACCTCGGCTGCAAGGACAACGTCATCCAGCCCGGCTCGGTCACCATGCCGACCCCGGCGACCAACGAGACCTTCGAAGCGGGCAAGGCCGGGATGTACGTCGTCGGCCCGTACCTGCTGCCGCGGTTCGACAAGTCGCTCGGCAAGGACAAGTACGAGGTCGTGCCGATGCCGAAGGGCGCCAAGAACGCCGACGTCCTCGCCGAGGGCCTGTCGATCTACATGATGGCCGGTTCGCCGAACCAGGCCGGGCAGGACGCCTTCGGTGACTTCGCGATCTCGGTCGACGGCCAGAAGATCGGCATGGAGGGCGAATCGGCCTTCATCGTCCAGCTCCCGGTGAACAAGAACGTCGACATCACCCAGGTCCGCTCCGACCCGCGCTGGAAGACCTACGCCGAGATCTACGCCAAGTCCGGCCACTACGCGCCGTCCATCCCGAACTGGACGCCCGTCCGCCAGGACACCGCCGACACGATCAGCGCGCTCGTCGCCGACTGCAAGCTGGACCTCAAGGCGGAACTGTCCAAACTCGACACCAAGCTCTCCGCGACGTTGCAGCAACAGGGGATCAGCGCCTCATGACCGTAGATCACGCCAAGCCGGCGGCCGTCGGCGCGGAGCGTCCCGCCGTCAAGCGGGCGCCCGCACCGAAGGCCCGCAGGCGCAGCGACCGCGACGGGAAGTGGTGGACGCCGTGGCTGTTCCTGGCCCCGGCCCTGATCCTGTTCGTGTACTTCAAGTTCATCCCGATGTTCACCGCGGTGACGATGTCCTTCCAGGACGTCCAGCCGTATCTGGGCAACCAGTGGGTCGGCGGGCAGAACTACAGCACCGTCCTCGGTGACGAGGCGTTCCACTCCGCGATCTGGCACACCGTCGTGATCGCGGTCGGGCAGACCGCGGGGTCGATGATCATCGGCCTCGCGCTCGCCCTGCTGATGGAGGGCCAGAGCAAGCGGCTGAAATTCCTGCGCTCGGCGGCGTTCCTGCCGGTGGTCGTGCCGATCGCGGTGGTCGCCGAACTCTGGCGCATCATGTACCACCCGACCGAGGACGGGATGCTGAACTCCATCCTCGGCCTGGTCGGACTGGGCCCGTCGGGCTTCATCAACGATCCCGACAGCTCGATGATCTCGGTCATCGTCACCGGGATCTGGCGCGGCGCCCCGTACGACATGATGATCTTCCTCGCCGGTTTGGCGGGCATCGACCGGGGGCTCTACGAAGCGGCCACTGTGGACGGTGCTTCCCGCTGGCGGAAGATCCTCCACGTGACGCTGCCGGGTCTGCGCTCGGTGTTCTCGATCCTGTTCGTCCTCGCGGCGATCCGCGGCCTGCGGGTGTTCACCGAGGTGTTCCTGCTGACCAACGGCGGGCCGAACGGCTCGACCGAGGTGGCGATGACCCTGATCTACAAACTCGGCCTGGAACAGAACCGGCTGGGTGTCGGCGCGGCGGGCGCGGTCCTGCTGTTCCTCGCGACGCTCGTGCTGACCTTGTTCGTCCAGGTGCTCCGACGGAGGCGAGACGCATGACCGCGGCCAACGATTCCGCACTCGGCCTCGACGCCGTCAAGTCACCGGCCGGGCGGATCCTGAAGTTCGTCCTGTACGCCCTGCTGCTCCTGGTGTTCGCCGGACCGCTGCTGGCACTGCTGGTCAGCGCGTTCAACGACGTCTCCGATCCGACGGCGCTGAGCGTCGTCCCGTCCAGCCCGACCCTGGGCAACTTCGGCATCGCCTTCGACCTGGGTGTGGGGATGTACCTCCTCAACTCGTTCCTGGTGGTCGGCTTCGGCCTGCTGCTGCAGGTCGTCATCTCGGTGCTGGCCGGCTACGCGCTGGCGCGCAAGAAGTTCCGGTTCATGACCTTCGTGCTGGTCGCGATCCTGGCGACGCTGATGCTTCCCGAGGAGATCCTCGCGATCCCGCTGTCGCTGATCCTGTCGGATCTGCCGGTGGTGCATCTGAACCTGATCGGCAGCCTCGCTGGGATGATCGTGCCCCTGGGCGCGTGGGCCTTCTCGATCCTGGTGATGACCGAGTTCATGAAGGACGTCCCCCGCGAACTCGAAGAGGCCGCACGGATCGACGGTGCCGGCGACCTGCGGATCTTCGCGCAGATCATCCTCCCGATGTGCAAGCCGGCGCTCGGCGTGATCGGCGTCTTCGGCTTCACGATGATCTGGGACCAGTACCTGCTGCCGTTGCTGGTGTCGACCGACGCTTCGACCTACACCCTGCCGCTGGCCCTGCGGACGCTGCGGATCGACACGAACGTCACGCCCGGCGTGATCATGGCCGCGTCGCTGCTGGCGCTGCTCCCGTCGGTCGCCGCGTTCCTGTTCTTCCAGCGTTCGTTCGTCCGCGGCCTCGCCTCGGGCGCGCTCAAGGGCTGACCCACCATCTCAAGGAGAGAAGTGAGTTCCACCGCCTGGTTCACCCACGACCGGTTCGGGATGTTCGTCCACTGGGGACTGTATTCCCTCGCCGCCCGGCACGAATGGGTGCAGAACCGCGAAAAGCTGACCGACGAGCAGTACCGGGTCTACTTCGACCACTTCGAACCGGACAAGTACGACCCGCGTTCCTGGGCGCGCGCCGCGAAGGCCGCGGGCATGACCTACGTCGTGCTCACGACCAAGCACCACGACGGTTTCTGCCTGTGGGACAGCGATCTCACCGACTTCAAGGTGACGAACACGCCCTACGGCAAGGATCTGCTCGGCCCGTTCGTCGACGCCTGCCGCGAAGAGGGCTTGAAGGTCGGCTTCTATCACTCGCTGATCGACTGGCATCACCCCGCGTTCCCCGTCGACGGCACCCATCCCCGCCGTGACGACGCCGAGTACATCGCGGCGCACCAGTACGCCGACATCGCCGAGTACCAGCTCTATCTCCACGGTCAGGTGCGCGAACTGCTCACCCGCTTCGGCACGATCGACTACCTGTTCTTCGACTTCTCCTACCAGGGCCGCAAGGAATGGTGGGGCGGCAAGGGACCGGACGACTGGGACTCCCCCGGCCTGCTCGCGCTGGTCCGCGAACTCCAGCCCGGCATCCTGGTCAACGACCGCACCGGGATCCCGGGTGACTTCATCACCCCGGAGCAGTACCAGCCGTCCGGACCGATGACCCGCGAAGGCGTCCCGGTGGTGTGGGAGGCGTGCCAGACCCTGAACGGCAGCTGGGGTTACGACCGCGACAACCTCGACTACAAGAGTCCCGAACTGCTGATCCGGATGCTGGTCGACGGCGTGTCCAAGGACGGCAACCTGCTGCTCAACGTCGGACCGAACGGCCGGGGCGAGATCGACCCGCGGGCGCTCGAGGTGCTCGCCGAGATCGGCCGCTGGATGGACCGGCACGAACGCTCCATCCGCGGCTGCGGCCCCGCCGAGTTCACCGCACCCGCCGACGGCCGCTACACCCGGCGCGGCGACCGGCTGTACCTGCACCTGTTCAGCTGGCCGATGAACCACGTCCACCTGCCCGGGCTCGCCGGGCAGGTGCGCTACGCCCAACTGCTCGACGACGCCTCGGAAATCCGGCAGGTGCACACGGATCCCGGGCAGACCGCACAGAACACCCAGATGGGCGGGCAGCCGGAAGGCACGCTCACCCTCAAGCTCCCCATCCGGAAACCGGACACCCCGGTCCCGGTGATCGAACTGTTCCTGAACACGGAAAGCCCCGCCGCCGAAACCCTCCCCACCGATTGAGCACGGAGGCATCATGGATCGCAGAAGGTTCCTCAGCGGCGCCACCCTCGGCGCCGCGCTGATCACCGTCCCCTGGGTCACCGCGGGCACGGCATCGGCCAAACCCAAGGGGCTGTGCGCCCTGAGCGTCGATTCGCTCACCGAACTGCAGAACGCGATCAACTCGGCGGGTCCCGGCACGGTCATCACCGTGAACAACGGCACGTACACCGTGCCGACGGGCAAGCCGATCAGGGTCAAGGGCAGGCGCGGCACGAAGGATCAGCCGATCACCATCGTCGCCCAGTCCCGAGGCGGGGTGACCCTCGACGGCGAGCAGAGCTTCGTCTTCGACGACTCCACCGGCGTCACGATCAGCGGGTTCAAGTTCCGGCAGAGCACCACGCTGGAGATCCCGGCGAACTGTTCCCGGATCCGCCTGACCCGCAACGATCTCCAGTTCGCCGACATCTCGGGCCTGCACTGGGTGATGGTCCGCGCCGATTACAGCAAGATCGACCGCAACCACTTCCACCACAAGACGACGCTCGGCGTCATGCTCTGCGTCGAGGGCGCGGACGACGACAAGATGGCGGTGGGCGTCCACATCGTGCGGAACCACTTCTCCGACCACACCTTCGCCGGCGACAACGGCGGCGAGCCGATCCGGCTCGGCGTCAGCCCGCGCGCGCTGAGCACCGCCGGCGCCACGGTGGAGTACAACCTGTTCGAACGCGCGAACGGCGACCCGGAAGCGATCTCGATCAAGTCGTCGGGCAACTTCGTCCGCAACAACACCATCCGGAACAGCCTGGGCGGCATCGTGCTGCGCCACGGGAACAAGACCGTCGTCGAATCGAACTTCATCCTCGGCGGCAAGGAGGGCATCCGGATCTACGGCAACGACCACAAGATCGTCAACAACTACGTCGCCGGGCTGTCCGGCAACGCGCTGGTCGTCGGCAGCGGCTCCGTCCGGGACCACTTCCCGGGTGAGTCGAAGGAATCGCGGCGCGGCAACGACGCGGCGGACCGCGTGCTCATCGCGCACAACACGCTGCTGAACAACAACGGCACGCTCTCCGGCGAGACCAAACGGACGATCGAACCGCGCGACTGCACGATCTCCGACAACATCTTCGTCGGCGGCAACGAAGATCTGGTCGAGATGAGCACCACGGGCGACTTCACCTGGTCGGGCAACATCCTGTGGGGTTCGGGCGGGAACGGGAACATCCCGGCGGGCACCTTCCGCCGGGTCGACCCGAAGCTCGTGCAGGGCACCGACGGGGTCTCGCGGCTCGCCGCGGGCAGCCCGGCGATCGACGCCGCGACCTTGTCGACCGCACCGGTCACGCTGGACATCGACGGTCAGGCTCGCGGCAGCCTGCGTGACGTCGGCGCCGACGAGTACTCGACGGCCGCCATCGCCAACCGGCCGCTCACCACCGCGGACGTCGGCCCCGGGGCTCCGTAGCCAGGCGGTCTCCATCAGAGCCGGGCTCACGCCGGTGTCAGCCCACACCGGCGTGAGCCCACCGCACCACCGAGGAGGAACCATGGCGCAGCGCGCCGCGGGGTCGGCCACCCTGGCCGACGTCGCCCGCGAGGCCGGAGTGTCGCTCGCGACGGCGTCGAGGGCGCTCAACGGCGGGACGAGACAGGTCAGCGTGACGCTGCGCGAATCGGTGCTGCGGGCCGCGGAACGGCTCCAGTACACGGCGAACGTCCCCGCGCAGGCGATGGCCCGTGGCCGCGGCAACGTCGTCGGGCTGCTGGTGCACGACATCGTCGACCCGTACTTCTCCTCGATCGCGTCCGGCGTGATGCGCGTGGCGGCCCGGCACGGGCTGACGGTCACCATCGCGAGCACCGAGAACCATCCGGAGAAGGAACTCGAGTACGTCACCACGTTGCGGGGGCAACGGGCGCGAGCGGTCATCCTCGCCGGTTCGCGTAACGAAGACAGTGCCCTGCAACGGAACCTGACCAAGGAACTCAAGGCGTTCGAGGCGGCCCACGGTCAGGTCGTGGTGATCGGACAGCGGAAACTGCCGTTCGACACCGTCATGCTGGAGAACCGGGCCGGAGCGGCGGATCTGGCGGAGAACCTCGCCGCGCTCGGGCATCGGGATTTCCTCGTGCTCGCCGGGCCGCCCGGCCTGCTGACGTCGCGGGATCGTGTCCTCGGCTTCCGTGACGGACTCGTCCGGCACGGTGTCCCGCTGCCCGAGAACCAGGTGCTGCGTGCGGAATTCACCCGCGACGGCGGCTACGCGGCGATGGTGCGGGCGATCGAGAGCGGCTTCCGCGGCTGCGTTTTCGCGGTCAACGACGTGATGGCCGTCGGCGCGATGGCCGCCTGCCGCGACCACGGGGTGCAGGTCCCCGCGCAGATCGCGATCGCGGGCTTCGACGACATTATTACGTTGCGGGACATCAGGCCTTCGCTGTCGACTGTGCGCGTGCCGATCGAGCGCATGGGCGAACAGGCGCTCGACTTCATCCTCGACGCCCGCGCGGCCGTCCCCCGGGTCAAGCCGATCACCGGGGAGGTCGTGCTGCGCGAAAGTACCCGACCGTTGGAGGGAAAATGATCCGCCCGGGACTGTGTTCGGTGACGCTGCGGCGGCTGGACGCCGACGAAGTCGCCCGCCGCGCCGCGAAGGCGGGCCTGCAGGTGATCGAGTGGGGCGCCGACGTCCATGTGCGCCCCGGTGACGACTGGGCGGCCGAGCGGGCGTTCGAGGCCATGGCACGGCACGGGCTGACGTGCGACTCCTACGGTTCCTACTTCCGCGCCACCCCGGTCGAGGCCGGGAAGTTCGGCGAGATCGCCGCCACCGCGGTCCGGCTCGGTGCCTCGCGGATCCGGGTGTGGGCGGGCAAAGCGGGCTCCGCGGACGTCGACCCCGACGAACGCGAGCAGGTCGTCACCGGTCTCCGCGAGGCCGCCGACGTCGCGAACGAGCACGGCCTGGAGGTCGCGCTGGAGTTCCACGGCGGGACGCTGACCGACACCGCGGAATCGACCGTCCGGCTGCTCGAAGAGGTCGGCCGCGACAATCTCGGCACCTACTGGCAGCCGCCGCAGGACCTGCCGGACGAGCAGGCGCTGGCGGGGCTGGAACTGGTCCTCGACCGGGTGCGCGCGGTGCACGTCTTCTCGTGGTGGCCCAGCAACGAGCGGCGTCCGCTGACCTTCCGGGCGGACCTGTGGACACGGGCGTTCGGCCTGCTCGCCGAGACCGGGCGGCCGCTCGACGCGTTGCTGGAGTTCGTCCCGGACAACGATCCGGACCTGATCCCCGGCGAGGCAGACTCGCTGCGGAAGCTGATCGAGGCGGGCGTGTGAGGTTCACCGAAGCCGACAGGCTGCTCTTCGCCGGCGACTCCATCACCGACTCCAGCCGCGATCGCGCCGATCCCGCGTCGCTGGGCAAGGGTTACGTCCGGCAGATCGCGGATCTCCTCGGCGACGGGCCGGAAGTGGTCAACCGGGGGATCAACGGAAACCGGATCTACGACCTGGAAGCCCGGTGGGCCACCGACGTCCTCGCGGCGCGCCCCACGGTACTGACGGTGAAGATCGGCATCAACGACACTTGGCGGACCTTCGATCGCGGCCTGTCGAGCCCGATCGGGAAGTTCCGCGCCGCCTACTCCCGGCTGCTGGCCGGTGCGCGGGAGCACCTCCCGGCCGAGTTGTACGTGATCACACCGTTCCTGTTGCCGGTGGAGCCGGGGCAGCAGGAGTGGCTCGGAGATCTGGCGCCGCGCATCGAAGCGGCGATCGGCGTGGCGACCGAGTTCGGCGCGCGACTGGTGCGCGCGGATCTGTTCATGCCGCGCGCGGCGGCCGAGCACGGGGCGGCGACGCTGGCCCCGGACGGCGTCCACCCCAGCCCGCTGGGTCACCGGCTGCTCGCCGAAGCCTGGCTCGCGGCCGCCGGAGCGCCGGTCGAGGAGGCCACGCTCTCCTAGCCGATACAGTTGCGTCGTGAACCGGAACGCCATCATCGCCGGTCGTTACCGGCTGGAGCACCAGGTCGGCCGGGGCGCGATGGGCGTGGTGTGGCAGGCGCGTGACGAGCGGCTCGACCGCACGGTCGCGGTCAAACAGCTCCTGCCGGACGGTTCACCGGGCGACGCGCCGTTCCGGTCGATCGTGCGCGCGATGCGGGAGGCCCGGGTGGCCGCGCGGCTCAAGCATCCGCACGCCGTCACCGTCCACGACGTCGTGGAAGAGGACGGAACCCCGTACCTGGTCATGGAATTCCTGCCGTCGCGGCCGCTGACGGAACTCCTCGCGGACGACGGTCCGCTCCCCGCGGGCCGCGTCGCGGAAATCGGCGCGCAGATCGCCTCCGCGCTGGCCGCCGCCCACGAGGACGGCATCCTGCACCGGGACGTCACGCCCAACAACATCCTGATCACCGAGGACGGCCGAGCGAAGATCGCGGACTTCGGCCTGTCCCACGTCACGGGCGAAGGGACGATGACCGGTGACGGTCTCGTCGTCGGTACCCCGGCGTACCTCTCCCCCGAGGTCGCCGACGGTGAGGAACCCGGCTACCCGTCGGACGTGTTTTCGCTCGGCTCCACGCTCTACACCGTGTTGGAAGGCGCGCCGCCGTTCGGCACCGACGGCAACCAGATCGCGCTTCTCAAACGGGTCGCCCGCGGCGAGATCATCGCGCCGAGGTCCACCGGCCCGCTCACCGACGTCCTGCTGCGGCTGCTCCGGCGTGATCCGCTGGAGCGGCCGGACATGGCCGAGGCGGAGCGGATGCTCGCCGCCGTCGCCGACGGTCGCCCGGCGATCCTGTCCGGTACCAAACGGCTTCCCGCCCCCACCCGTCGTCCGCGGTTGCCGTTCGCCATCGCGGGCGGCGTGGTCGTGGCGGGTGGTGTCCTTGCGGGGATCCTGCTGTCCGACGGCGACCCTCCCGATGCCGCCGCTCCAGTGGCGGTGCCGACGCCTTCGGCTGCGAAACCGGTGTGCGAGGCGCGGTACGAGGTCGCCAACCGCTGGCCCGGCGGATCCGAGATCCGCGTGTCCGTCCGGAACGCCCAGGACACCCGGCTCACCGGCTGGGAGGTCAGCTGGACGCTGCCGCCCGGCACCCGGATCGCCAACCTGTGGAACGGTTCCCTGACGCAGGACGGCGACCGCGTGCGAGTGTCCGAACTGGACTGGAACGCGGTCCTGCCCGTTGGCGGGACGACCACCTTCGGGTTCATCGCGACCACCGAGGACGACGGCGGAGCCGCGCCGGTCGCGGTGTGCCGCAGCTCCTGAGCATGCATTTAGTCCTCTGAATGCGGTAGTTGCACGTGCAAGGACCGCATTCAGAGGACTAAGGGGTCGTAACAGAATGATCGCGGGGTGTGGTTTGATGTCGTGTCTCGGTGATTGTCTGTGAGGGGTGGGCTGGTGGGGCAGCGGCGTCCGTGGGAGGTCGATGACGGTCTGTGGGAGCGGATTGAGCCGTTGTTGCCGCGGGTGGAGCGTCGGTTTCGGCATCCGGGACGTAAGCGGCTGGACGACCGTAAGGCGTTGTGCGGGATCATGTTCGTGCTCTACACGGCGATCCCGTGGGAGTTCCTGCCGCAAGAGCTGGGGTATGGCTCAGGCATGACCTGCTGGCGCCGGCTGCGGGACTGGACCGAGGCCGGGGTGTGGCAGCAGCTGCACGAGCTGCTGTTGGCGGAGCTGCACGCGGCGAATCAGCTGGATTGGTCACGTGCGTCGGTCGACGGATCGCATGTGCGGGCGTTAAAAGGGGGCCGAAAACCGGCCCCAGCCCGGTAGATCGAGCCCGTACCGGGTCGAAACACCACGTCATCACCGATGGTACCGGCATCCCGCTCGCAGCCACCCTGACCGGCGGGAACCGGCACGACGTCACCCAGCTGATGCCGCTGATCCACGCGATCCCGCCAGTGCGAGGCCGGCCCGGGCCCCCGCGGCGACGGCCACAACGGCTCTACGCCGACCGCGCCTACGACCACGACAAGTACCGCACGCTTGTCCGCGCCGCCGGAATCACGCCTCTCATCGCCCGCCGAGGCCAGGAACACGGCTCCGGCCTCGGCGTTCACCGCTGGGTCGTCGAGGGCGCCTTCGCCCTGCTGCACTGGTTCCGGCGGCTACGCATCCGATGGGAGATCCGTGACGACAGCCACGAAGCCTTCCTCACCCTCGGCTGCGCCATCATCTGCTGGCGCAGACTCAAAGCCCACTCAATCTGTTAGGACCCCTAAATGCATGCTAGCGGGTGGTGGATTCCCGCGCGTTCAGCCGCACGGGGACTTCGATCCGGTGCGGCCCACCGTCAGCACCCTCTACGAGGTCCATCAACGCCGTGGCCGCCCGGCCGCCCACCTCGCGCGGATGTACGAACATCCCGGTCACCCGCGGCGAAACGAGCCGGAGCGAACCGCTGTCCACCGCACTGCAGATCCCGAGCGTGCCGGGCACCGCGAGCCGCCGGCGGCGGGCGTCGTGGAGGACGCCGAGGGCGAGGTTCTCCGATGTCGTGAAGACGGCGTCCGGGCACACCCGCCGGTCCAGCAGCCTGCCCAAGGCCTCCGCCGTGCCTTCGGTGGTCGGCGGCTCGTCGATCTCGACCACCACCGGCTCCAGCCCCCGGCCTTCCATCCAGCCGGTGTACCCCGCGACCAGATCGGCCGCGTAGGAGCGGGCGGTGTCGGTGGTGATCATCGACGGCCGTTCGTAACCGTTGTCCGCCAAGTGGTCCAGCATCAGCCCGGCGGCCGCGACCAGGTCGTTGTCGACGACGACCGGTACCGGGCCCGGCGCCGCCATCGGACGTCCGACGGTCACCAGCGGCCGGTCCTGGCACCAGCCGGACGCGAAGAAAGGCTCGTCCCCACGGGGATCCACGAGGATCGCGCCGTCCACGGAGAAGGCGTTCAACCGGTCGAGGTCGGCGTCCAGCGGGGTCAGGAGCAGGGCGTACGAACGTTTCGACGCCGCTTCGGCCGCGCCGTTGAGGACTTCGAGGAAGTAGTCCGAGTTGGGCACGAGCGCGCAGGCACTGCTCGCGTCGACCGAGTTCGCGAGCTGGATCGCCAAGGTGCGGCTGCGCCGGGTGACCAGCTGCTGCGCGTGCACGCTGGCCTGGTATCCGAGTTCGGCCGCCGCCCTCGCGACGCGCTGCCGGGTCTCCTCGGAGATCCGGCCTTGTCCGCTGAGCACATGGGAAACGGTGGTGATCGAAACCCCCGCGGCGGCGGCGACGTCACGGATGGTCGGCGACACTCAAGCCTCCACGGGCGGTCCCCAAACGCGGTTCGGCCGGTCGGTGTCCAGCCGATAGTCGGTGACGTGGGCGTCGCCCAGCCTACGGCCGAGGTCCGCCGCGGCCTCCAGCGGCCGCGCGGGATCGCACTCCACCTCGCCCCGGCTGTTGCCGACACCGACCACGATCCCGGCGAGGTCCTGACGCAGGTATCGGGTGAGCTCCTGGAACTGGGCCTCGAGACCGAGTGTCGCGCCGCGATAGCTCTCCTCGCACGAGATCAGTACCGCGGCGCGTTTGTGCATCAACCCCGGCACGACCTCCGCGGTATGCGGCGAACCGCCGGAGGTGTAACAGAACAGCCGGTCGAAGAAGGATTTGAGCCGTCCGGTCATGCCGTACCAGTGCAGCGGTGTCGCGTAGACGATCGCGTCCGCCGGGAGCACGTGGTCGAACAGCAGGCGCTCGTAGCCGTCGCCGATGCCGCAGGACCGGTCGCTCAGCCGGCAGTCGCGACAGTCCCCGAGCGGCGATTCGACGAAATCGGAAAGCCGGACGAAGTCCACCGTGTGCCCTGCTTCTTCCGCCCCCTTGGCCAGCGCCTGCGAGAGCGCCCAGGAGTTGCCTTCACGACGCGGGCTCGAATCGAGCACCAGGACCTTCACGTGCTTCTCCCCGGAGAGGCTGCCAAAACGTTTTAGCAGTCTCTCCGGGGAAGGGTTTCCCTGTCAAGCCACCTTGGCCGCCGCAGCGAGGAGGACCTCCGCGACGACGTCAGGCCGCGAGACCGAGACAGCGTGCGAAGCGTCGACCCTGGTGACCTCCGAACCGGCACGCTCGGCCATGAACGCCTGCGCCGCGGCGGGGATCGCGTGGTCCTGCTCCGCGATCAGTGCCCACGACGGCAGGGTCTTCCACGCCGGCTCCCCGTCGAACGGAGTGCCGAGTGCGCGCTCGGTGACCGGACGCTGGGTGACCGCCATGACGTCCGCGGTCCCCGCGGGAACGTCGGCCGCGAACACGTCCGAGAAGTTCTCGGGCTTGATCGACAGCTCACCTTGCGCGGCAAGGACGTTCGTCGTGTCCGGACCGAGCTTGCCGCCTTCGAACCGGCCCGACAGCTCGAACACGCTCTCCCCCGCTTCCGGCTGGAAGGCGGCGATGTAGACGAGCACCTTGACGTTCGGCGCGGTGGTGGCCGCGCGGCTGATCACCACGCCGCCGTAGGAGTGTCCGGCCAGCACCACGGGGCCGTCCACGCCGTTGACGACGTCGGCGACGTAGTCCGCGTCGGACTCGATGCCACGCAACGGGTTCGAGGCGGCCAGCACGCGATAGCCCTGCTCACGCAGCTTCGGGACGACGCCGTTCCAGCTGGACGAGTCGGCGAAAGCACCGTGGACCAGGACGATGGTGGGCTTGCTCATTGGTGGCTCCTTCGAAGTTAGGGAGAACGATCGGTCTTTCTTCCTGAACAATGCTCGCCCGGCCGGCCTTCCGCAACGTGACGAAGGCGACCTGGTGGAATGACCGTTCTTTCTCTAAGGTTGCGAGATGCCGACTGTCGACCGGGACGTCCACCCGAAGATCCGGCTGCTCGAGACAGCGTCGCGACTCTTCTACGCCGAGGGCATCCATGCCGTCGGCGTGGAGCGCCTGGTCTCAGAAGCGGCCGTGACCAGGGCGACGTTCTACCGCCACTACCCGACCAAGGACGACCTCGTCGCCGCCTACCTGAGCACCACGAGCGAGCAGATCCGCGCGGGTGTCGACGCGGTGACGCAAGGGAAACCCGCCCGCGAAGCCCTGCTCGCCACACTGGGTATCGTCGGCGACCGGACGCTCGACGACGACTTCCGCGGCTGCCAGTTCCTCAACGCCGCGGCCGAGTACCCCGATCCCGGACACCAGGTGCGCCAGGTCATCGACGACCACCGGGACTGGTTCTTCGGCGTACTCCGCGATTTCGCGCGCGACGCGGGTCACGCCGATCCCGAGCACGCCGCCCGCACCCTCGTACTCCTCCGCGACGGTGCGCTCCACGGCGGAAACCTCGACGACGCCGAGACCGTGCGCGCCACTTTGCACCGAGCCGTGGCCGACCTCGTCCCCTGAGCTTCATCGCGTCTTCTCGACGGTCGTAACAAGTGCTACCTTCGCGGAAGGGGGCACGGCCGGACCGAGGAGCGGCACGATGAGGCTTTCTCCCAGCGCGCACGTCGACCCGTTCTGCCGTGATCGGCTGCCGCCCGCCGATCAGTGGCCGGAGTTCGTGTTCGATCTGCCGGAACTCCGCTACCCGGACCGGCTGAACGCCGCGACCGCGCTGCTCGACGACACCGTCGCGCGACTCGGCCACGACAGGCCATGCCTGCTCTCCCCCACCGAAACGTGGACCTACGGCGAAGTCCTGGCCCGCGCGAACCGCGTCGCCCACGTCCTGGCCACCGAATTCGGCGTGGTCCCCGGCGACCGCGTGCTCTTGCGGGGCACCAACGCACCCTGGCTCGCGACAGCGTGGCTGGCCGTACTCAAGGCGGGCGCGGTGGCCGTCACGACCATGCCGATGCTGCGGCGTGCCGAACTCGACAAGATCGCCGGCCGCGCGAAACCCGCGGTCGCGATCTGCGACGAACGCCTGCTGGACGAACTCCCGCCCGATCTCCCAGCGGTGTCCTACGGAACCGAACTCGCCGCCCGCGCGGAGCGGTATCCGGCGACATTCGCCGACGTCCCGACCGCGGCCGACGACGTCGCCCTACTCGCCTTCACCTCCGGCACGACGGGATCCCCGAAGGCCACGATGCATTTCCATCGCGACCTGCTCGCGATCGCCGACACCTTCTCCCGGCACGTCGTGCGCCCGACGTCCGACGACCTCTTCTGCGGTACACCGCCTCTCGCCTTCACCTTCGGCCTCGGCGGCCTGCTGGTCTTCCCCCTGCGCGCGGGCGCGGCGACACTGCTCGTCGAACGTGCCACTCCGGCGGAACTCGCCACCATCGTCGCCACGAAGAACGTCACCGTCCTCTTCACCGCGCCGACCGCGTACCGCGCGATCCTGAACGCCGGCGACGGACAGTTGCTGGCCGGAGTACGCCGGGCCATCTCGGCGGGCGAGTCGCTTCCCGCCCCTGTGGCCGAGCAGTACCGGGAAACCGTCGGACGGCCGCTCATCGACGGACTCGGCAGCACCGAGATGCTGCACGTGTTCATCTCCGCCGCCGACGACGAGGCGCGTCCCGGCGCGACCGGCAAGGTCGTGCCCGGGTACCAGGCGGCAGTTCTCGACGTCGACGGTTCACCCGTTCCCGACGGCACTCCCGGTTTCCTGGCGGTGCGAGGGCCCACCGGTTGCCGCTACCTCGAAGACCCGCGACAGCGCGACTACGTCCGCGACGGCTGGAACTTCACCGGCGACACCTACGTCCGCGAGGCCGACGGCTACTTCCGGTTCGTCGCGCGCAGCGACGACATGATCATCTCGTCGGGGTACAACATCGCCGCCCCCGAGGTCGAGGAGGTCCTGCTCACCCATCCGGATGTGGACGAATGCGCCGTGATCGGCACGCCTGATCCCGATCGCGGCTCGGTCGTGACGGCGTTCGTCGTCCCCCGGCCCGGTATCGAGCCGGACGCGGATCTGGTGCGAGCGCTGCAGGACCACGCCAAGGCGACCGCGGCACCATACAAGTATCCGCGGCGTGTGCGGTTCATCGAGGCGTTGCCGCGCAATGCGAGCGGTAAGCTGCAACGGTATCTGCTCCGGGAACTGTGAGACTGTCCACATCGGACGGATGCCTCTTTCGTCCCCCTGACTGAAATAGCAAGCCATCCGATTCCATCGGCGTCTCAGCTCTCACTCAAATCCGAATTGGAGACTCTTTCACATTCGCACACTTGTTCGAGTGATGGTATTCTTGCGGGGTGTCCAGCCAGCGAATCCTCGAACCGCCGCAGGAGTTGTGGCGCGCCGGTGCGCGGGAGCTCGCGCATGGTGTGGTCGAGCGGTTGTCGGTGGCACGGCAGGCGTTGGCGGAGGTCGGGCAGTACCTGGCGGAGATCGAGTCCCGCGGCCCGATGGAGTTGTTCGGGCACGGCTCCACGGCGGGCTGGTTCGCCGAGACCGCCCGGATCACCCCGAACGAAGCCCGCGACACCGTGACGCGTGCGCTGGCGGTGAACGAAAGCCGCAACCTCGACGGCACCCCCGCACCCGCCTTCGCCCCCATCGCCGGAGCCGCCGCGGCCGACGGCGACCTCGGGCACCAGCAACTCGACCCCATCCTCGCGGTGCTGAAGAAAATCCCCGCCGACGCCCCGGCCGACGACCGATCCGGCGCCGAGCAGATCCTGGTGGACCTCGCCCGCCACGCCGGCCCCCAAGAGATCGCCAACGTCGGCGCGGAACTCCTGGCCCACCTGGACCCCGACGGGAACGAACCCAAAGACGAAGACCTGAAACCCCCGTCACGCGAGGTGCATCTGCACAAACGCGACGACGGCTGGTGGCGGCTCAACGGCCTCCTCGACCCCGAATTCGGGGCGCGCGCGAATGCGTTGTTCGAGACTTGGGGACAACGAAGACCCGTCGACCAGGACGGCAACCGCGACCCCCGAACCCCCGGCGAACGTCACGGCGACGCGTTGTTCGACGCCATCCACTACGCCATGACCAACGACAAGGCGCCCACGTTATCCGGGGACCGCACCACCATCGTGGTCACCATCCCCCTCGAGACCTTGACCTCCGGACTGGGATCCGCCTGCGTGGACGGGGTTTCGCAGATCACCGCCCGCCACGCCCGCATGCTGGCGTGCGACGCGAAAATCATTCCCGCGGTCCTCGGGACCGAGAGCGAACCTCTCGACATCGGCCGCGCCAACCGGTCCGTCAGCCCCGCACAACGACGTGCGCTGAATCTCCGCGACCACGGCTGCAGCTTTCCGGGATGCCACCGACGACCCAAACACTGCGAAGCCCACCATATTTTGCCGTGGGGCAGACTCGGCGACACCGACCTAAATAATCTCTGCCTGTTGTGCCGATGTCACCACATGGTCATCCACGGCCAATCCGGCTGGAAAATCCAGATCACCAACGGACGACCCGAATTCATCCCACCCCAATACCTCGACCCGCTACAAACACCACGCCACAACCACCGCTGAACCCGAAGAGCCCGCCGCCCCACCGGCGACGGGCCCTTCGGCATGCCCACGTATCGAGAACCGACGGCACTGTCATCGCTTCATCACAGGCCGCCCGGACTGGCCACCGAGGCAAGGTCGCGAAAGTGGCTTTCGCGACACGCCCTCGCTACCCGACCGAGGTACCGCCGAGGCGACCGTCCGTCCACTCTGGACCCAACCGCTGCCTTCAACGAATGCCGCGACGCCGATTCGCCGCGACCAGCGCGACAATGCTCAACGACGCGGTCGCCAAAAGATAGTAACCGGGCGAAACCGGTGATCCGGTCGCCGCGATCATCGCGGTCGCGATGGTCGGCGTGAATCCGCCGAAGATCCCGACGGTGGCGTTGTAGGCGAACGAGAGTCCCGTCGCCCTGGTGTTCGCCGGGAACACGTCCGCCATCACGGACGGAAGCGCGCCGAAGTAGGTGGCCTTCAGCAGCCCCAGGATCGTCATCGTGATCGTGAGGGTCAGGAACGACGGCGACGTGGTGACCCACAGGTACAGCGGCACCACGCCGGCCCCGATCACCGCCGCGGCCGCGATCATGATCCTGATGCGGCCGTGCCGGTCGGTGAGCAGCCCGACGATCGGCGTCACGACGGTCAGGATGGCGGCGGTGATCATCAGGGCGACGAACGACAGTGAGTCGTCCAGGCCGAGGTTCTTGATCGCGAACGTCGGCAGCGACTGAAGGATGAAGTTCAACGAGGTCGAGACGACCAGCGCACCCCCGGCGATCAGCAGGCCACCCCATTGGAAGCGGAACAGCGTCCGGACCGGCGTGGACTTCGGCTGCTCCTCCTTCGTGGCCTCGGGTTCGTCGACATGGCGCCGGATGTAATAGCCGACCGGGCCGACGAGCAGCCCGAAGACGAACGGGATCCGCCAGCCCCAGGACGTCATCGCGTCGGCGCTGAGCGAAGCGGTCAGCCCGGCGGCGAACCCGGCGGACATCAGTGTCGCGAAACCCTGGCTGGCGAACTGGAAGCTGCCGAGGAAGCCTTTGCGGCGATCGTCCTGTTCGATCAGGAACGACGTGGCCGCCCCGAATTCCCCGCCCGCGGCGAAGCCCTGGATCAGCCGCGCCACGATCACGCCGACCGGGGCGAGGAAACCGATCGTCGCGTAGCCCGGCATCACCGCCAGCAGGAACGTCCCGGCGACCATCAGCCAGATGGTCAGCACCAGCGCCTTCTTGCGGCCGAACCGGTCGGCGTAGGCGCCGAGCACGAGACCGCCGAGCGGACGCACGAGGAACGTGATGCCGAAGACCGCGTACGCCTGCACGAGCTGGACGGCGGCGTTCCCACCAGGGAAGAAGGTCTTACCGATGTAGGCCGCCATGAGCGCGTAAACGCCGAGGTCGAACCATTCGAGCGCGTTGCCGATGGTCGCGGCGGCGATCGCGCGCCGCGTGGACGACGGCGTACGCGGCCTCGCCACCGTCTGCTCGCTCATCACGCCTCCCCGCCGCGCCGCCCGAGCGCGTGGAACAGGGCCGCGGCGAGGGCGATCCCCTCGCGGGCGATGGGCGCGAGCAGGTGTTCGTCGGGCGCGTGTTGCAGGCATCCGGGGTAGGAGTGCGGCAGCCACAGCGTCGGGAGGCCGAGGAGATCGGTGAACACATGGTTCGGCAGTCCCCCGCCGAAGCTCGGCAGGATCGCCACGCGCCGCTCGGAAACCTCGTCGAGGACGCTCTTCGCCCAACCCACCCATGGGTCGTCGACCGGCGTACGGCTGGCACGGAAACTGCCCTCGGCGCTGACGTCGACCATGGAGAACCCGTGTGCGGCAAGGTGTTTCGTGATCGCCTCGCCCACCCCGTCGACGTCGGTGCCCGCGACGTAGCGCAGTTGCAGCATCGCCCGCGCGCGGCCGGGGATGGCGTTGACCGGCCGGTCGATGTCCGCGGCGCCGAGCGAGAGGACTTCGAGGGTGTTCCAGCCGTACAGCCGCTCCGCCGCGGTCAGCCCGGTGTCGCCCCAGCTCGCGTCGAGCGCCGGATCGCCCGGTGTGTTCCCGATTTCGAGTTCGGCGAGCGCCGCGCGGACGCTGTCCGGGAGGGCGGGTGGCAGGAGTTCCGGCACCTGGACGCGGCCGTGGCCGTCGACGAGACAGGCGATCGCCCCGGCGAGGGTGGTGGCGGGATTGCGCAGCACACCGCCCCAGTTCCCCGAGTGGTAGGCGTCGGGGCGGAGGTCGACATCGAGAGCGATCCGGACACTGCCCCGCGCGCCGAGGAACAGCGTCGGTGTGGCCGCGTCCAGGCGCGGGCCATCGGACGCGATGAGGACGTCTGCGCTCAGTGCCTCCCGGTGCGCCGAGACGAACTCGTCCAGCCCCGGCGAGCCGATCTCCTCCCCGGTCTCGAACAGGAACTTGAGGTTGAACCCGAGCGAACCCGTCTCGGCGAGGAGCAGCCTGAGTGCGGTCAGGTTGATCAGGTGCTGCCCCTTGTTGTCCGCCGAACCGCGGCCGTACCAGCGCTCGCCGTCGGCGGTCAGCGTCCACGGGTCCCGGCCGTCGCTCCACCGGCCTTCGTGCCCGTCGACGACGTCCGCGTGGCCGTAGCACAGGAGTGTCGGCAGCTCTGGCGACTCGATCCGGGTGCCGAGCAGGAACGGTCCTCCACCGGGATCCGGATTGGGAAAGGTCTCCACGGAACAGCCGAGCGCGGTGAGCGCCGGGGCCAGTACCTCATCCAGGTATGCCTTGATGGCAACGCGGCCGCTCGGATGATCACTCACGGTCGGATACCGGACGAGCTCGGCGAGTTCGGTGAAGAACGCACCCGAGTCGACGTGCTCGTGGGCTTTCGCGACCAGTTCTGCAGGGGTCACCGCGCTGTCTCCCGATTCGCTCGACGAGTGTCGCAGAGGAGCGTAAGTCGGTTTGCGCACCCTGACCATTGCCGTTTACCGTGCTCCGCGTTCTCATTACGGCAAACCAGCGGAGATCTGATGCGACTACTGCCGATCGCGTTGACGTACTTCCTCGAAGTCGCTCGCACCGGCTCGGTGTCCGAGGCCGCGACGGAACTGACGGTGGCGCCCTCAGCGATCAGCCGTCAGATCGCCAAACTCGAAGCAGGTCTCGGGGTGCCGTTGTTCGTCCGGCATCCCCGCGGCATGGTGCCGACCGAGGCCGGGACCCGGCTGCTCGACCACGTCCGGCGCAGCGAGGCCGAATCGGCCGTCCTCGTCGACGAACTCCGCACCGGCCGCGGCCTGCACGCCCGGTCCCTGACGGTCGCCTGCTCAGAGGGGTTCGCCCGCCGTGTGGTCCCCCAGGCGATCGCCGCCTTCCGGCGCGACCACGACGTCACGTTCCACATCGACGTCGTCACCAGGGATGAGGCGACCCGGCGGGTGCTCGACGGCGCGGCCGACGTCGCCGTCACGTTCGCGACCGGGCCTCAGCACGGAGTGCGGGTCGAGAGCGCGGTCGTCGTCCCGGTGTACGCGATCGTCCCGCTCGATCATCCGCTGACCAGTCGCGACTCCGTCGGACTCGCCGAACTGTGCCGGCATCCGCTCGCGCTCCCGGCGCCTGGCCAGAGCCTGCGCGATCTGTTCGACATCGCCGCCCGGATCGAGAATCTCACGGCCCATCCGGTGCTGGAGTGCAACGAACTGAGCCCGAAGTACGAGTTCGTCCGCTGCGGCGGCGGGATCGCGCTCGTCGGCGGTCTGGGTGACATCGAGCAGGACGCGGCCACCGAAGGCGTCGCCTACGTGCTGCTCGACAACGCCGTGTTCCGCAAACGCGAAGCCCAGGTGCAGACCATGGCGGGACGGACGTTGTCCCTGGCGGCCATGCGGTTCACCGCGCTGCTGACCTCGTCCGTCCGTCCGCCGGTCAGCCGATCAGCACCCCGGGATTGAGGATTCCCGCCGGGTCGAGCGCGGCCTTGGCGGCGGCCAGCGCGGTGGCGAACGGGCCGGGACGCTGCCGGTCGTACCAGGGCCGGTGATCGCGGCCGACGGCGTGATGATGGGTGATCGTGCCGCCGTGGACCGCGATCGCCTCGGAAACCGCGGCCTTGATCTCGTCCCACTGGGCGACCGTGCTCCCCCAGCGCCCGGCGGCGTAGATCCCGTAGTACGGCGCGGGGCCGTCGGGGTACACGTGACTGAACCGGCACGTGACGACACCGGCGCCGCCGCACACCTCGTCGATCGCGGCGCGTGCCGCCGAGATGATCGCGTCGTGGAACTCCGGGAAGTCGTCCCAGGTGCAGGCAGTCTCGAAGGTCTCCACGATCAGCGACCGGCGGGCGAGCGCGTCGCGTTGGTAGGGCATCCGCAGGAAGGACGACCGCCACGTCGAAGCACTGTCCTGTCCGGCGGATTCCTTGCTACGCCTCGCTTTCACGACACCACCGTGACCGGCCGCCAGTTCCAGCGCGCGGTCGAGCCAGATGTCGACCGGGTGATCGGCGGATTCGAACGCGACCAGCAGGAGACCTCCGCCCACACTCGCGCCCGCGTTGATGAACGCCTCCGCCGGGTCCAGGAGGCGGCAGTTCGACGGATGGAGCGCGGACTGCGCGATCGCCCGGGTGGCGGCGACCGCGTCCTCCTGCCGTTCGAAAGCGACGGACGCCGTCACCTGCCACACCGGCCGGTCCTGCAGCCGCATCCAGGCTTCGGTGATCACGCCGAGCGTGCCTTCGGAGCCGAGGAACATCCGGTCCGGCGAGGGTCCGGCGCCCGAGCCCGGCAGGCGCCGCGATTCACTGATCCCGGCGGGCGTGACGATGCGCAGCGCTTCGGTGAGATCGTCGATATGCGTGGCGAGCGTGGCGAAATGCCCGCCCGCTCGGGTGGCGAGCCAGCCGCCGAGTGTCGAATGGGCGAACGACTGCGGGAAATGCCGCAAGGTCAGTCCCAGCGGGCGAAGGCGGTCTTCCAGGGCCGGCCCGAAGATCCCTGCCTGGATCCGCGCCGCACGGCTGACCGTGTCCACTTCGAGCACGTCGCCGAGGCCCGCCAAATCCATCGAGATCGCCGGGCCGTCGAACCGCGGCTCGACCCCGCCGACCACGGAACTGCCGCCACCGTAAGGAATCAGCGGGGTGCCGGAAGCGGTGCACCAGTCCAGGAGGTCGACGACGTCCTGTTCCGTACGCGGGCGGGCGACCAGATCCGGGACGTGGTCGACCTGCCCGAGCAGATTGCGGACGACGTCGCGGAACGCCTTGCCGCGGGCGTGGGACAGCCGGTCGGCCGGAACGTCACTGCACAACGCGGCGAGCGTCGCGGGCGGGCGGAGCCGCGATGCCGGGACGCCGAGTTCCGCCGGGTCGGGCGGGGCGTGGTCGGTGAAGTCGTGGCCGGGCAGCACACCCGCGGTGCGGGCGACCAGCGCGTCGGACTCCTCTCGGGACAGTTCGCCGTCGAGGGTGCCCCAGCCCCACCAAGACCGCTCTTCGGTCGGCATCTTCGCCTCCGGTTGATCTGACTCCCCAGTAAGTTACTTATCGGTCAGTTATCGTGTCAACGAATACCGATAACGTGTGCCGCCGTGGCACCAGGTCCCCTGATCTACCTCGATGTCGATGGCCCGCTCATCCCGTTCGGACTGGAACCTTCCCGCTATCCGTTGTTCGGTCCCTCGCCACGGGATGACGAAAATCCGCTTCTCGGCAGGCTCGATCCCTCGCATGGGGCGCGCCTGAAGGCACTCCCCGGAGAACTCGTCTGGGCCACGACTTGGCTGCACGACGCCAACGACTCCCTCGCCCCAAGGCTCGGCCTGCCCCGCTTGCCAGTGCTGGACTGGCCCGAGCCGTCCGACACCGATGAGGTCGACGCCCGCATCGGCCTGCACTGGAAGATCCGGCCCCTGCTGGAGCACGCCCGGGGCCGTCCGTTCGCCTGGGTCGACGACGAGATCTCCGAGATCGATCGTGACTGGGTGTCCGCCCACCACGCCGGGCCCGCCCTGCTCCACCGCGTCGATCCCCGCCGCGGCCTGACCGGCGCCGACTACCGCGAACTCGACGCGTGGCTGCGGGAATCCCACTGCTCCTGACACACAGGACAGCTCTTCCGCCCAGGACCGATTCGAGGCCGTCGACGCTTTACAACGTTGTATCAACGATGTAAAAACATCCTGACGGCCAGCCGTGGCCCGGCTCACACCGGTTCCCATCGGCCACGGGGCCGTGGTTTCACGCCTGCACAAGTCCAGTGGGAGGCGCACCTCCGCCGAGGCGGCCGCCCCCGGAGAAGGGTGTCGAGCAGATGTTGCCAACGTTGTCACCACAACGCCCCCGGAGGCCGAGACGCTTCCGGAAACCCCTGACCGCCGCGCTGGTCGCCCTGACCGCCCTGGCGTTGACGTCGGGGACCGCGACGGCCGCGGAGAGCGGCTGGAAGATGGGCAAGCCACGCCTGACCACCCCGTGGACGAACCAGGTGTCGCCCACCAACGCGTTGCCCGAGTACCCCCGCCCGCAACTGGTGCGCGATAACTGGCAGAACCTCAACGGGGTCTGGGAGTTCGCCGGCGCCGCCCCCGGCGAGGTCCCGCCCTTCGGCGAGAAGCTCGCCGAGAAGATCCTGGTCCCCTATCCCACCGAATCAGCGCTTTCCGGGATCCAGCGGCACGAGGACTTCATGTGGTACCGGCGGACGTTCACCGTGCCCCGGCACTGGAACGTCGGCAGGGACAACACGCTCCGGATCAACTTCGGCGCCGTCGACTACAAGGCGAAGGTCTACGTCAACGGCAAGGAGGTGGCCGCACACCAAGGCGGCTACGGCGCGTTCTCCGCGGACGTGACCTCGGCGCTGAAACCCCGCGGAGAACAAGAGATCATCGTCGGCGTCGAGGATCGCGCCGACGCGACCTGGCAGCCCGTCGGCAAGCAGCGGCTGGTTCCCGACCGGGGGATCTTCTACGAGGGCGCCTCGGGTATCTGGCAGACGGTCTGGATGGAGCCGGTCGCGGCGAAGCACATCGGCACGCTCGGCATGGTCCCGGATCTCAAGTCCTCCACGCTCAAGCTCACCGTCGACACCGGCGGAAACTCCGGGCTCACGGTCGAGGCCGTGGTCCGCGACGGCAGGAAGGTGGTCAGCCGCAGCAAGGCGTCCTCGGCCGGGACGATCTCCCTGCCGGTGCCCAAGGCGAAGCTCTGGTCGCCGGATTCGCCGTTCCTCTACGACCTCGACGTCGAACTGAAGGACGGCCGCCGGACCGTGGACAAGGTGTCGTCCTACTTCGGCATGCGCGAATTCGGCACCGCCAAGGGCGCCGACGGCAAACTCCGGTTCACCCTCAACGGCAAGATCCTCTTCCTTCAGTCCACTTTGGACCAGGGCTACTGGCCGGACGGCATCTACACCGCGCCGACCGACCAGGCGCTGCGCTTCGACCTCGAACAGCACAAGGTCCTCGGCTTCAACACGGTCCGCAAGCACATCAAGACCGAACCCGACCGCTGGTACCACCACGCCGACAAACTCGGCCTGCTCGTCTGGCAGGACATGCCGTCGATGCGCACCGGCGGGCGTCCGCCCGCCGACGCCCAGCGGCAGTTCCAGGTCGAGCTGAAGGAACTGGTGGAGCAGAAGAAGAACTGGACCTCGATCGTCGGCTACGTGCCGTTCAACGAGGGCTGGGGCGAGTGGTCGCGCGAGACCACCGGCAAGATCGCCGACGACGTCAAGGCCCAGGATCCGACCCGGCTGGTCAACGCGCACAGCGGCGTCAACTGCTGTGACTCCCTCGGCGACTCCGGCAAGGGTGACGTCATCGACTGGCACGCCTACCCCGGCCCCGCCAAACCGATGCCCGACGCCAAGCGGATCTCGATCGACGGCGAACACGGCGGCTACGGCCTCGAAGTCGAGAACCACATGTGGTTCGGCGAAGGCCACGCCTACGAGATGGTCAAGGACCAGGCGACCTTGAACAGCCGCTACGTCCAGAATCAGCGCGACGTGCTCGCGTCGGCGCAGAGCTGCGGCATCAGCGGCTCGATCTACACGCAGATCACCGACGTCGAGCACGAGGTCAACGGCTTCTTCACCTACGACAGGCAGGTGAAGAAGATGGACTTCGCGCAGGTGCGCGCGGTCAACCAGGCGATCATCCGCAACGCCGACGGCAGCGGCTCCGGCGCTCCCGACCCGGGCCCCGGCACTCCGGGACTCACCGGCGTGCACGCCTACAAGTTCGACGAGGGCACGGGATCCAGCGCCAAGGACTCGGTCGGCACCGCGCACGCCACGCTGACCAACACGCAGTGGGCGGGCGGTGTCCAGGGCGGCGCGCTGGCCTTCGCGGGCAACGGGCAGGCCGACACCGGGGCGAATCTCGTGAACACGGCCGGCAGTTACTCGGTTTCGGCGTGGGCCAAGCTGGACGAGGCGAGCGGCACGTTCCAGACCGTCGTCAGCCAGGACACCGGCCGCGACAGCGCGTTCTTCCTGCAGTACTCCGGACAGGACCAGCGGTGGGCGATGAGCTTCATCGGTCTCCGCGCCCTGTCGCCGGAGAAGCCGGAAGTCGGCCGCTGGTACCACCTGGCCGGGGTCCGCGACGCCAAGGCGGGCACGTTGTCGCTCTACGTCGACGGCAAGAAGGTCGCCGCGCAGAACGCCTGCTCCGCCGCGCCGAGCACCGGGCACACGGTGATCGGCCGTGGGCAGTACGGCGGTCAGCAGGTCGACTTCCTGCGCGGCGCGGTGGACGACGTCCGGCTCTACGACCGGCCGTTGACCGACGCCGAAGTCGCGACGCTCGCGAAGCGCGACTGAGCCCGGACACGCGGCGCCGGGGTCACTCCCGGCGCCGCGTGCCGTCCACCCACTCCCGCACGATGCCGTCGAGCACGGGCAGCGGCACCTGTCCGTTCCTCAAGACGACGTCGTGGAAATCCCGGATGTCGAAGGCCTCGCCCAGTTGCTCCTCGGCGAAGGCGCGTAATCGCTGGATTTCCAGCCTGCCTGTCATGTACGACAGGGCCTGACCGGGCCATTCGATGTACCGGTCGGTCTCGGATCGCACTTCGACGTCGCTGAGCACGCACTGTTCGATGAGGTAGTCCACGCAGTGCTGCCGCGTCCAGCCCAGCGCGTGCAGCCCCGTGTCCACCACGAGCCGCGCCGCGCGCAGCGAATCCTCGGCGACCATGCCCAGCCGCATGACGTCGTCGGAGTACAGACCCATCTCGTCCGCGAGCCGCTCGGTGTAGAGCGCCCAGCCTTCGTCGAAGGCCGAGAGCGGGACGAGTCTGCGCAACCGGGGCACGTCTTCCAGCTCGTAGGACACGCAAGCCTGGAAATGATGCCCTGGAACGGCTTCGTGGAAAGCGACCGATTCGGCGATGAACCGGAAGCGTTCGGTCACCCGGTAGGTGTTGGTGGAGTAGACGCCGGGCCGGGTGCCGTCGGCCGAGGGCGGCATGTAGTACGCCTGCGCGGCGGAGGGCCCGTCGGCTTCCGGCACGGCCCGCACCACGCATTCGGCCGACGGCACCCGGCGGAACCAGTCCGGCGCGGCGGCCGTGGCCCGCGCGACCGCTTCCGTCGCGGTCGTGATCATCTCGTCCGCGTCCCGCCAGCGCAGCGACGGATCGGCGCGCATCCGTCGCCGGACCGCGACGGGGTCGTCCTCGCCGAACACGGCCGCACCGAGTCGCCGGTACTCGTCGTCCAGCGCCCGGCCGAGCGCGAGGCCGGTCTCGTGCAGTTCCTCCGGCGAGATCCCGGTGGTGGTGTGCGTCTTGACCAGACCCGCGTAGCTCTCCTTGCCGCCGTCCAGCCAGCAGAGGCCCGGCCGATCGTCGGGACGGCCATGTCCGGCGATCTCGCGGGAGAGCACCTCGCGATAGGTGACGAGTGCCGGGCGCACCTTCTCCGTGAACAGCCGCTGCCGTCGCTCCGCGCGGTCGCCGGTCAGCGGCGGGACGAGCAGCGGGTTGGGCTCGGCGGCCAGGAACCGGTCGACGTGGTCGATCGCGCCGCGCACCGCCCGTTCCACCGGCGTCCGGCCCGCCGCGACCCCGGCGCGGTGACGGTCGGCCAGCGCCGCGAAGAATTCGGGGAACGCGGCCAGCCTGGCCAGATAATCCTCTTCCGCCTGCTCCCCCGACGGCGCGAGCTGCGGAAGCCAGGACAGCACCCCGGTCCCCTCGGCCACCATCTGGTCGGCGAGGACGAACTCGGTCAGCCGTGAATCCAGTCTGGTCAGCAACGATTCGGCGTGGTGGGCGATCACCGCGAGGGTGGTCCGGTCCGGATCCGTGGACCGGGCGGCGTGTGCGGCGATACGAGCGGCCTGCTCCCTCAGCCGGTCGTCGCCCGCCTCCGAGACGTCCCGCAGCTCGTGATCGTGTCCCGGGACGTTGTCGAAGGTCGCCATCAAGGGCATTTCGGTCGCGAGGACGTCGAGGAGTTCGTCGGCAAGCTCCGCCGCTGTGGGCTGTTCGCTCATATCCGATGACTACCAGAATCCTCGCGGCGCCCGCCCGCAGGTATTCGCACTCGCGAACGCGCCCGGACAGCGCTGAGGCGTGCGCCACAAGCTCCACATGGTCGGACTTCCGACTTTTAGGGTGGCTTCGTGAATGACGTCCAGTTCCTCGTCGAGAGCGGAATCGGCCGGATCACGCTGAACCGGCCGCGTGCGCTGAACTCGCTGAACCACGGCATGGTCCTCGCCATGCTCGAGAACCTCGAAGCGTGGCGCACCGACCCGGGTGTCCGCGCCGTGCTGATCGACGGCGCCGGCGATCGCGGGCTCTGCGCGGGCGGCGACATCCGTGCCATCTACGAGGACGCCCGTGCCCGCGGCACCGCGTCCCTGCGATTCTGGGCCGACGAGTATCGCCTCAACACCGTGATCTCGCGCTATCCGAAGCCCTATCTCGCGCTGATGGACGGGCTCGTCATGGGCGGCGGGGTCGGCGTCTCCGCGCACGGCAGCCACCGGATCGTCACCGAACGCTCCCGGGTCGGCATGCCCGAGACCGGGATCGGCTTCGTCCCGGACGTCGGCGGCACGTACCTGTTGTCCCGCACGCCCGGCGAACTCGGGACGCATATGGCGCTCACCGCCGGGGCGATCTCCGGGCCCGACGCGATCCATTGTGGACTCGCCGACCATTTCGTGCCCAGTGAACGGATCCCGGACCTGCTCGACGCCCTCGCGACCCGCACTCCGGACGACGCCCTGGAACTGATCGCCGAACCCGCGCCGCCGAGCACGCTGGCCGCCGACGCCACCTGGATCGACCGGTGCTACGCGGCGGACACCGTCGAGGAGATCCTGGCGAGGCTCCACGCCGAGGGTGACATCGCGGCCACCGCGGCCAAGGAGATCGAGGCGAAGTCACCGACCGCGCTGAAGGTGACCCTGCGGGCGCTCCGGTCGGCCGCCGCGATGCCCGATCTGGAAACCGCGCTGGCGCAGGAACTCCGGATCTCGACCCACGCGTTCTCGACCGCCGAGTTCGCCGAGGGGATCCGAGCACAGATCATCGACAAGGACCGCTCCCCGAAGTGGTCCCCCGCCACACTGTCCGAAGTGGACGACGAGCTCGTCGGCGCCTACTTCGCCTGACCGGTGATCGCCCGGTAGAGCGGCCGCAGCAGGGCGGTGACCGACGTTCCGTCCACTGTGGCCGTGAGCGGCGGGACCTCGTCGAGCAGTCCCGCCGGGTCCCCGGCCCGCGTCCGCCGCGTGTTCGTGACGTCGCCGGCCGGACCCCAGCCGAAGAAGTCGTCCATCACCTCGTCGAGCGCTGGAGTCTCGGCCTCCGCCGGCGGGGCGGTCACCCGGGCGCCCGCCTGCCGTCCGATCTCCTCGAGCAAGGCCGTCCGGTCCCGCCCGCGGAGCGCGAAGATCGCGAACGGGTCCGCCTCTTCTTCGAGCGCGATCAGCGCGGCGACGAGGTGATCGCAGGGAACGCGGGTGCCAGGGCACGTGCAGTCCAGCGACAGTTCCCACGCCGCCTCGGGGAACAGCGGCACCTGCTCGGCGGCGAAGAAGCGATCGATGTCGTCCGGGACCCGGCCGTCGAGCAAGGCCGTCTTCGTGGCCTCGTCCTCGGCGACGGCGGCGATGACCGCCGTCCACACCTGCTTGCCGAACGTCGGCAGGCCGATGCGGACCTCGTAGAACCGTTGCCGGGTCACCCGGACGACGGCGACCGCGGCGCCGGGACCGATCGTGAGCGTGTCGACCCGGCAGGGCGGCACGAGTCCTTTGTGGACACCCAATTCGCCGAGTGCCCGGCGGAATCCGTCAGTCATCGCCCGCCTCCCGCCCGAGCGCGAAGACCTCGCGCAGTGACTCGGTGGACAGCTCCGTGAGCCAGTCCTCCCCATCGGTGACGACGAGTCCGGCCAGCGCCTCCTTCTTCGTGATGACGGCGTCGATCCGCTCCTCGATGGTGCCGGGGCAGACGAACTTCCGCACCTGGACGCTCCGCCGCTGGCCGATCCGGAAGGCGCGGTCGGTGGCCTGCTCCTCGACCGCCGGATTCCACCACCGGTCGAGATGCAGGACATGGGTGGCCGCGGTGAGCGTCAGCCCCGCTCCCCCAGTCTTCAGTGACGCGAGCAGGATCGACGGGCCCTCGCCCGACTGGAAGTGCTCGACGATGGAGTCGCGGCGCCGCTGCGAAAGCCCGCCGTGCAGGAAGGCGATCTTCGCGTTCAACCGATGCGAAAGATGCGGTACGAGCAGGTGCCCGAATTCCGCGAACTGGGTGAAGCACAACGCGCGATCACCGGCCTCCAGGATCTCCGCCAGCAGCTCTTCGAGCCGGTTGACCTTGCCGGAGCGGTGCCCGATCGGCGAGCCGTCGTGCAGCAGATGCGCGGGATGGTTGCAGATCTGCTTGAGCTTGGTGATCGCGGCGAGGATGTTGCCACGCCGTTTGACCCCGGCACTGTCGGCGATCTTGGTCATCATCTCGTCCACGGTGGCGCGGTACAGCGTCACCTGTTCGCGGGTGAGGCGGTACTCCTGGAGGATCTCGATCTTCTCGGGAAGATCGGCGAGCACGGTGGGATCGGTTTTGAGGCGTCGCAACAGGAACGGCCGGGTCAGCCGCCGCAGTTCGGTGGCCGCGGGAAGATCGCCCCGGCGCTCGATGGGCACCTCGAACCGCTCGCGGAACTCCTGTCTCCCTCCGAGCACGCCGGGGTTGAGCAGATCCGAAAGCGACCACAGGTCGGCGAGCCGGTTCTCCACGGGCGTCCCGGTCAGCGCGATCCGGTGCCCGGCGGGAATCCGGCGCAAGGCCTGCGCGGGCCCGGTGTTCTGGTTCTTGACCGCCTGCGCCTCGTCGAGCACGAGCCGATGCCACCGGATCGCCGCGAGCTCGTCGGCGTCGCGGGCGGCGGTCGAGTAGGTGGTGACGACGAGATCCGCGCCCTCGGCCCGCACGCGTCCGCGATCCGCGCCGTGGTGGAGGTGGACACGCAACTCCGGGGCGAATCTGGCGGCTTCACGCTGCCACGTCCCGAGCAACGACATCGGACAGACCAGCAGTGTCGGCCCCGTGTCGTCCTGAGCCCGCTCGATCGCTTCGAGCGCGAGCAGCTGGACGGTCTTGCCCAGCCCCATGTCGTCGGCGAGGCAGGCACCGAGCCCGATCGACGCCATGAACGACAGCCACGCGACACCACGGCTCTGATAAGGCCGGAGGGTCGCCAGGAACGCCGGCGGCGGCTCCACCGGCTCGATCGTCCGCTGGACACGGCCGGCGAGGAAGTCGTCGATCCAGCCGCCGGTCGTGACCTCGGTGACCGGCAGGGGTGTTTCGAAGCCGCCGCGGAGCAACGCCAGCAGGTCCGCTGGAGTGGGCAGGGGAGGTTTCTCGCGGTCCGGATCGCGACGGAGGTATTCGAGCCCGGCGCGCAGCAGGTCCGGGTCCACGCTCACCCAGCGGCCGCGTAGCCGGACCAGTGACGACTTCGCGGCCGCGAGCCCGGCGAGTTCTTCGTCGGTCAGCGCGTCCTCCCCGACCGCGAGCGCCCAGCGGTAGGAGGCGAGCTGGTGACGGCCGAGCCGGTGCACAGCGGCCTGGTCCACCGGCGCGCCGCGGACGGACAGCTTGAGCGCGAGTTTGCGCCTGCCGCCCCAGCTCGCCGGGAGCTGGACGTCGAATCCGGCCGCCACCATTCGTTCCGCGCCGCCGTCGAGGAACTCCACGGTTTCGGCGACAGTGAGGTCGTAGATCCCCGGCTTCTCCACCTCGACCGCGGGGCCGAGCAGCGGCAGGACGCCGGCGGCGCGCTCCAGCTCGGCGCTGAACAGGCCCTCGGGATCGGTGAACCTGGCGCCGGCCTTGCCGGACCAGACGTCTTCCGCGGGAAGCAGGAGGCTCGGATCGGCGGTGGAGCGCAGGAGGAACCGCAGCTGCCACTTGGTCCCGTCGCCGGTCTGGTCGTCGGGGTCGTCGGCCGGGCCGTGCAACGTGGGAACCTCGTCGAGCCGCACGCAGACGGTGCCCTCGGTCAGGTCGGTGTCGCCGACCGCGTCCCAGGCGGCGATGCCCTCGGCGACGATCCCCATGCGGCCCGGGGCCTGGCCGATCCGGTCGTCGGCGCTCTTCAGCGCGTGGAGCCACGACCCGAACGGGCCCTCGCGGCCATCGCTTTCCGTGGCGTGGCCGGCGGCGGCGAGCCGATCGCGGACCGCGGCGTCGACCAGGGTGTGGAGCGCGTCGGTGACGAGCGCCGCCGGATCCGGCCCGGGATGTTCGGCCCGGCCGACCGGCGGCGTGGCCGCGATCAGCGCCCGGACGGCGACCGCGTCACCGCCCCTGGCCACGGGCCGCCAGCGGGCCCGCGCGACGATCTCGTCGCGCACGAGCGTGGGCAGCACCCGGCCGCGGCGCACCAGATCGTCCGCCAGGCGGACGACGGCGCGGAGATGGCGGACCGACGTGCCGTAGCCGACCGTCTCGGCCAGGTCCTCCAGCTCCGAGGGGTCGACCAGGAGCGCGGGCACCGACCACGATTCCAGTGTCAGTTCCTGCTGCGGGCGGCTTCGGGAGCCCAGTTCGGGTGAGGCGACCGGTCCGCCGCGACGCGACGGAAGCAGAAGGACGGCCGACGCCGGTTTGCCGGGGTGCAGGGCCGTCAGATCCGCGACCGAGGCGGCGAACGGATGCGGCCGGGCCGCGCTCGACGGCCGCATCGACGTCGTCGCCGGGCGGTCACCGTGCTCGCCCCAGAGCACGATCCCGCGGCCACGGGACCACAGGCCGTGCACGACGAGTGGCGACATGGTCCTCCTTCCGCGGTCGGGTCCCTCCAGCATGCCCGGGACCGATCAGCATCCGGTCAGCGAGGCGCCTTAGGGTTCGCGGGTGACCGTTCTGAACGCGATCGAGCCGAGCGAGAGCCTGATCGTCCTCGGCCCCTCGAAGGCGAAGAACCGAGGCGGCGACGCCACCGCGGAATCCGGCGCGCTTTGGCCCGAGCCGATGCTTCGCGCACGGGCCGAGGTCCTGACGCGGTCCAAGGTCGACGGCGGCGGCTTGCGACCCGCGTGGCTCCGCTACACGGGGAACTTTTACCGGAACGCCGGTGGTGCCCTCGGCGAGGCCGCCGCGTCCGGGCGGTTGCTGATTCTCAGCGGTGGCTACGGAATCCTGCGCGCCGACGAGCCGATCTCCTCCTACGACCGGAAACTCAAGCTCGGCGACTGGCCGCCGGGAGTGCTCGAAGACGCCGTGCTCGGCGAGGCCCGCCGCATCGGGGCGTCGAAGGTGGTCACCTTCGTGTCCGCCAGTGCCGACTACGCGAAGCTGATCCGGCGAATCCCTTGGGACACCACGGAAACCGGCGGAGTGCTGGTCACGATCGACTTCCACGGCGGCGGCGCGCAGGTCGAGGTGCCGCGGCGGCTGGCTCAGGCCTTCGGCGCTTGGTGGCGGCATTCGCCGTCGGACTACCCGCCGGGGATGGTCACCGAAGTCCTCGGGTGAACCCGGTCACGGCCACTCGGCTTCGGACAGCACACGCGCGGCGCGAAGGAAGGCTTCGCGATCGGCGGCGGGAAGCCGGCCGAGCAGCCGCTCCTCCTGCTCCTGGATCTTCGACTGGGCCGACCTTCGCGCGGCACGGCCGGCATCGGTGATCCCCAGCAGCCTGACCCGGCGGTCCTTCGGATCCGGCTCGCGGGTGATCAGCCCGTCCTCCTGAAGTTCGTCCAGGGTGCCGATGATCCGGGTCTTGTCCGCCCCGATCGCCTTCGCGAGGGCGGCCTGCGTGCGGACGGGTCCGTCGTCGAGCGCGCTCAGCACCACGTAACCCCACATGGTCAACCCGTGCTCGGCCAGCACCGGCGTCTCGGCGTTCATCAGCCGTCGCATCAGTCCGCCGAGCATCGCCGCGAGATCCGGCCTCCCCTGCTCCGCCATGCGCAGACCATACCGACCTGGTGCGCGAAACCTGTTGACGAACTCGTACGCACATGTAGATGATATGCGTATGCCTATCGATGAACTCCGCATCCTCGACGCCCTCGTGACCCGGACCAGCCTCGACCTCGTCAGCAAGATCACCCCCGCCGATCTGACCAAGCCAACCCCGTGCAGCGCCTGGACTTTGCACGGACTGCTGGCGCATATGACGACCCAGCACCACGGTTTCGCCGCCGCGGCCGAGGGCGAGAGCCACCTCGACCATTGGCGCCTGCTCCCGCTGGGCGACGACCCCATCGCCACCTACCGCGCCTCGGTGAACCGGGTCCTGAACGCCTTCCTCCCCCACGACCTCGCCGAGCGAAAGTTCGCCCTTCCCGAGTTCTCCACCGAAATCACCTTCACCGCCGAACAGGCGCTGGGCTTCCATTTCGTCGACTACCTGGTGCACTCCTGGGACGTGGCCAAAACCCTCGGCCTGCCGCTGAAGTTCCAGCGCGAGGTACTCGACGCCGGGCTGGACTTCGCCAAGGCGATCCCGGACGGGAAGAACCGGAAGGCTCCAGGCGCCGCCTTCGCCCCGGCCGTCGACGAGAAGGGGCCGTCCGACCTGGACACGATCGTCGCCCTGCTCGGCCGTTCGCCGTCATGGCCGGATCAGGTGGCCGCGGCGTGACGAGCGGCCTCGAGGATCCGGACGGTGACCAGCTCCGGCTTCTCCAGGGAAAGCCCATGAGTCGTCCTGGGAACGACCTCGACCTCGATATGCGGGTTCAGTGAATCGAGCCGGGCCGCCACCTCGCGGGCACGGTGGATGACGCTGCGCTCGCCGACGATGATCCGGGTCGGCACGTCGATCGCCGACAGCTCGTCGTCGCCGAACAGGTGCATCTCCGGTAGCCGCTGTTTGTACTTGAGCGCGGCGAACAGCAGGGGCCGCACGGTGTGCCGCACGTCCGGATCGCCGGACGCCACCAGCCGCAGGACCCACTTGGGCAGGAACCAGAGGAAGATCTCCCGGAAGCTCCACCAGATGAAACTCCGGCCGATCACGCCGAACCCCGCGGCTTCGATGGCGACGACACCGGCGATCCGGTCGGTCGTCCGGGTGGCGAGGTTCAGGGCGAGCCAGCCACCTCGCGAAACACCGGCGAGGTGGACCTTTTCGTGGCCGGTTCCCGCGAGCACTCCGTCGACGACCTCGGCGAGCCAGTCCGCACAGTCCTCTGTGGACTCGATGGGCGCGGTCTGGATCGACCGCCCCGGCTCGCCGATGCTGTCCACCGCGTGGATCCGGTGCCGGGCGGCGAGTTCGGCGATATGCGGATACCAGGACAGCGACGTGCCCATTCCTCCCGAAAGCAGCACGATCGGCGGACCGTCTTCCGGCCCGCAACTCCGGACGCGGGTCGGCCCGAATCTCGTCGCGATGTCCAGTTCCTCGGCGGGGACCGGCCACTTCCGCAGGATCGCGTCATAGGTCGCGAAGAACCGCTCTTCGGCCTTCTTGTCGACGAATTCCCCCAGCATCGGACCTCCTCGAATTTTTATGGTGCACTTGCACCATAACAGTGGGTGGTCGTTCCGGCCACCCCTGGCCGGCATGGCAGAGTGATCGCGTGCCGAAACGTGTCGACCACCAAGAGCGCAGGCGCGAGATCGCGGAGGCCCTCTTCCGGATCGCCGCCGCCCAAGGCCTGCAGGCGGTCACCCTGCGTGCGGTGGCAGCGGAGGCGGGCATCTCGATGAACCTGGTCCAGTACTACTTCCCGACCAAGGAGGAGATGCTGCGGTTCGCCTGGCAGCGGGTCGTCGAACTGACCGGCGAGATCGCCGGAAAGACCATCGGCGAAGCGATGAAGACGGGGGACGAACGCGCCATCGTGCGCGCCTACCTCACCGCCGTCCTGCCGGACGGCGAACGCCGCCGCATGCTGGCCGCGGTCCAGATCGCGTACTTCGCCGTCGACGTCACACGCGGGAGCCAGGATCCCGCTCAGGAACCGCTGCTACCCCATCTGGTCCACGCGATCACCGAACTGCTCCGGGCGGCCCAGAAGAAAGGCGACGTCCCCGCCCGCCTCGACCCCCAGCTGGAGGCGGACGCGCTCGCGACGATGTCCGCCGGCCTCGTCACGGGGATCATGGTCGACGCCTACACGGCCGAACGCGCGTCGGAGATCGTCGACTACCGGCTCGACGGGGTGTTCACCGGCGCTCGATGAGCGCCTCGATGCCGTCCAGGATGCGGCCGAGACCGAACTCGACGTCGGCTTCCTCCATGCCCTCTTCGCCGTACGCCTCACCGGAAACCACGGCGGCGACGCGCGCGTAGCCCCGCTCTTCGAGGCGCGGGCCGAGGAACGCGCTCAGCGCACGGACCTGATCAGGCGGGCTCGCGTTCACGTCCCGGAGCAAGGAAGCGGTACTGCGGACCCATCCGTCGACCAGGACGGCGCACCCGGTGACGTCCTGGACGCTCAGACCCGTGCCGGCCATTCCCTCCAGGAAGTTCTCCAGCCACCCCAGCAGATTCGGCGTACTCGGCACGCTCCGCACCGGCAGGTCGATCAGCCACGGATGGCGGCGGCAGCGTTCGAGGAGCGCTCGCGCCCAGGCGGTGACCGCCGCGCGCCACTCGCCGGGCACCGGCTCCGGCGGCGGGCCCCACGCCGCCTCGGCCATCAGCACGAGTAACTCCTCTTTGGAGCTCAGATACCGGTAGAGCGCGTTCGCGGTGACGCCGAGACGTTTGGCGATCGACGGCATGGACAGCGCCGCATAACCCTCCGCGTCCGCCTGCGCGATGGCCGCGGCGACGATCTGCTCGAGGCTGTATCCCGGCTTCGGCCCACGCCGGGGCGCCGGGGTTTGCCCCCACGCCAGCGCGGTGCCCGGCGGCAGCAACTCGATCTCGACGTCGTCCATGGCCGCATTGTTGCACCCAAAACAGGTAAAGGCATACACTGTTCATGTCATACACAGTTACTTGACTATCTGGGGGATCGACCATGACCGAACCGACCAGGCGGAACGTGCTCCGCGGGGCGGCCGCGCTGGCCATCGGCGGTGCCGCCGCGACCTTCGCGAGCAGCGAATCGGCCTTCGCCGCGCCGAATCCGCGCTACCCGTTCGTCGAAGGCGCCTTCGCGCCGGTGAAGGAGGAGGTGACCGCGTTCGGCCTGCCGGTCACCGGCCGGATTCCCCAGGATCTGTGCGGGCGATATCTGCGCACCGGGCCGAACGTGCTCGGGCTCGAAGACCCGCGCGCCCACCACTGGATGCTGGGCGAGGGGATGGTGCACGGCGTCCGGCTGCGCGACGGCAAGGCCGAGTGGTACCGCAACCGCTGGGTGCGTTCGTCCGGCGTCGCGGCGAAACTCGGCGAGCGGTACCCGTGGCCGGTGCCCGCCGAGGACTTCGCGCCGAACACACACGTGGTCAGTCACCACGGCCGCATCCTCACCCTTCAGGAGTCCGGCGCACCGCCGTACGAGCTCGACGGCGAACTGAACACGTTGGGGCCGTTCGACTTCGGCGGTTCACTGGAAGGCTCCTACACCGCGCACACCAAGTTCGACGCGCGCGCCGACGAGCTGCACGCGGTGACGTATCACCCGACATGGGACCACGTTCGGCACCTGATGGTCGACCGGACCGGCCGGGTCGTGCGGACCACCCGGATCCCCGTCAGCGACAGCCCGATGATGCACGACTTCGGGCTCACCGAGAACTACGTGGTCGTCTTCGACGTGCCGGTCACCTTCGATCCGCGGCCGGGCAAGATCGTGCCGTACAAGTGGAACCCGGACCATCCGGCCAGGGTCGGGGTGATGAACCGCGACGGCGGCCCGGTCCGCTGGTTCGGGGTCGACCCGGTCTTCTACTCGCACACGCTCAACGCCTACGAACAGGGCTCCACGGTGGTGGTCGACCTGACCACGATGCCTGCCCCGTTCGAGGTGGCGGGCAAGCAGGGCTTCGGTGGCCCGTCGGCGTCGGGTCCGCCGGTGCTGGAGCGCTGGACGATCGATCTCGCGCGGGGACGGGTCCGGCGCCGCGTGCTCGACGACCGGCCGCAGGAATTCCCGCGGGTCAACGAAAGCCTGGTGTCGCGACGGCACAGGTACGGGTATTCGGCCTCGCCCGGTGAACTGTTCGACGTCTACCTGGACAAGCCCTCCGGTTCCTTCGGCAACGCGCTGATCAAGCACGACCTGCGGAACGGACGTTCGGAGGTGCACCGCTTCGGCCGGGGCGCCGACGCGAGCGAAGCGGTGTTCGTGCCGTCGTCCCGCAGCAAATCCGAAGACGACGGTTATGCCCTCGCCTACGTGAACAATCCCGATCGCAACGCCTCGGACCTGGTGATCCTCGCGGCACAGGACTTCAGCGCGAAGCCACTGGCCCGCATCCACCTGCCGAGGCCGGTGCCGCTGGGCTTCCACGGCAGCTGGGTCGCCGACTGACGGATCGGGCGGTCGCCGGACATCCGGCGACCGCCCGCGGGTTCACACCCCGGTGAGCACCTCCTCCAACGCGGCGGCGGACTCCGGGTACCGCTGGAGCAGCGCCAAGCCGGCGGGCGCTGTGCTCCCCCACGGTTCCTCGCAGCCCAGCAGGCCCGCCACGGCATCGCAGGCAGCCGGATGCGCTGCGAGCAAGGCGAGTCCGCCGCCCCCGGACTTCCTCGTCACCGCACGGGGTTCCGGCTGGTCCTTCCACGGCGGGACCCATTCGTCGAGCGCCGCGAGCCTCCCGGGGAAGATCCGCCCCGCCTCACGCACGAGCAACGGCACCAGCTCCGCGCCGCGGGACCGCAGCGTGGTGATCAACGTCGGCAACCACGGCAGCAGCAACCTGTCCGGTAGCTCGGCGAAAGCGTTCGACACCGCCTCGACGACGAAGTCGGCCAATCCGGGCGCCGGTTCCAACGCGTGGACGAAACCGCTCAGGTAGCGCGGATACGCGGGCAGCACCATCGGGTTCGCCAGCAGCCCGGCGCACCGCTCACGCAGTTCGGCACGCGTGAGGCGGCCGAGCTGGACCTGCGCCGCCCACAACAGCGCCACCTTCGACGGCTCCTCCGGATGCGATCCGGCGATCGCCAGCTCCAGCTGCGTACGGTCGCACCCCAGCGACAGGGCGAGCGACTCCATGCTGAACAGGAAGCCCAGCATCGCGGCGACCTGCTCGACGCCGGCCTCCTCGTCGGCGAAGGCGGCCGGGAGCAGCGTGCAGTAGTGCGCGTACCCCGTCCGCACGAAGTCCTCGATCCACCGCGGCAGCACCGGCTCGCTGGTCCGGTAGTGCGCCAGCAGCCTCCGCACCCGTCGCAGCACTTCCGGGGCGCCGTCGACGGTGCGTTCGGTGGCCAGGACCTCCAGGGCACGTGTGCCCAGCTCCCCCGCCAGCCGGGCGCTGCGGAGGTAGAGCGTCGCGTCCTCGACCGCGCCGAGTACCTTCGCGGCGGTGGCCTGCGGGTGGTAGGCCGCTCGCCGAAGCCGTTGCTCCAGCACCTGTTCGACGCTGACGCCCTCGTAACCCAGCTCGATGAGGGCCCGCTGGTGGGTGCCCAGCGCCAGATCCCACGATTCCTGGATCGGCCGTTCCCCGAGCCGCCGCTCCCCCATGATCGGCCGCGCCGCGCCGCGCGGCATCAGGTACCGCAGCATCCACAGGAGATCGGAGCAGTGCTCCAGCTCCGGCCTCGACGCGATGTCGAGCAGCGCCCGCTGCACACCTCGTTGCTGCAGCTTGAGGTTCAGCGGCTCCAGCCTGTCGTGCACGTCGCGCGCCAGCGGCGGCAACGCGTCGTAGCCGACCTGGCCGATCCGGTCGCCGCCCATCATGATCTCGACGAGACGGCGCACGTCGCGCCTGCCGGGCACGACGTCCTTCTCGATACAGGTGACCGCCGCGTCCTGGAAGTCGTACGGCGTCGGCTTGGCCCGGTCGCGCAGACCCGCCAGCAGGATCGAGGTCTCGAACACCGCGATGGCGTCGGCCGTCGAGGCCAGGTACCCGTTGCGGCGCGCCGCCCGGACGATCTCGACCGACCAGCCCAGCAGCTCCGCCTCGTCCAGCCGGTCGAGCACCGGAGGTCGTTGCAGGAAGCCGGACAGCTGGTCCGATGGATCCACCGGATCCGGCGTCGGCGAGGGCAGCTCCGCGGCCTTCTTCCGCTTCGGCGCCCCGACCTGTCTTTCCAGCTGGAACTGCTTCACCTTGGTGCGCTTCAGATTCTTCGCCCACTCGGTCGCGGCGATCGACACCGATCCCCCGGCGAGCCCGAACTGTGCCTCGATCGAGGCGTGGCTCGACGGAATGAGCCCGTACTGCCACGTGCTCTCGCTGCGCGGGCTGATCACGAAGCCGTCCGTGCCGTCGACACCGAACTCCGCGACCCGGCTGGCCGCGTGGAACGCGCCGCAGATGTAGAGACAGTCCGCGGGATCCGCGCCCGAGGCGGCGAGGTGCTCGCGCATCCGGGTCCACATGTAGCGCTCGCGGTCTTCGTCGACCCGGACGCGCCGGGTGTCGCCCGGCGCGAGACGGCGGAACAGGCTGCCGATGAGGAACATGACCTGGCGGTAGGTGTCGTGGTCGCTGTCGCCGAGCGGCAGCTCGACGTACTGGTGCCACCACTCCGACCAGTGCCGCACCCGCCCGTGCCGCAGGAGGTGTTCCTCGAGTTCGGCGAACCGGGGCCGGAGATCACCGATCTCGACGCCGACCGCGTCACCGTGCAGCGCCGCCTCTTCCTCGGCGGGCGGCGCGTCCGGATCGGAGGGCGGCTCACGCTCGTCCCACTGGAACACGTGGTCCGCCGACCGGTCGACGAGGACGAGCTCGACGCCCGGGGTGTCGAGGGCGTACGCGATCGCCTGGTACTCCGCCGAAGCTTCGGTGATCGGCGCGACCACGGACAAGGGCGCCCACTCCGCGGGGAATCCCTTCACGTCCGTCGCGAAAGCCTGGACCGCCACCGGGAGACGGCAGTTGCGCAGCTCGGTCAGCAACGGCGCCATGTCTTCGCACAGTTCGAGGTAGACGACCTTCGGCTGCTTCTCCCGCAGCCGCCGCGCCATCGCCACGGCCGAGGCCGGGGAATGGTGGCAGACCGGAAAGATCTCCAACGGCTCGCGCACCGCGCGATCGACGTCGTCGACGAGCCCGAGCAGGATGCCCTCCAGCGCGCCGGGCCCGTCGGCGAAGGCGGCCGCGGCCTCCTGCAACTGGCCGCGCAACGCCTCGAAGGCGCCGCTCACGAGAGGGAGGCGATCGCGTCGCGGCCGCCGTCGAGGAACTCGGGCCAGTCCCCGCCCTCGTCCTTGCTGCGCGGCTCGACGACACCGTGCAGGTACTTGTTGAGGATCGCCAGATCCTCCGGCTCCCGCCGGGCGAGCGAACCGACCAGGGAGGACGCCAGTGTGCGGGCGGTCAGCTCGCGTTCGCCGAAGAAGTTGCTGTGCAGTACCGCGTCTTCGAGCACGCCGATCTGCTCGGCGGTGGACAACGCGGACTCCAGCTTCTCGTCGTCGCTGCCCGCCGACGCCGCCGCGGCACGCAGGTCGCCGAAGCTGCGCAACAGCACGTCGAGCAGCGTGGGCGGCACGTCCAGCTCGATCTGATGGCGGCGCAGGAGTTCCTCGGTGCGGAAGCGGACGATCTCCGCCTCGCTCTTCTTGTTGGTCACCACCGGGATGCGAACGAAGTTGAAGCGGCGCTTGAGCGCGGACGACAGGTCGTTCACCCCGCGGTCGCGGCTGTTGGCGGTGGCGATCACGGAGAACCCGGGCTTGGCGAAGACGATGCCGTCGCTGTCCAGCTCCGGTACCGAGATGTACTTCTCCGACAGGATCGAGATCAGCGCGTCCTGCACGTCGCTGGTGGAGCGGGTCAGCTCCTCGAAACGGCCGATCGAGCCCGCCTCCATCGCGGTCATGATCGGCGACGGGATCATCGACTCGCGGGACTGGCCCTTGGCGATGACCATGGAGACGTTCCACGAGTACTTGATGTGGTCCTCGGTGGTGCCGGCGGTGCCCTGCACGACGAGCGTGGAGTTGCGGGAGATCGCCGCGGCCAGCAGTTCGGCGAGCCAGCTCTTGCCGGTGCCGGGGTCGCCGATCAGCAGGAGACCACGGTCGGAGGCGAGCGTGACGATGGCCCGCTCGACGATGTTCCGGTCGCCGAACCATTTCTGCGAGATCTCGCGGTCGAGGCCGTCGGCGCGCTCGGAACCGAGGATGAACAGGCGCAGCATCTTCGGGGACAGGCGCCAGGCGAACGGCTTGGGGTTGTCGTCGACCGACTCCAGCCAGTCCAGCTCTTCGGCGTACTTGAGCTCGGCGGGGGCGCGCAACAGGTCGGACATGTCTTGCCTCTCGGGAGGTTCAGGAGGTGAGGAAGGTCTTGAGTTCGTGCACGAGCTTGGTGATGTGGCCGGAGATCACCGGGGTGCCGAGATCCTTGAAGCGTTCGCGGAACCACGGGTTCACGCTGCCCCGGCCGGCGCTGGTGACCGAGCCGACCGGGATGAACTTCGCCCCGGACCGGTGGATGGCGGCCATGCTTTCGAAGAGCTGCTCGACGCGGGTCTCGTAGAAGTCGGAGATCCACACCACCACGGTGTTCGCGGGTTCGGCGATCTTCGGCTGGGTCAGCGCCATCGCGACCATGCCGTCGTTGCCGCCGCCCAGATTGGTGCGCAGCAGTGTTTCGAAGGGGTCGTGCACCCACGGCGTGAGGTCGAGCGCCTGTGTGTCGTAGGCGATCAGGTGAACGTCCACTTTGGGCAGTCCGGCGAAGATCGAAGCCAGCACCGCGCAGTTGACCATCGAGTCCACCATGGAGCCCGACTGGTCGACGACCGCGATGAGCCGCTGCGGTGTGGTCTTCTTCGCGGTCTGCTTGTAGTAGAGGCGATCGACGTACAGCCGCTCCTCGTCGGGGCTCCAGTTGGTCAGGTTCTTCCAGATGGTGCGATCGAGGTCGAGGTTGCGGAACACGCGCTTCGGCGGGACCGAACGGTCCACCTTGCCCGTCGAGGCCTTCTCGACCTGGGTCCGCAGGACCTCCGCGATCTCGTCGACGTAGCGGCGGATGAGCGATTTGGCGTTGGCCAACGCCACTCCGGACAGGTTGTCCTTGTCCCGCAACAACTGTTCGATGAGCGACATGCTCGGGCTCAGCTTCGCCGCGAGCGCGGGGTCGGCAAGGACCTCGCGCAGATGCATCCGTTTGACTAGGTCCGCCTCGATACCGCCGAGCTCCGGGCCGATCACCGGGAGCAGGGTGCTCAAGTCCGGCGCGGCGCCACCGCCGGTGCCGCCGAGGCCGGTCGGGGCGCCGCCGGGACGACCTCCGCGCAGCTCGCCCGGGCGGCAGCCCAACGCGCGTTCGAGCCAGCCCGCGTCGGCCTGCCAGCTGGACAGCTGCCCTGCCGTCACCGTGTGCGGCGCCTGAGCGAAGACGTTCAGCAGCACTTTCGACACGAGCGCCGCGCGCCGCACTTCCGCGGCCTTGTCCCGGCTGTCCTCGGCGTCGGGGACCATCAGCCCGTCGAACTCGGCCGCCAGCTCCGGATGACGCTGGACGACCGAGTCGACCGCGACGTTCGGATCCAGCACCGCCGTCGGCAGGCCGATGTCCTCGACCACGGCGACGCTCGCCGATTCGAGCGTGGCCTGCTCCTCGGCGTCGAAGAGCCGGGCGAGCAGCCGCCAGTACAGGACCTGGCGGCGGTTGTCCTCGGGTTCGGTCATTTCCGCAACAGCCTTCCGGCGCGCTCGCGCAGCACGGCCGCGGCGTCGGTGGCGGCCTTTTCGGCTTTCACCCCGGCCTTGTCCGTGGTGCCGCCGGCCCAGGCTCCGGCGTGCACGGCGGTGGTCTTCTTGCGCACGGTGGTCTCGACGGCGAGCGGCTGGAGACGGAATCCGCCGTCCCACCGGATCAGGCCGATGCACGCGCTGGAACCCGCGACCGCCTTCGGTGTCAGCGGGCCGGCGGCCGGGATGCGATCGGTCTCGACGGGGAGCCGATTCTCGCCGAAGGCAAAGGCGAGCGCGTCTTCGTCACCCTCGATGCCGTACCCCTCCAGGAAAACAGGAACGGCGAGCCGCACCGGGTGCCGGTCCAGCGGCGCGACCGGCGGCAGGACGGCCTTCGGCAGAACGACACGCGCCGTGGAGAACGCGTCCGCGGGCTCTCCCGGACGAGCGTGTTCGTCTCGCCAGAGCAGGTCGCCCTCCGCGGTGACCGGCATGTCGGCGAGGTCCATCGAGCGGCCCTCGCTGATCGCCGTGAGCAGGGAAAGGTGCGGGCGTAGCAACTGCCAGATCCCGGCGCCGATGATCGTGTCCGGCTTCGGCACCGTCACGTTCGCGCGCACGAACCGTGGCGGGGTGCCGTCATCGGGCTCCAACACGGCGTGGACCTGAGCCTGTGCGGCCGTCGCATGTTCCAGCAGATCGACCCCGAGGGGTAGCAGGCGGCCGGTGACCGTACTGATCGTCGAGGTCTCCCGGGGAAGGGTCAGCAACATCCCACGCGACCACAGGTCGCCCCAACGCCTGGTGGGCACGCGTTCCAGCGCAGCACCAGGACAGGAGGCCGCGAGCTCGGCGGCGAAACCGTCGAGCAGGACGGCCGGCCTCCGCAGGCTCGGCTCCGCGAGCAGCGCGGAGATTACCTGCGCCGAAGCCGAGATGAGGTCGTGGTCGATGCCCTGCCAGCCCGCGCGGGCCAGATCGGACAGCCAGGATCGTGCGGCGACCAGAAGATTGGGCGGTTCCGGGTCGGCGGTTTGCCCGGCGGAGTCTTCGCCCAGCGGCCGGCCGGTCGCTTCGACAAGCCGCGCGAGAACCGCGTCATGTACGGATCCGAGAACCGCGACCCTTGCGGCCGCAAGGGAAACGAAGTGCTCCTCCCCCGCGGCACCGGCCGCGGTCTTCTCCGCTGCCTCCGCGACCCGCGCCGCCAGCGGCGCCCCTGCGACGGCATCGGCCAGCGCGGTCAAGCCCGCGACCTTCTGGGGACGGAGCAAACCGGTGACGAGCACGTCGTCGAAGGCGTCGACGACCGCCAGCGCCTCGTCGAGACCGGCGATGGGATCGGTGAGCAGATCGACGCGCATCAGACCACCGCCCTCGTCGGCGGGAACCACTGCAGCTCCGGCACCGGTGCCGTCGACGGCTCGAATTCGAGATATGCCAAGTGGCGCAAGAACTGGCTGAACACGGAAGCGGCGGCGATGTTGTCGCCTTGCGACGGACGCGTCGCGCTCATGGTCTGGGAAATGGCCTGCGCGGTCGGCTCCGCTACCTCGACGCGCAAGTAGCGCGCGACCCGCTCGGCGCCGTACTGAAGGGTGGATTCGTTGATCAGGGCGAGAATATGGTTGCAGAACATGCCGCGAGCGCCGCCGCAGGGCCGGTTGTTGTTGGTACTACAGGAGAATTCGTACGTACTCGCCGCGACCGACGAGACGTACACCCGCCCGATGTCCGATCCGCTGGACACCACGCCCTGCACCCGTCCGTCGGCCAATTCGACGAACGGGACCTTCGCGAGCTTGCGCGGGCGAGCGGGTGGCAACACCCTGGCCGTGCTTGCTCTTTCCCAGTCTGACAACGCATCTTCTCCTTGCGGGGTGCCTCGGTGGGGACTGGGATGAACCTAGCGGGAGGCACCGACAGTTTTGCTCACATCCGGAGATTCGCGAGCTGAGCGGCGAGATCGGCGAGGCCGTCGGCATGGAAGTCGAACCTGTCCTCCGCCGAGGGCGGGTCACCGACGGGCCTGGCGACGTAGGCGGTCCGGAGACCGACGCTCTGCGCCCCCCTCAAGTCCCACGCGTGGGCGGCGACCATCAACAGCCGCTCCGGCTTCGTGCCTGAAGCCTCGACGGCCAGCTCGTAGACGGCCGGGTCGGGCTTGTAGGTCCGCGCCTCTTCGGCGGAGAGGGCTTGGTGCCAGCGGAGACCGGCGTAGGCGTTGATCCGGAGCAGGCTCGTCCGGCTGGCGTTCGAAAGACCGATGATGGGGTAGTGCCCGGCGAACCTCGCTAGTCCTTCGACGGAGTCGGGCCACGGCGAGAGCTTCGGCATCACGTCGGTCTTGGTGGCGGCCTGGGCCGCTTCGCGGTCGAGAACGTCACTCGGCGCGTACGGCCTCTCCCCTGCGACGATGCGCCGCTGCTCAGTCTCGACATGGCCTTGCCACAGCTCGACCAGCTCGTCAGCGTCGGCGTCCGGCGCCGCCTGCCGGACGGCCGCGCGGATCCCGGCCGGCTCGTCGACGAGCGTGCCGAGTATGTCGAACACCAACGCGTCGATCTCCACGGTGAACCTCCCGTAAGGGTTAAAGTGTCGGTTAACCACGAACGTACGAGAGGCCGGTAAGGGATGCAAGTGGTGTTAGACGATTACGTCTGGGCGGCGGGCGTTGCGACCGACCTGGTCAACACCGCTCCTGAGGTCTGGCACGGCGAAGACCAGCTGCCAGACCTGGCGTCGCTCATCACCTTCGCTGAGCTTCGCTCCATACCCGTGAAGGTCCGGCCCGGTGACCTGCGTGCCGTTCATCGGCTGCGCGCCACCGTGCGCGATCTGATCGACCATCCAGCCCAGGCGCGTCTCATCACCGAGGCCGGCGCGCTCACCTCTGCGATCGGCAACGTCACCCTCGATGTCACCTCGGGCCGCCCACGATGGACGGTTTCGCTCCGACCGGGCGCGACCGCCGTCGACGCGCTTTCCCTGATCTGTGGCGTCGGAATACTCGGCGTCATCCAGTCTCTCGACGTGACGCGATTCCGTGCTTGTGGCGCACCGACTTGCCAAGGTGCCTTCATCGACACCACGCGTCCGGGACGGCGGCGCTACTGCATGCCAGGACTGTGCGGAAACCGCGTCAACGTCGCCAACCATCGGGCACGTAAGGCCTCCGCACCCGCAGCGGGCGGTTCCGTGCCCGCCGCGAATGGCGGTTGGTAGCCGAAGCCCTTGGCCGGAGACGTACGTCTGGCTCTTGAGGCCGTTTCGCGAGTCAGGTGTCGACCGAACGTGCGTGGTTTGTGCCGGCGTGGAGGCTGCTCAGCAGTGCGAGGGCGTGGGCGCTGGGTGTGCCGGGTTCGGCGTGGTAGATGATCAGTTGCTGGCCGGGGGCGCTGCGCACGTCGAACGCCTGGTAGGTGAGGGTGAGCGGGCCGACGTCGGGGTGCACGAGGTGCTTGGGTTCGCGGGTCTTGCCGCGCACCTGGTGGGTTTCCCACAAGGCACGGAAGTGTTCGCTGCCTTCGTTGAGTTCGGCCACCAGGTTCCGCAGAGCGGGATCGTGTGGGTCGAACCCCGCGGCTACCCGCAGGTTCGCCACGGTGGCCTGTGCGGTCCAGTCCCAGTGTGCGTAGAACCGTCGTCCCGCGGGATCGAGGAAGGTCATGCGGGCGAGGTTGTCCGCCGCGCGGAATGGTGAGAGCAGCGCGTCGGCGAGGGTGTTGGTGGCCAGGACGTCCAGGATGCGGTTGAGCACGAAGGCGGGGGTGCGCGGATAGCCGTCCATGAGTTGCCGCAGTTCGGGGCTCACGGCTTGAGGTACCGGAGCGGGTGTGTTGTCCGGTGCGGCGCCGGCCAGCCGGTACAGGTGCTCGCGGGCGTCGGGGGCGAGATCCAGTGCGCGGCAGAGGGCGTCGAGCACTTGCGGTGACGGGTGGGTCTCGCGGCCCTGCTCCAGGCGGGTGTAGTAGTCGGCGTTCACCCCGGCGAGCACGGCGACTTCCTCGCGGCGCAGTCCGGTCACCTTGCGACGGCCGGAGTACAGCACGCCCGCGTCTTCCGGAGATCGTTGCGCACGGCGCGCTCGCAGGAACGCCCCCAGCTCACCACTGGCCATGACGATCATGGTAAATCGCCGTGCGTCCGGTTGGGTGGGTGCGGCACACCCAGCCACCACACGTCCTGCCATCGCTTTTCGCCGTCGCCGACGCTGGCCGGTATGACAAGCGATATCGACGTGGTCGGCATGTGGGTCACCGCGGACGGGCATATCCGGCAGGAGCTGCGCGCCGACGGGCGCTACGACGAAGCGCGCGGCGAACGGCGCAGCGCCTACACCGGTCGCTACACAGTGACCGGGAACCACCTCGACTACGTGGACGACACCGGTTTCACCGCGACGGGCGACATCCGCGACGGCGTGCTCTACCACGAGCATCTCGTCCTGTATCGCGAGTCCGCCGCCGAGCACCGAGGGCAGGTACGGCGATGAGCGTGGGCGATGAGCTGGCGGGCAAGGTCGCGCTGGTCACCGGCGCCGCCCGCGGGGTCGGCGCGGCCACGGTCGCCTGGTTGCATGCCCACGGCGCGCGAGTGCTGGCCACTGACCTCCGCCCCGAGGTTAATGGTCTCGCCACCCGGTTCGACCGCGTGTCCACCCTGGTCGGCGACGTGTCCCGGGAGGACACCGCGGTGCGGTCGGTGGCCGCGGCGATCGACCGGTTCGGCAGCGTGGACATCCTGGTCGGCAACGCCGGCCGATCCGTGAACAAGCCGATCACCGAAACCACCGCGGCCGACTGGGACGAGTTGATGTCGATCAACGCCCGCGGCGCGTTTCTGCACGCCCGGGAGGCGTTCCGGGTCATGCGCGACCACGGCGGGGGTGTGATCGTCACCGTCGGGTCGTTCGCCTGCACCGTCGGGTTGGCCGAAGCCGCGGCCTACAGCGCGTCCAAGGGAGCGTTGGCGCAGTTGACCAAGGTGCTCGCGCTGGAGGGCGGACCGCACGGCATCCGCGCCAACGTCGTCGCCCCCGGGGTGATCGAGACCGACATGCTCGACAACTTCCGGGCCGACAGCCGGGAGTACCTGCGCTCCTTCGGCGACGCCCACCCCCTGGGCCGCGTCGCGCAGCCCGAGGAGATCGCCGAGGTGATCGGTTTCCTGGCCTCGCCCCGCTCCAGCTTCATCACCGGCGCGGTCGTCGCCGCCGACGGCGGCTACACCGCCGCCTGACTCCCAGCGAACAACGAGAGAAGGAGAACGTCATGCGTGGACGCCTCGTCGGCAAAGTCGCGTTGATCACGGGCGCGACCGGCGGTATCGGTCAAGCCACCGCGGAACTGTTCGCCCGCGAAGGAGCCGGCCTGGTCGTCACCGACATCTCCCAGGACATCACGGACGAGCTCGCCGCGCGCCTGAAAGCCGAGGGCACCGATGTGCTGGCCGTCCGGTTGGATGTCTCCTCGCCGGAGGACTGGAGCGCGGCGATCGAGCTGACCCGGCTGCGCTTCGGCCGCCTCGACGTCTTGGTCAACATCGCCGGTGTCGTGGACTGGCCCGGCATCGAGGAGACCACAAAGGACGGCTGGGACCAGGTGATCGCGGTCAACCAGACCGGCACCTGGCTCGGGATGAAGACCGCCATGCCCCTGCTGCGCGCCTCCGGCAACGCCTCCATCATCAACACTTCCTCAGTGCTCGGCCTGGTCGGCAGCGGAGCCGCCGCCGCATACCAGGCGAGCAAGGGAGCGGTGCGGCTGCTGACCAAGACCGCCGCCGTCGAATACGCCACCCGCGGAGTCCGGGTCAACTCAGTGCACCCCGGGGTCATCGCCACCCCGATGATCCAAGATCTGCTCGACGAGCAGGGCGACCGACAACCCGATATCGTGCGCACCCCCATGCGCCGCGCAGGCAGCCCCGCCGAGGTCGCTCCTACGATGCTCTTCTTGGCCGGCGACGAATCCTCGTTCGTCACCGGAACCGAGCTCGTCGTCGACGGCGGGCTCACCGCGTACTGATGACCGGTCCGGGATGCCCGGCGCGACAGGGAGGCGATCTTGATCGCTGCAGATGACCTGGTTCATGGTTCTTCTGTCCTGTGCCGGGATGGCGGTTCATTCTGGATCTCCTCGCCATCGCCTCCGGACGAAGGTACGCATGGGCGCAAGACGGCCGATAGCCGAGGTCATCCGGCCGTGCCTTCGAGGTGTGCCTTGATCAGTTCCAGGCCGGGCTGGATGAGTGCCGGGTCTTCGACGGGGTGCGGGCCGGGCGGCTCGGTGTCCGGGATCAGCCGCTCGAACAGGCGGCAGAACAGGGTCGTCCCGTCGCCGAGGTCGAAGGTGGTGAAGGTGGCGATGGCGTGCATCGGCGCCAGGGTGCCGTCGTCGTACACGTCGCGGCCGACCACCGTCCACAGCTTGCCGGGGACACGCGCCACCACGGTGTAGAGCTTCGGCTTCTCGTTCAGTTCCGGCTGGATGGTTTCGAGCAGCTCGTCGCCGAGTCCGGCGGGGACGTCCGCCGTGCCGCGCCGCACCTCGGTACCAAGGGCCATCGGCAGCCATTTCGGCAGGTTCGACCAGGTGGTCACCCAGTCGTACACCTCCTGTGCGGGGCGCTTGATGACGATGCGGTTTTCGACGAACCGGATGTTCAGGTCGTCCGGGATCTGGGGGACGTACAATTCCACTGACACGACTTCTCCTTTTCCGATCAGGCGCGGGATTTCCGGCACCTGGAGTCTTTTCTCGCTTTCCGGTGACACGTCGGCCGGCCGGGAGGCCGCCACGGTCACCGGGAGGGTGCGTGCTGTCCGGTCATGAGCGCGGCGAGGTCGTCCGGCTCCAGGAACGACGGTGGCGGTGGCGGGCCCCAGCTGAACAGGCCTTGCGCGCCTTCGAAGACCTCCGGGGTCCAGATCTCGTCCTCGGGGATGCAGTCCATGTCGGCGTAGTACTCGCTGAAGTTGCCCGCCGGATCCTTGAGGTACCAGAAGAAGTTGGAGCCCGCGTGGTGCCTGCCGAGGCCCCAGACATGCCGGTCGGGATCGCCTTCCAGCATCGCCTTCGCTCCTCGCCCGACGTCGTCGATGTCGTCGACCTGCCAGGACGTGTGGTGCAGGAAATTCACCGGCGCCGCGAGTGCCAGCACGTTGTGGTGATCGACCGAGCAGCGCATGAAGGCGCCCTTGTCCCCGATGTAATCACTGATCTTGAAACCGAGTCCCTCGGTGAAGAACCGCATGGTGGCTTCGAGATCGGTCGTGCCCACCACGCAGTGGCCGAGCTTCTTGGGCCGGATCGGGTCCTCGCGCAGCACCCCTGGCGCACGGCCGGACCGCTCGATGCGGCCGGGTCCGTTGTACGGGGTGGCCGGGACGGGCTCCTGTGCGATCCGCGGCGCGATCTCGACGCGGACAGTGAACCCGGACACCGGTTCGATCGCGGTGACCGCGGTGCCGTCCGCGCCGCCCGCGACGCCGAGATGGTTGAGCCGCGACGCGGTCCGCGCGAGGTCGTCGACATCGTCGACGCCCACCCCGAGTTCGAGCAAACGGCGGGACATGGCGTGCCGGACCCGCAGCTGCTCGCCGCCTTCGCGGGTGGTGAAGGCCCCGTCGCCGAGGTGGGTGAGCCCGAAATCGGTGTAGTAGTCGATGGTCTCCGCGACGTTCGGGACACCCATCGTGACCCGGGTGAGCCGGTGCATGCCCATGTCAGTCCTCCTGTCCGGTGACGAAGGTCTGGCGCATCTCACCGATGCCTTCGATCCAGCTGACGAGTTGTTCCCCGGCGCGCAGGAACCGTTTCGGCGTGCGGCCCACGCCCACGCCCGACGGGGTCCCGGTGAAGACGAGGTCACCCGGATACAGGGTGATGGTCCGCGACAGCGCGGAAATCAGCTTGGCGACCGGGTAGATCAGGTCGCGGGTGCGGCCGTCCTGCACGACCTCGCCGTCGACCGCGCAGCCCAATGCCAGGTCGTCCCGGTTCGCCAGCTCGTCGGGGGTGACCAGCCACGGCCCGACCGGCGCGAAGTTCGGGAACGATTTGCCAAGGCTGAACTGCGGGGCGGGACCGGCCAGCTGCGAGACGCGCTCGGAGAGATCCTGCCCGATCGTCACCCCGGCGACGTGGTCCCACGCGTCCGATTCCGCGACGCGGGTGGCGGTCCGGCCGATGACGGCGACGAGTTCCACCTCCCAGTCCACGTCCCCTCCGGCAGGCAGCACGACCTCCGCGTCGGGACCGGTCAGCGCGGACACGAACTTGGTGAACGTCGGCGGAAGCCCGTGCGGTGCCTCGAAACCGGACTCGGCGGCATGGGCGTCGTAGTTCAGGCCGATCGCGACGATCTGCCGCGGGGCCGGCGAGGGCGAGCCCAGCTGCGCGCGGGTGAAGGCAACGCCGGGCCCGGCGGGCGGCTGCTCCGCCCAAACCCGGAACCCGTCCCAGTTTTCGTACACGGACACGAGACCAGGACCGAACTTGCCGCCCGACGCCGTCTCGACGTCGACTCCGCTGTCGTCAGCGGTCAGGACCACCGCACGTCCGTCCACATTAGCCAGTTTCATGTTCTTTCCTTTTCAGCGCTTCGCCACCGGGTCAGCGTGCGTGGCCGCCGACCGGTAGTCGGTGTAGGCGTTGGGGTTGTCGAGGACCTTGGCGCCGGGGATCTCCGGGTTCATGCCCGATGGCCGCGATCCGGCCGTCAGTTCACGGGCATCGATGGCTCCTCGTGTCGCTGTCGGGTCCGGACTTGATAATTCGAAACTATGGCAGAACTTTCGAAAGTTCAAGCTGGATTCGTAAAGTGCTAGGATGTGTGACATGACCACGAGCGGCGGAGCGACCCGCACCGACGGCATCCACCAGGCGTTACGCGCCGACATCCTCGCGGGCCGGCTGACGCCGGGAGGACGGCTCAAGTTCCCGGACCTGGCCGACCGCTACAAAGTGAGCGTCGGCGCCACCCGCGAGGCGCTGACGAGACTGGTCGCCGAAGGGCTGGTGGTGGCGAGGCCGCGTCAGGGCTACCTGGTCCGGCCGCTGTCCCATCAGGACCTGGCCGAGCTGACGCAGGCGCGAGCGGAGATCGAAGCACTGGTGCTGGGGCTCTCGATACGGGAAGGCGACACGCGCTGGGAGGCCGATGCCGTTGCCGCACACCATCTTCTGGAACGCACGCCGTACCGCGACCCGGCGGATCCGGATCACCTGTCCGACGAGTGGTCGCAGGCACACGCCGCCTTCCACCACGCACTGCTGGCCGGCTGCCGCAACCAGCGGCTGCTCGACGCGGCGCGGTCGTTACGGCAGGAGGCCGAGCTGTACCGGCAGTGGTCGGTGTCCTTGGGCAACGAACCCGGCCGCGATGTCGCCGCCGAGCATCGAGCGCTGCTCGACGCCGTTCTCGCGCATGAGGCCGACCGCGCGCAGGAACTGTTGCGCGACCACATCGCGCACACCGCCCGGCTGTTGATCAGCTGCGCGTCCGATCACCCCAACCAGGCCGAGTGAGCAGCCGAAGAACGGTGCCGTGACGGAAGCGGCCATGGCGGCACCTCGACCGACCAGCTGCGGGCTGGGGCGGATCCCAGCGGAATCGAATGGTGCCGTGGCGATCCGGCGGACACAGTTGGCACCCGCTGATTCCGAACGCGGCCCGGCGGTCCTCGGCGAGGGCGGACGAAGCCACTCGATCGTATTGAGGGTCAAGTCAAAGGTGGCGTGGCCGGGTTCGCCACGAGTTGTCCGCCTGGACACGCGTGTCGTCCGTCTGATCACGCGTGTCGTCCGCCTGATCACGCGAAACCGCCCGACTGTAGGTAGCTGAGACATGACCGTGAGGCGGAGGCGGCGCACTCGACTCGCCAACACAGCGCCACCACCAAAACGCGAAGGGGCCCTCAGCCCAGCTGACGAGCACGCCACCTTTGCCTTGTCCCTCAATCGAACTCCACAACGGTGACGGGCCGGGCCGAAGAACGGGGCCCTCGTCGGCAACAGCCGAGGAGGGCCCCGCTACAGCCAGACGACAGACGTCAGACCCCGGCCACCTGCTGAATCCAGGGCCGGTACCGCGTGATGTTCGTGTACGCGGTCGTGGTCTGCCGGTCGCTCGTCGACGCGACGCCGACCTGACGGCCGGAGGCGAACATCGGGCCACCCGAGTCCCCGCCGGCGGTGATGCCGTCACCGCGGCGCGCGCACACCGCGATGCCGCCGTTGTAGTCACGGCAGGAGACCGACGTGACCGAGACGTTGGCGACCTTCAGATAGCGGGACTGGCAGTTGATCTCCGAACCGCACCGGCTGGTCGCGCCCCAGCCGTAGACCTGGACGGTCTGCCCCACCGAGACGTTGGCGGTGGTACCCAGCGGCGAGTACGTGGCGTTCACCGGGGCGGTGAGCCGCACGATCGCGAGGTCGGCGCTCGGGTGCCGGGTGACGGTCGAGCCGGTGGCCATGGTGCCGCCGCTCTGCTGGTCGAGGCTGCCGATCCGGAAGGTGAACGTGCCGCTGCTGGCGACACAGTGCTTCGCGGTCAGGATGTACTGCGGCGCGATGATCGTCGAGGTACAGGTCTGCCTGCCGTTGGCGAAGAGCCTGGCCGCCCACGGGCCGCTCGTCGCGTTCTGGCCACCGATGATCATCGGCTGGACGTCGGAGGACGGTTCCGCGGCGGACGCCACGGGGGCGGTGACGCCGAGCAGCGCCGCGAAGGCGGTGCCGGCGATCAGGGCGAAGGACCGAAGTCGCATGGTTCCGACTCATTTCTGCGGCCGGGTTCGGCCGCGCGATGGGGACGGGTGCGCTGATTCTGGTGCGCGGCAAGAGAAACCGGACACCGACGAAAGTCGTGCAGTGGATACCTAATCTCCACGCCGCGACGACCGCTAAGTGGCGCTCTGGGTACCGGAAACACCCACCGGTTACGACGACCGGCGTCCGTCCACTTGAGACAGATGGCGGCATAACTCCAGGGACATAACCCGGCTCCGGGGCTTCCCGAAAGCCGGATCCGGCGCCAGAATCGCCACCATGACCACAGCACAGTGGACCCCGACCTACGGCGACCCCTTCGAGCCGGTGCCCTACCGCCCGGCGCGTGTGTCCGCGGAAGAATCGCTGACCACCGCCGCCGAGTTGCGCCGGCGCATGGACACCCGCCGCACCGTGCGGATGTTCTCGACGGACCCCGTGCCCGAGCAGGTGGTGGTGGACGCCATCGCGGTGGCGGCGACGGCGCCCAGCGGCGCGCATCAGCAGCCGTGGACGTTCGTGCTCATCAGTGACGCCGAGACCAAACAGCGGATCCGGCAGGCCGCCGAGGAGGAAGAACGCGTTTCGTACGAGGGCAGGCTCGGCGAGGAGTGGTTGTCCGCCTTGCGTCCGCTCGGCACCGACGCCGTCAAGACCCACCTCACCGACGCCCCGTACCTCATCGTGGTGTTCCAGCAGCGCTATTTCCTCGACGAGGACGGGACCAAGCACAAGCACTACTACGTCGACGAATCGGTGGGCATCGCCGTCGGCATGCTGCTCACGGCACTGCATCTGTCCGGGCTGGCCGCGTTGACGCATACGCCGTCGCCGATGCGGTTCCTCGGCGAACTGCTCGAGCGGCCGCAGAACGAGAAGGCGTTCGCCGTCATCCCGGTCGGCTATCCGGCGGACGACTGCGTGGTGCCGGACCTGGTGCGCAAGTCGATCGACCAGGTACTGATCCGCCGGTGACCGTCGGCGCGGCCCGGGTGTACGCGCACCCGGGCTGCGCGAAACACCCGAGAACAAGCAGCCAAACTGCTCATTAGTGCAGTTTACTGCGCACTTTGGCGCATCTCTTGACATATCCGGCGGCGATTGGACAAGGTCTGGGCACCGAAGGCGACACGAAGGAGTGTTCTTCATGGCCGACCTGCCCTCAGTCTCCCGGCGGACACTGTTCGGCGGCGCGCTCGCCGCCGGGGCGCTCGCCGCGATCCCGACGAGCGCGACCGCGGCGGAAGAGGCGGCAAGCGCGCCCCGCCGTCCCGGCCAGCGCAGCATGATCGGGGTCCCGTTCGAGCGGCACCGGACCGTCCGGATCGCGCTCATCGGTCTCGGCAACCGCGGCATGTCCATGATCGGCGGGTGGAGCGCCGTCCCGGGCGCCGTGGTCACCGCGGTCTGCGACATCCGCGCCGAGCGTGCGAAGGCCGCCGCGGACAAACTCGCCGCCGGCGGGCGCCCGCGCCCGGCCGAGTACGGCGGATCCGCCGGCGCCTACCAGAAGATGCTCTCCCGCGACGACATCGACCTCGTCTACATCGCCACGCCGTGGGAGTTCCACTACTCGCAGGGCAAGGCCGCGCTCCTGGCGGGCAAGCACGTCGGCGTCGAACTCCCCATCGCCACCGAGCTCGACCAGTTGTGGGATCTCGTCAACACCAGCGAGCAGACCGGCAAACACCTGTTCCTCGCCGAGAACTGCAGTTACGGCCGCAACGAGCTCGCCATCCTCAAGATGGCGCACGCGGGCGTCTTCGGCGAGGTCACCAACGGGCACGGCGGCTACCTGCACGACCTTCGCGCACTGCTGTTCTCCGACACGTACTACACCGACGCGTGGCGCCGGAAATGGCACACCCGCAGCACCGCGAGTTTCTACCCGATGCACGGTCTCGCGCCGATCGCGGCCTGCATGGACGTCAACCGCGGCGACCGGTTCGCCACGCTGCGCGCCACGGCGACCGAGCCGAAGGGCCTCGCCGACTACCGGAAACGCCACATGCCGCCGGGTCATCCTTCGTGGAAGGAGACCTACATCAACGGCGACCTGGTGACCTGCCTGATCGAGACCGAACAGGGCCGGATCATCCGCGCCGAGCACGACGTCAGCTCGCCGCGTCCGTACAGCCGCATCAACAGCCTCGCCGGCAGCCGCGGCATCGTGGAGGACTACCCCGCCCGCATCTACGTCGAGCCCGACCACGGCGGCCACGCGTGGAAGGATTTCGGCCCGTACCGCGATCGCCACGACCACTGGCTGTGGAAGAAGCTCAAGGACGACCCGAACCTCGGGGGGCACGGCGGCATGGACTACGTGCTGCAGTGGCGGATCGTGCAGCAGATGCGTGCCGGGCTGGTGCCGGACATCGACGTCTACGACTCGGCGGCCTGGTGCTCCCCCGTGCCGTTGAGCGTGACCTCCCTCGCTCGCGGCGGGAAGCCGGTCGCGGTGCCGGACTTCACGCGCGGCGGCTGGACGAAGCCCCGGCCGGGGCTGGACTCACAGCCTTCGGAGATGCCCGGCTAGGAGTTCGAGTACCGGGGCACGACCCGGTAGACACGGAGGTCCTTCGGGGTCCCCTTGGCGCGGAAACTCCGGCGCGGTCGCACGATGACCGCGCCGGGGTCCAGCTCGTCGACGACGCTTCCGCTGGCCAGCACCTCGTCGCCGTCGGCGGCGGCCATGATGCGGGCCGCGATGTTCACGTCGACGCCGAGGTAGTCGTCGCCGACCCGTCGCGGATTCCCTCGATGGAGCCCCGCGCGCAGGTGCGGGAGATAGCCCTCGGCCTTGATCACGCTCACGGCCGAGCACGTCTCGTAGGCGGCGTTCACCGCCTCGCCCGGGTCGGCGAACACGGCCATCACGCCGTCGCCGAGGCCCTTCACGATGCTGCCGCGATGTCCGGTGACGACCGATTCGGTCACCTCGGCGACCGAACGCAGCAGCTCCAGCACGCGTTCGTCCCCCGCCTGCAACGCCCACGTCGAGAAGCCGACCAGATCGGTGAACAGCACCGTGATCCCGTCCGCGGACACCGGCGGCGTGCCGGACCGGCGGACGGCCTGCCAGGCCTGCACGGCGGCCAGCCCCAGCTCGCGGGTGGCGCTGGGCCGGTCCGCGCCCGCCTCGGCGAGCAGCCGGGCGAGGCGGTCGGACGAGCGGCCAGTCGACGGCGCCAGCGGGTCGCCCGGGACCAGTCTCCGGAGGAACCGCGCCCCGCGCACCAGTTCGCCGCGCTGGTCCGTCGCGCGCAGGAACCTGCGGGTCCGGCGGTGCCACGGCTCTGGTCGTTCGGTCACGATCAAGACCCTAGCCCGCTCGCCGCCGGTCCGGCGCACCTGTCACCGGCGTGACAAGAACGCGGACGCCATTTCCCCTTTCCTCCTTGGCATGACAATTCACGAACTCACCATTCCACATACGCATGACAAGATCGAAGCGTAAAGAAAACGCGAGAGATCTTTTCCTTTCCTCGTTGGTGACTTTCCACCTACATTCGGTTTCGAGCCTATTCAACGACGAAAGGACCCGACATGACGAAAACCCTCGTACGGAAGGGTGTTCGGCGGTTCTGCGCGGCCGGGATCGCGGCCGCGGTCGCCGGGACGGTCATGCTCGCCGCGGCGGGAACCGCTGCCGCCGTCGAAAAGAATCTCACGTACAAGGGCGGCTTCCCCATCATCGGCGACCAGAAGGTGGCGGTGGTCGTGAAGGCGGAAATCCCGGCGACGGCGAAAGCCGGGGAGCCGGTTTCGGTACCGTTCACCCTCGACGTCGACGCCGGTCAGGCCGCGGGCGACGGGCTCCGGCTCGTCGGCGCCAAGAAACTGTCCGGAACGATCAGCTCGAAGGTGAACATCGCGCTCGGCGAGCAGAAGATCTCGATCCCGATCGAGCTGCCGATCCCGGACACCGAGGTACCCGCCGAAGGACCGCTGAAGTTCACCGCGGAGGGCAAGGTCGACTTCACCGTCCCCGCGGGCACCCCCGCCGGTGAGGCGACCAGCAGCGTGGACGCCGCGGCGACCTCGCATATCGTCACCGACAGCTCGCTCGGCGAGTTCGACGTCCAGCTCGCGCTCGACCCGCCCGACCAGGACGCCGTCCTCGGCAAGACGACCATCAGCTGAACCCCGTCTTCCCCCGGCTCGCCGAGCCGGGGGAAGACGCGTCTTGACCTCCAGCGCACTGGAGGTCGCAAGCTGTCGATCATGTGGATTTGCGACAGATGCGGTATCGAACATCCCGCCACTCCCGAACCGCCCCGCTGCGTTCTCGACCGCGGTGAGGTCGGCATCGAGGAAGCCGGCGATCTCGGCGCGCACACCGGACGCTGGTGGACGCACGAGGAACTGATCTCCGTGCCGCACCGGACCGTGCACCGGGATCACGGACGCGGCCTGCACAGCGTCAAACGGGAGCCGAACTTCGCGATCGGGCACTGGTCCTTCATCGCGGTGACCCCGGCGGGCACCCTGCTCTGGGATCCGCCGTCCTGGTTGGACACCGAGGTGCTCGACGTCGTGCGCGGGCTCGGCGACGTCGCCGTGATCGCCACCAGCCACCCGCACATGTTCGGCGCACAGCTCGGCTGGAGCCGCGCGCTGGGCGGGGTCCCGGTACTGGTCAACGAACGCAACCGCGAATGGCTGCCCGCCCCCGATCCGGCGTTCGAATTCTGGGACGAGCACGTGGAACCCTTGCCCGGCCTCGAACTGATCCGGCTCGGCGGGCATATGCGCGGCAGCGCAGTGGCCAGGACGCCGGACGGGAGCATCCTGGCCGGGGACACGATCTCGGGCGGGCTGGCGCCGGACTGGGTGTCGTTCCAGCGCAACTTCCCCAAGCACGTCCCGCTTTCGGCGGCCGTGGTCCGGCGGATCGTCGACCGGCTCGACGAATTCCCCTACGACCGCCTCTACACCCTCGGCGGCGACACCATCGACCGGGACGCCCGCGCGGTGGTGCGCCGAAGCGCCGAAACCCATATCCGGTGGGTGAACGGCGACTTCGACCACCTCACTTGATCGCGCGTTTGTCCTTCCCGCGGAAGGTCAGCGCGATGACCCCCGCCATCGCCATGAAGAACGCCACGGCCCACATCCCGGCGCGGAAACTCCCGGTCAGCCCCTGCAACCAGCCGGTGAGGTAGGGGCCGACGAAGCCCGACAGGTTACCGAAGGAGTTGATCAGGCCGATCCCGGCGGCGGCGCCGACCCCGGTCAGGAAGGCGTTCGGCAGCTGCCAGAACACCGGGATCGCGGTGAAGACGCCGACCGCGCAGAGGGTCACCGCGACCATCACCCACAGCGGCGAGCCCAGATACAGCGCACCGGCGATCGCGACGGCGCCTACGAACGCGGCGATGGCGACATGTCCGGCCCGTTCGCCGGTGCGGTCGGAATGGCGGGCCCACAACACCATGGCGACGGCGGCCACGGCGTACGGGATCGCCGTGATGAGCCCGATCTCCACGATGCTGTAGTCGGTCTGGAACTGTTCCTGGAAGCCCTTGATCACCTGCGGGAGGAAGAACGCGAGCACGTACAGGCCGAAGATGATCCCGAAGTAGACGGCGCTCAGCGCGAGCACGCGCGGGTCGGTCAGCGCCGATCGGGTGCTCACCTCCTTGCCGACCTCACGGACGTCTTCCGCGTCGATGGCCGACTGCAACGCCGTGCGCTCCCCCGGGGTCAGCCACTTCGCGTCCTTCGGCTTGCTCGGCAGCAGGAAGAACACCGCCACCCCGAGCAGGATCGAAGGCACCCCTTCGGCGAAGAACATGAACCGCCAGCCCGCGTCGAAGCCAAGGACACCGTCGCCGTGCTTGATCAACAGGGAGGAGACCGGGCTGCCGATGACCGACGACAGCGGCACCGCGAGGAAGAACAGCGCGACGATCTTGGCTCGCTGCTTACGCGGGAACCAGTAGGTCAGGTACAGGATGATGCCGGGGAAGAACCCGGCCTCGGCGATCCCGAGCAGCACCCGGACGATGTAGAAGCTGACCTCGCCCTGGATGAACGCGGTGGCCGAGGCGACGATGCCCCAGGTGACCATGATCCGCGCGATCCAGATCCGGGCGCCGACCTTGTGCAGGATCACGTTGCTGGGCACCTCGAAGAAGAAGTACCCGACGAAGAACAGGCCCGCGCCGAGACCGTAGGCGGCCGAGCTGATGCCGAGATCGGCGTTCATGGTGAGGGCCGCGAACCCGACGTTGACCCGGTCGAGATAGTTGAGCAGATAGAGCAGCCCGAGTAACGGGACCAGCCGGATCATCGCCTTGCGCACCGCTGGGGCGGTGGACACCTCTGCCGTCTGTTCGTCCATCCGCGGGAGTGTAGAGGGCGATCAGAACAGCGGAGGGAGGAACGCACCGAAGTTCCCGCCGGCGGCCCGATCGGCCGGATCCGGATCCACCTGGACCGAATCGGGGTTGCGCGGGTCGTAGGTGACCTTCACCGTCGAACCGCGGGCGGGAGCCTGCAGCGGCGGGGTGATCATCGTGGTCACGACGGTCCGCTCGCCGCCGTCGGCGGGGAACCGGACCTGCACGGTGAACCGCGGATTCCCCATCACCCAGACGTTCGTGAACTCGACACCGAGCACCTGGCCGATCACCTGCCTGCCCGTCTGAGCAAGTGCCTGCGCGCGGTCGTCCGCCTCGGCCCTGGTGACGAACGCCCGCCCCAGCACCATGATCATGACCAGTGCGCTCACCCCGGCCACCGCCGGGACGAGATACGGCTCGTAGTAGACGATCCAGTCCACTTCGGTCCACGGTTCGGACGGCAGCCGCTTCCCCACCGCCTCGGGCGGCGTCCACGACGGGATCGCGACGCCGCTGCCCAGCGCGATGCCGAGGGACGCGGCGAGACTGCTCGCCCGGAAGCCGACACCCATGCCTCGCAACGACATCCCACCGCCCCACAGCATCGCGAACCCGAGTGACGAGGCCACCGTGATCGAGACGCTGAAGAACAGGACGAGCGAAACCGCCGGGCCCGCGTCGGGCCCCCACGCGTCGACGCGGTTCAGCGACATCAACCGGAAGCCGTCCAGCAGCCCGAGGGCGCCCGACCAGCCGGCCGCCGCCCAGGCGAGTGTCGTCGGCACACCTAGCAGCCAGAGCCGCAGGCCGGGGCGGCGGGAGTCTTCCGGTAGACCGAACTCGAAGGTCCCGAACATCGTCTGCCGCCTAACCGATCGGGCCGAACACGGCGACCTTCGCCGGGTCGGCGGGGTCGACGCGGGCTTCGTGCCGGGTGCCGGGCGCGTACTGCTGGATCGTCGCGAGCGGCGCGATCAGCTGCGTCACGGTCCGGTACGTGGTGCCGTCGGCGCGGGTGACCTCCAGCGTCGCGGTGTACTGCGCCTGCCCGGCGATCTTCCGGCCGGTCGGCTCCAGCTCGCGGACCACCAGGGTGGCGGGCTCGCAGGTGTCGTAGAGCCTCCGCAGTTCGGTGCCGTAGGCCTGCAGTTCCTGCTGCTGCCGCAGTTGCTCGTCCATCGGCAGGGCCAGGAACGCCGCCATGTCCGGGTCGGCGTTCAGGCTCCGGAAGGCCTGCGCGGCCAGCTGCGGCGTCGGCAGCTGCGGGGTGATGTCGTGGCCCTGCGCGGCGGCCGCCTGCCGGAACTGCTCCGCGTGACGCTGGAAGTCCTGTGCGCCCCGCGCCATGCCCTGCTGCGTCGCGTCGTTGATCTTGTCGCGGATCTTCTTGAACATCGGGTGCCGCCTTTCGCCGTGTCGTTCGTGCTGGACACAGCTTCGGCGGACCGGTCCGCTACCGAACCCAGGTTTTCCCGTCGTCGGTCGCGTCGAGGCAGGTCAGCGGCGCCCAGAAGACCGGCGAGGCCGCGGGTTCGGGCTTCTCGCGCCAGCGGGCGAGCCGGGATCGCTGCCAGGCGCACAGTTCGGTGACTGGATCGTCCCCGGCGAGCGCGGTGTCGACGGCGATGACGAGATCGGACATCGGGTCCGAACCCGGCACGGCGGCGGAAGTCGGCAGCGCCCAGACCGTGGCGGCGACCAGTCCCGCTCCGGCCGCGACGGCGGCGAGCAGCACGCCGAACGGTTCGGCCAGGCCGAAATCGCTCGCGCTGGCGCAGCCGATCAGCGCCACCCGTGCGGGCATGGTGTCCATTTCGGACAGTGCGAGATCGGCGGCGGTGAACGGCCGGTGCGCGCCGATCGGCGCGGCAGTGCCGGGAAGATCGGCCGAACAGGACAGATGGAGCGCGGTCTGCGCGCCGTATTCGTCGCGGACGCGGCTGACGTGCCCGACGAACACCAGCCGGGAACAGGGGCCTGCCAGGAGTCCGGCGAGCAGACGGCGGTCGGTGTCGGTGCGGCGGACCAGGTCGAGCCCGCGGGCGGCGGCGGGCAGGACCGGGCCCTCGGCGAGCCGCTCGTCGAGATGGCGGACCAGCGGTGACGACGGATCCTGTTTGCCCAGCACGGAACCCAGCTCGCCGAAGGCACTCTGCCCGGGAATCCGCGGGTCGAGCAGGTAGATCGGCGGACCGTCGGCGGCGGGCGGACGACGTGGAATCGCGGACGGAGCGAGCAGCGAGACATCGGCGACGTCGAGAACACGCTCGTCACTGTCGAAACAGCTGCCGATCTCATCGATCTCGAGCACGTGGCCTGCCCGCCGGTCGGGCAGGGCCAGCAGTCCCCACGGGACGCCGGCGAGGCTCGGTGAAGGCTGGATCCGCAGGAGCGGACGGGTTCCGGCGCGCCGCAGCCTCTCGACCAGGTCCGCGGGCAGGAGGTTGAGGGCGAGGACGCGAGCCAGGCGTTGTTCACCGGCGAAGCTGCCGAAGGCGTCTTCGCTCAGGGAGCGACGGACGGCGTCGGCCACGCTCTCGCCTTCGCGCGGTGTGGGGGACGCGGCGTCCAAGTACTGGCGAGCGGTCGCGACCAGGGCGAATTCGATCGGATGGGTGTGGACGGTGTCGAGGTCCTCGGTGGTCCGCCAGGTGAGGAAGGTGTGGCCGGCGTCGGCGTAGCGCAGGAGGAAAGTCTCGCGTCCGGGCTTCGCGGACGGCCAGGTCTCGACGGTTTCGGCGACCGCGCGGGGCAGCCGGTACCGCTCGGCCGCGAGGCGGAGCCACGGGTCCAGCTCCATGGGCGACGAGGGTGACCAGCGCAGCGCGGGTGGCGGGGCGAGCCGCAGCGGAAGCGCCGACGTCACGGAACCCAGTGCCGCCAACGGAAGCCCTTCGGCGACCGGGCCCACTTCGAGAGCAGGCAGTCCGCCGGTGAGGTCGAGCGAACGCCCCTCCACGCCCGTGTACGCCCCGACGGCACAGGTGCGTTCGATCAGCTCCGCCGCCAGCCTCGGCTTCTGGAGCCTGGCCAGCAGCGCCATCAGCATTTCCGTCGCCGGACCGGCGACGTCGCGCGCCCAGGCCGTGCGTGCCTGCGGCGAGGTGAACTCGAACCGGTACTCCGCCGCCGCGAGCGCCAGCGGAAGCAACAGATCCAGCACGGCCGGGAGGTCGTCGCCGTGGGCGAAACCGATCGTGGCCGCCACGAAATCCGTGTGCAGGCGGTCCGACCAGTCCCCCGCCGTCCGCGCCGACTCCCGGGCGCGGGTCACGTGGTCCCGCGCCGTCGCCCAGTCACCTTCCGCCATCGCGCAGCGGGCGAGCGCCACGTCGAGGCGCCGCAGACCCGGAACGTCGGCGTTGGCCGCCCAGATCTTCCCCGCGTGGCCGAACTGCTCCCTGGCCTGCGCGACGTCGCCGGTGTACAGGAGCAGGGTGCCCAGCGCGTGGCTCGCCTCCGCGACATCGCCGTTCAGGCCCGCGTCCGCGAGTTCGTCGCGGGCGGCGACGATCATGGCGACCGCTCCGGGGAAGTCGCCGCCGAACGCCCGGTCCGCCGCCAGCTCGATACTCGCCCTGGCGGCCAGGGGACGGCCTTCGTGCTGGGCGCTCAGCCGCAGCAGATCCGCACGCGCGTCGGCGTCTTCGCCACCGGCCTGGCGGACTCGGGCTCGCTCGGCTCGCGCCATCGCCTGCAGCGCCACCACCTGCCCGCGGACCTCGTCGATCTCCGCGATGGCGTCCAGCGCCGTCAGGATCTCTTCGATCGCGGTCCGCGCGCCCGCCACGTCCCCGGCGGCGATCTGGACGCGCACGTCGAAGATCCGCAGTTCCAGCTCGTCCGCGCCGTGCACGTCGAGCAGCTCGGGCGGGTACTGTTCCGGCCCCTCCTCCTTGCGCAGCGCCGCCCGGCGACGTTGCCCGGCGATCAGCTCACGCGCCTTGACGACGTCACCTTCTTCGGTGCTCAAGGAGATGAGCACGCGCTCGGCGACCTCTCGGCAGCCTTCGATCATCCGGAGTTCGACGTACTGTCCATAGTGGACGATTGCGGTGGCACTGACCTTGAAGGCCTGGAGCACGGCTTCGGCGCACTGGCGAGCGTTCCGAAGGTCTCCGGCGGAATAGCAGACGGTGGCCAGATCGCTGACCGCGGCGAGGTCCAGATCCGTCCGGTCGAGCCGTTGCGCGATCTCCCGCATCTCGCCGTACGTCCGATGCGCGCCGGCGACGTCCCGGGCGACGGCGAGCCGTTTGGCCTTGTCCTGGAGCTTGACCGCGTCGACGAGCAGCTTCCGGTACTGGCGTTCGGACAGCGAGCACGCGGGCAGCTCGCCGTACGGTGCCGGGTCGAGGCCGAAATGCCGCGCGACACAACGACAGTTGTAACCATGCGAGGTCGCCGGGCCCAGTTCGGGCGGCGGCGGACGGTCCGGCCGGTTCCGGGGCGGTGGCATGCCGACGAGCACGTCAGAACTCCTCGTCGGCGGAAGCGGCCGCCGCGCGTTCGGCGAGTGTCCTGGCCGCCGGCGGACGTGCCCGGACGAGCGCGACCACCTCCGCCCGGTCTTCCGCCGTGGTCCCGGCGACGCTCTCGTCCGCCACGCCGATGGCGACCACGATCTGTCCACTATGGACCCGGGCGGCGAGCCTTGTCGCGGCGTCGTCCAGCTCCGCGATGCCGGAGAACCGCCCGGCGCCCAGCTCCAGCGGCACCTCCGCGAACGGCTCGCCCGCGTGACTCGCGAACGCGGTGATGGCCGCGTCGGCGAACGCGCCCGCGACGACGACTTCGAGCCTGGCGGCGGCCGCGGCGGCGACGATCCGCCAGGTCACCGTGTCCTCTCCGGCGTCCAGGATCCCGGGTGGCACCCGTGCCCAGTCGACGCTCGCGCGTCCGGTCGCCAGCACCCCTTCGCCGGGTGCGAGCGGATCGAGGCCCGCGGCCAGCGCGTACGAGCGTTGGCCGGGTGTCGCCGTTTCCAGCCGTGCCGGCATTTCCGCCGCGGCCTCGGCACGCACGACGTCGTCCTGGTCGTCGAACCACTCCGCGAGGCGGGCACACAGGCCCCGAACCTCCTCGGCAACCGGCGGGGCCGCCGCCAGGAGGGCATCGGCCGCGATGGCCGCGTCGAACAGCTCGGCCGGGGAAGCTTCGAACCCGTCGAGGAGACCTTCGGCCAGATCCTCCACGTCCGCCGTCGCGACCGCCGTTTCGAGGTCCAGCAACGCCGGGTCCAGCGAAGGGATTCCGAGCGACGGGCCGGCGGGCCACCAGCGACGCAGCCAGAGCAGCAGGGCGAGCCTGCCCAGCTCAGGCCTGGCGGCGACTTCCGCGTGGCCTTGGCCGAGTGCGGCGAGCGTGGCTTCCGCGCCGGCGAGCCGGGCCAGCCACGGTTCGGCGGCCCCGGCATCGGTGAGTTCGATGTGCATCGTGGCGGCCCCGCCGGCGAGAAGTTCGGCGAGGGCGAAGCGGATGAGCGCACCGTCGGCCGCGATGACGGGCGTGTGCACCGGATGCGTCACGAAACGGCCTCCAGCTCCGGCAGACGGGCCATGAGCGCGCGCCGCACCTTCGTGCGCAGATCCAGTGAGGTGGAGCGGACCACGCCGGTGACGAGGTCGCGCACGTCCGCCGCATCGGCGGGAAGGTCGCCGCGGACGTCGAAACCGTGCAGCCGGACCCACAGCCTGCCGAGGAAGTGTTTGGCGAACTCGCGGAGATCGCGCAGGAGTTCGGCGTCGGGCCGCGGGGTGAGCGGGGTGGCACCGGCCAGGGCCCGACGAGCGTGCAGGACGTAACCCTCCCGGGCGACTTGAGCGTTGAGCTGCCGCGCGAATTCGGGGACCCCGCCGGGCGCCGCGCCGTCGAGTGGCCGCAGCGCGGGCGCGAGGACGACACCCAGCGCGAAACACGCGGCCAGCGCGGGCAGGCCGAGCCCGAATCCGGTGGCGACCCTGGTGAGTTCGTCGTCGACGAGGTCTTCGACGGAGCCCCGCTCGTCCGGCGTAAGACGGCGAAGGGTCGCGCGTACCCGCCGTTCGACACTGCGCTCGAGAAGTTCGGTGCCGGTTTCGCCGTTCCGGTTCAGCGGCGGGACGGCGGTGCGATCTCCGCGCTGCAGACCGAGATCCGGTGCGGGCAGCCCTGAAACCTCTTGGACGACTTCGCTCAAGGCGCGGGCTCCGCCCGGCTGCCGCAGCATGAGTCCGAGAGCGTGCCCGGCGGCCGAATCGGCGAGAGCTCGCCAGGCGGAGTCGGAAAGCCCGTCGACGAACGCCTGGAGCGCGGTGATGTCCTGCGGTACGGCGGTTTCGGCTTGCCAGCGGCGCCGCAGTTCCGCGGTCAGCCAGGCCGAGTGCCGCGGATCCGCGAGGTACGCGGCGAGCTGATCGACGCCCACCGCGCCGCCCTCACCGTGCAGATCCCGCAACGCCGCCGCGGCCGTCTCCGCCGCGTCCGGACCCGGCGACCCGAAACCCGTCGCCAACTCGTAAGCCAGCGGGAAACACACGTCCTGGACGTTGCCCGCGGTGATGCGCAGAGCGCGCCGCTGCCGTTTGAGGTGGGTGAACCACGCGGCCGTCGCGCGCAGCCTGTCCGCGTCGGCCAGCAGCAATCCCGTCAGCTCGGCCGCCGTGGCCGGGTCCAGCACGGGACGGCCGAGCCGGGGCCGCGCGGCGGTGCGGATCACCAGCGGGTCGATGATCTTCTTGATCGTCCGGGTCAGCGGACCGCCGTCGGCCGACGACAGGACCTCGACCCCGTCGATCCGTTCCCATGCCTGTGTCAGAACGGCCGAACGCAGCCGGGACTCGCCCGATCCCCTCGTCACTCGCCCTCCCCACGGCTCCGGCCGCAACTCTATCCGAGGGACCGTTCGGACTAACTTTCGTCCGTTCTGTACATACTTTCGTTGACTTCGACCGAAAGTCCTCTTAGGTTCAGCGGCGTCACAGAGGTGCTCCGCCGCCGACCCGAGGAGCAACGATGCTTCCGACTGTCCGCAAGCGCTTCAACCGGTCCATCGTCGCCTCGCTGGCGCTGGTCACGGCAGTGTCCGGGCTGGTGACAGCCCCGGCAGAAGCGGCCATCCCACCCCAGCAACCCGGTGTCACGCTCCGCACGTACGACCTGCAACGCGAACTCACCAAGCTCTGCGCGATCAAATCCGGTCAGACTCCCAACGTCGACAAGCTGATGCCGACGATCAACTGGACCACCACGGCCGATTTCGGGCTCAACGAGCAGTTCGTCTCCGAGGTCATCGGGAACATCGCCATCGCCACGGCCGGGCAGTACGAATTCCGGCTCACCAGCGATGACGGCTCCCGGCTCCGGATCGACGGCCAGACGGTGATCAACCACGACGGCCTGCACGGCGCGACCCCCGCGACCGGTTCGGTCCAGCTGGGCACGGGGTATCACGCGCTGCGGATCGACCATTTCGACAACCTCCACGACCAGCAGGTCACCCTCGAATGGCGGCCACCGGGCGCGGCGGACTTCGCGCTGGTGCCGAATTCGGTCCTCAGCACCGACGCCGACGTCGTCCGGGTGACCTCGCCGGGACGCAAGGAATGCGAGGGTGCCACGGATTCGCCGGGTGACGGCCTGCCGCTGAACGGCGTCCACCCCGGCTTCACGCTGACGAACCTGCGTCCCGAGGGATTCCAGCCTCAGGTCACCGGCATGGACTGGCTGCCGGACGGACGGCTCGCCATCGCCACGTGGGGTGGCTCCGACAAGGTCCTCGGTGAGGTCCACCTGCTGAGCAACGTCAGCGGGAACACCGACCCGGGCAAGGTCCGCACCCAGCGCGTCGCCAGCGGGCTGAAGGAACCGATGGGCGTCAAGTACGTCGACGGCAAGCTGTACGTGTCGGAGAAGACGAGGCTCGTCGAACTCAACGACACGAACGGCGACGGCGTGACCGACGACTACCGCACCGTCGCCACCTGGCCGTTCGGCGGCAACTTCCACGAGTTCGCGTTCGGCCTGCTGTACAAGGACGGCTTCTTCTACGCCAACCTTTCCGTGTCCATCAACTACGGCGGCGCCACGACGGATCCGCAGCCCGCGCCGAACCGCGGCACCACGATCAAGGTGAACAAGGCCACCGGCCAGGTCTCCTACATCGCCGGTGGGTTGCGCACCCCGCACGGTATCGGCTGGGGCCCGGAAGGCGACGTCTTCGTCACGGACAACCAGGGCGGCTGGCTGCCGGCGAACAAGCTCGTCCGGGTCAAGCAGGACCGCTTCTTCAACCACTACACCAATCCCCCTGGCCCGTTCGACTCGAAACCGGTCACCGCACCCGTGTTGTGGTTGCCGCACAACGAGATCGCGAATTCGCCGAGCAACATGGTGATGCTGTCGCAGGGTCCGTTCGCCGGGCAGATGGTGTACGGCGACGTGACCTACGGCGGGCTTCAGCGAGCCTTCCTGGAGAAGGTCAACGGCGAGTACCAGGGCGCCGTTTTCCGTCTGACGCAAGGACTCGAGTCGGGGGTCAGCCGGATCAGCCTCGGCCCCGACGGCGCGATCTACACCGGCGGGATCGACGGCGGCGGCAACTGGGGTCAGCCCGGCAAACTCGCCTACGGCCTCCAGAAGGTGACGCCCAACGGCACGAACGCCTTCGACATCCGCGCCATGCGGGCCGTCGCGGGCGGGTTCGAACTGGAGTACACCCAGCCGCTGTCGGCCGAGACCGCGCAGAACCTCGCGGCGAAGTACCAGGCGCAGCAGTGGCGATACCAGCCCACTCCCGCGTACGGCGGACCGAAGATCGACGAGCAGACCCTGTCCGTCACGTCCGCGAGCCTCTCGGCCGACCGCAAGAAGGTCACGCTGCAGATGTCGGGATTGAAGGCGGGGCACGTCGTCCACGTGCGGTCGCCGCGTCCGTTCGCGGCGGAGTCCGGTGCGGCGCTGTGGAGCACCGAAGCCTGGTACACGTTGAACTCGCTGGTCGGTGGACCCGCGGCGAGCACCACCTACGAGGCCGAGCGGGCCGCGCTGAGCGGTGGCGCCGGGACGAACACGAACCACGCCGGCTACACGGGTACCGGATTCGTCGACGGCTACTGGAACCAGGGTGCCGCGACGACGTTCACCGTGAACGCGCCGAAGACCGGCGCCTACAACGCGGCCTTGCGCTACTCGAACGGCCCGGATCCGGCGCCGGGGACCAAATCGGTAACCGTCTACGTCAACGGGACGAAGGTGAAACAGGTCAGGCTCGCCAGTACCGGCAACTGGGACACCTGGAACACGCAACCCGAGACGCTGAACCTGAAAGCCGGGTCGAACACGATCTCCTACCGCTACGACACGGGCGACGCGGGCAACGTCAACCTCGACAGTCTCACGCTGACCGAGTCGCGGCGGATCCAGTTGTTCAAGGGCACCGACCTGAACGCGTGGGAGAAACGCGCCGGCGGCGCCGCGACCTGGCCGGTGACCGGCGGGGCGATGGAGTCCTACGGCGGGGACATCCGCACGAAACAGCAGTTCGGTGATTTCCGGCTGCACGTCGAATGGAACGAGCCGAACTACCCGCCGGAGGTCACCGGACAGGCCAGGGGCAACAGCGGCGTCTACCTCCAGGAACGCTACGAGCTACAGGTGCTCGAATCCTTCGGGGACACCACGCTCGCCAACAACGAAGCGGGCGCGATCTACTCGAAGAAGGCACCTGACCGGAACATGGCGACGGCTCCCGGAACCTGGCAGACCTACGACGTCACCTTCCGGGCCGCACGGTTCGACGGTGCCGGGAACAAGACCGACAACGCCCGGGTGACCGTGGTCTGGAACGGTGTCGTGGTCCACAACGACGTGGCGATCGACGGCGGGACGGGCGACAGCATCCCGGAGAGCGCGGCGCCGGGCGCCATCCGGCTGCAGGACCACGGGGACCCCGGGGAGAACCCGCGGTTCCGCAACATCTGGATCGAGCCCATCGGCTAGGACGGCGCTGTCCGCGAAGGCCTCCTTGCGGGACTCTGGGTCCCTCAAGGAGGCCTTCACGCCGGTGCGCGGATGGCGCTATCGCGTGACTGAACGGACGACACACGTGATTGGATGGCCGACACGCGTGATTGGACGGACGACACGCGGCGGCGCCCGGCCGCGCGTCGTGTCGTCCGTCCGGTCACGGGACGACGCCTGCTGGACCTCGTGAGTGATCCGGGTCGCTGGAACGACCCGGATCACTCACGACCAACCCGCCTCAGCGGCGGCAGGGGCCGAGGTCCACCCCGCCGGTGACCTGCCCGGCGGTGACCGGAATCGGTGTGGCGGAAGCGAAATCGGCCGCGTCGCGGTGCCAGCATTCACGGTCGGTGTAGTACCTGATCTTGACCTTCCCCGTGGTGAGGCCGTTGACGGTGTACTGCCCGTTCGAATCCGGCGTGGTCCAGTCGACGATGTCCCCGGTGCGCGCGTTGTAGGTGTACACGTAGCCGAAGGTGGGCTTGCCGTCCGCACCGAGGATCCGTCCGCTGACCGAGCCGCTCGGCACGAGCGCCGCGTTCTCGGTCACCGTCGCGCCGGGCCGCACCCGCACCGGCCTGGCGGCGAACCGGTCCGCCGCTCCTCCCGACCACTGCCACGCGTAGTCCCCTCGGGACGAGGCGAACTCGAGCGGCCACTTGTACGGTCCGAGACCCTTGATCGTGTAGGTCCCGTCGCTCCGGGAGCAGTTCGCGCCGAAGCGGAAGCCGATCCGGGGATCGACCGCGTACGGGTAGACGCAGACGCCGCCCACCGGAGCCGCCGTGGCCCGGTCGGTGACCTTGCCGGTGATCGTCCCGGCGGGGTCCATCTTGATGTCCGCCGTCGTGACCACCTTGCCGAGTTCGGCGGTGACCGTGCGGGCCTGCCCGATGTCGCCGGTGCCACCGTCCGTCCCGGCCCACTGCATGCCGTACCGCTCGTCCAGCGACTTGACCAGCAGCTTGTACGCGCCGGGCTCGATCGGCCCGATCACCAGCTTCCCGTTCTCGTCGCTGCAGTGGTACAGGTAGTCGGCGTCGAGGACACCGACGACCGGAAGGGCGTAGGTGTCGACGCAGACCCGCGCCAGCGGCGCCTTGGTCTTCGCGTCCCGCACGGTGGTGACGATCGAAGCGGCGGGTTTCATCGACGCCCGGAATTCGGTGGTCTCTCCCGGGGTCAGGTGCACCCGCTCCCAGTTCACCGGCTGGTAGGAACCGTCCGGCCCCCAGACGCTCAGCGTGTAGTAGCCGAACGGCGGCATGTCCTCGTAGAGCATGACACCGTCCGCGCCGGCGCATTTCCGCAGCTGCGGCGGATGCCCTTGCTCGACCTGCGAGCACGCACCCGCGACGGGCGCGCCGGTCTTCTCGTCCGTCGCGACCACCCGGAGCTTCCCGTACGGTGCGATCGCCTCGTCGACGACGGCGACCTGGTCATCGGCGACAGTGAAGGTCTCCGCCTCCGGGAAGCTCGCCTTCTGCCGGATCCATTGCGTGCGATCGCCGTAGGTGACCGCCATCGTGTAGGTGTCCGCCTTCACACCGCTGAAGGAGTACGTGCCGTCCGCGGCGGTGAGGACCGTCGACCACCACCGCTGGTTCTGGTCGGTGAGGCTCACCGACGCCCCCGCGGCGGGCTTTCCCTGGTCGGTGATCTGGCCGCGGACGGTGGCCGTGCCCTGCCGCAACCCGAAGTCCAGTCCGTGCGGCAGGTCCAGCACTTCCGCGGCGAGCGCGCTTCCCTTGTTGTACGCCCAAAGCTCGGCGTATCCGGCGGCGGTCGCGCGCGCCTTGTACTTGCCGGGAACGACCCCCGCTATCTCGTAGCGGCCGTCCGCGCCCGCACACCCCGAGCCCGTCTCCTTCAGGTCGAGATCGAACAACGTCACGCACGCTCCGGCGATCGGCTCCCCGGAGCCCGCGGCTTTGACCACCCCGGACACGATTCCTTCGGCGGCGACGGCAGGACCGGTCACCAGCATGGCCGCGATCGGTATGGCGGCGGCCATGAACAACGCTCTTTTCATCGGAAGCTCCCCTCAGTGTCACGCCAACGATGGCGCCGGGGAGCCGCGGTGTCTGCGTCATCTGACACAGACGAAGCTCAGGCCGCCTCCGCCGCGAGGACCTCACGAGCGACGAGGACACCGCCGACGAAGCCCACCGGCATCACGATCAGCGCGGCGAACGGGATCAGGCACAGCAGCGACACGGGAAGTCCCAGCCCGAGGGCGAGCGCGCGGTGCCTTCGCAACAGCGGACGCCGCTCCTTCAAGCCCATCCCGCGCCGGTAGAACGGCACGGCGATCAGCTCCAGCGCCAGGAACCACGCCGTCACCATGGCCAGCAGGACCGGCACGACCGTTTGCCCCACCACGGGGATGAAGCCCGCGATCAGCAGCGGGATCGTGAACAGCAGCGAGCGGAGTACGAGAGCGAGACCGTCCTTCAGGCCCAGCACCAGCAACCGCCACCACGAGAGGTCCACCGCGCCGGGCACGCCACCGAGGTCGTCCTCCACCTTCTCCGCGATGTGCTCGTAGAACGGCCCGCCGACGGCGAGGGTGATCGCCGTGAAGCCGATCATGGCGATGGCCAGCACCACCCCGAACACCGCGACCCCGGCCGCCACCCGGATCGTCGTCCGCCAGCCCGGCGACCAGTCGTCGGCGAACGGGGTGATCAGCAGCGAGAGGTCGTCGATCCAGAACGCCAGCGCGACGATGCCGCCGATCAGCAACAGCGTGGTCAGCAACGCGGGCAGCGCGCCGATCAGCAGCAGCCTCGGCGACCGCAGAAGGATGCCAAGGCCTTGCCCGAACATCCGGAAACCCCTGAAGAAATCCCGCATCGGACATTTCTACCAGTGGCCGCGGACCTCAGGGCACCCGCAGGCACTGGCCGGGGTTGAGCAGGTTTCCCGGCGCGTACCGGGCCTTGGCGTCGGCGAGTTTCGGCCAGGCGCCGCCGAAGTGTGCGCGCCAGTCCTCTGTGGACATCGGCAGCGCGTTCGACGGATAGACCTTCCCGCCGAGGTCGCGTGCCTTCCGGTAGAGGTCCACATTGAGCTCCAGCAGCCGCGCGTTGTGCAGCGGATCGCTGGGCGAACCGGCGCGCAGCGGCGAGAACAGCCAGGAGATCTCCCCCGGCGGCACGGTGAACAGCGGAGTCTTCAACCGGTCGTTCCGCACCGGGTAGAGCAGGACCAATCCCGTGGCACCCAGTTCGGGTTCGCCGGTGGCGGCGAGGGTTTCGGCGACGAACTCCTCGACCGAGTCGTCCGTGAGGAACACGTTCAGCCACGGATGCGGATGGAACCAGCTTCCTTCCGCCCGCAGGGCGGCCTCGCCGTCGGCCATCCGGTTCAGGAAGTCGAAATAGGCCGTGTCCTCGTCTTCGGACTCGTCGAAACCGAGCGAGTCCAGCAACGCGTCCTCGTCCGGTCCGGCGGGCGTCGAGTAGTAGGCCACCGCCTCCAGCATGTACCGCCAGCCGTCGCCGACGGGGATCAGCTGACCCTCCACGTAGTCGAAACGACCGTCACGGACAACGGCGCGCTGGTCCGTCAGGAACGCCGGAAGCGAGTCGTAGTAGAGCTTCCACCGCCGGGCCCGCGCAGGGGCCGGGGTCAGCCGCAGCGTCGCACGGGTGATCACCGCGCATTGCCCCAGACCGCCGAGGACCGCGTCGAACAGGTCCTCGTCGCTGTCGCGTGAGCAGGTGAGCACCTCGCCGGCGCCGGTGACGACCTCCAGCTCCACCACGCCGTCGGTCTGCGTGCCGTGGTGGTGGGTGGCGCCGCCGATCCCGCCGACCACCAGGGTGCCGGCGACGGTCAGCTCGAGATAGTCGGTGAGCACCGGAGGCGCCAGCCCGTGCGGCAAGGTCGTCTCCAGCACTTCCCGCCAGCGGGCGCCCGCGTCCACCGACACCAGCTCACCGGTGACCACCCTGCGCGGCGGCAGCGAAGTCATGTCCAGCAGGATCCCGCCCTCGACCTGCCCCTGCCCGTAGGGCGAATGCCCCGCTCCACGGGCGGCGACCGGCAGTCCTCGCGCTGTGGCGAACCTGAGCACGACCGCCACGTCGGTCACCGAGGCCGGCCTCACGACCAGTCCCGGCCTGGTGTGGATCAGGTTCCCCCAGTCCTTCCCCGCCAGGGACAAGGCGGCTTCTCCGGTGAGGATCTCTCCTGCGATGGCGGGCAGGATCTCGTCGGTCATGCCCCGCACGCTACCGAGCACGGGCCGGGATAGGCGACTTTCACCGACGCGAACGCCGGTGTCCCGCTGCGAGATTGGTGGCGTGACGAACACGTTGGCGCCGACGCTGCGAGCCCGCGGCACCGTTCTGGCCGCGGCACCGCTGACCATCATGGCCGCGGCGATCATCGCGCCCAGTCTGCCCGCGATGCGAGAGGTCTTTTCCGATACTCCAGGCTCCGCTCTTCTCGTGCGGCTGACGCTGACGGTGACCTCCCTCGCGATCGCGATCAGCGCGCCGCTGTCCGGGATCGTCGCCGACCGCGCCGGACGGCGCCCGCTGCTCTTGGCCGGCCTCGGGCTCTACGCGATCTCGGGTACGGCCGGATTCTTCGTGGACGACCTCTACCTGCTGCTGATCACCCGGGTGGGGCTGGGTTTCGCCGTCGGCGGGATCATGACCGCGGTCAGCGCCCTGATCACCGACTGGTTCTCCGGCGAGCGCCGCGCCTCGTTCCTCGCGTTGCAGCAGGCTTTCGCGAGTCTCGGCGGTGTCGTCTTCCTGCCCTTGGCCGGAGTGCTGGCCACCGTGAGCTGGCAGACGCCGTTCTGGATCTATTCGGTCTCGGCGATCGTGGCGATCTTCGCGATCACGTCCCTGCGCGAACCGGTCCGGAGCAGCCCGGCGGTCAGCGAACGCGAGCGGACCCGGCTGCCCGCCCGCGTCATCGGCGTCTATGTCCTCGCGTTGGTGGTGACGCTGGTCTTCTACATGGCGCCGACGCAGTTGCCCTTCCTGCTGGAGGGGTTCGGCAGCGGTCCCGCCGTCGTCGGGGCCGTGGTCGCCGGGAGCACGGTGACCAGCGTCGCCGGAGCGCTGGCGTTCCCTCGCCTGCGTGAGCGCTTGAGCCCCACCGCGATCACCACGGCGAGTGTCGCGCTCATGGGCGCGGGCTGGCTGGTGATCGGCACGGCGGGCACCGTCGCCCAGGTGGTGGCCGGGCTGCTCGTCGGAGGGTTCGGAGTCGGTTTCGTCGTCCCGAACCTCAACCTTCGCCTGGCGGAGTTCGCCCATCCCGCGCACCGCGGCCGCGTGCTCAGCGGCCTGGTCGCCGGGATCTTCCTCGGGCAGTTCCTGTCCCCTCTCGTCGTCCAGCCACTCGTCCAGGGCGTCGGCATCGCCGGCGCGTTCACCTGGACCGGTGTCGCCCTGGGCGCCGGAGCGGCACTCGCCGCTCTCCTCCCGAACCGGAACAACGGAAAGGAAACACGATGATCTACCACGGAAACCGTTTCACCCTGCGCCCCGACGCCTCCCCGGAGCAGGTCGAGGAAGCCTTGGAAAGCCTCCGCAACCAAGGCCGGGTCATCCCGTCGGTGAAGTCCTTCGTCGTCGGCCGTGATTTCGGCGGCGACTACGAATGGGGCGCCGTCTTCGCGATCGAAGACCTCGACGGGTACTGGGAGTACCTCATGCACCCGGCGCACCGGAACACCGACCGGGTCGGGTTGCCGCTGGTCGACCGGTTCGCGTCCTTCGACGTCACCGACGACCCGGATCCGGAGATGGGCGCGAAGATCGCCGAGCTGCACCAGCGCCGCTACGACAACGACGCCGAGCTGACCTCGCTGATCTCCGACCTCGGCGAGTACTCCGGCAGCGCCGCGCCGGGAAAGCACGGATCGGCTTCAGCCACCGTCCGCGAGTGAGCCACTGCCGTCGGGGCCGGTCACGATCACCCGGGTGCTCACCGCGGTGCCGAACGGGACGATCGTGACCTGCCACGTCCGCGGTTCCCCGACGTCGATGGTCTCTTTCGCCCGGTGTACCAGTGCAGGGACGCGGTCGGCCTTCAGTGCGCGGAGGTCGAACCGCGGTACCTGGGCACCGGTCGGCGCGAAGACCACGGTCAGCCGCCGGTCCTCGACGACCGCGGTGATCACCTGTGACACGTCCGTGGCCTGCGCCAATGAGTCGATCACCCGGCGCAATTCCCCTTCGCCCAGCAGGGACCGGCCGACGTCGACGGTCGCGGATCCCGAGGAGGACGTGGTCACGCCGGCCTGGGTTTCCTCCGCTCGGGCAGGCTCTTCCGGCGCGAACAGCTCCGCACGGAACAGGAACAGCACCAGCGCCGCGCCGAGCAGGAACCCGAGGACGGCGAGCGCGCCGACCCCGCAGCCTTCCGGCGGTTCCTGCACCAGGGTGGACTCCGGAGCGGATTCGATCGTGGCTTCGGCCGCGCGGCGTTCCCACGCCGGTGACGGCCGCTCCACGACCTCCGCCTTCCACGGCCGGTCCGGCGGATACCGGACGACGAGGACGTCGCCCGGCCGGTAGTCGGGGATGTCGACCAGGTTGATGTGGTGGGCGACCTTCAGCCGGAACGTGGCCATACCGTCGGGGGCGACGGTGAAGACGAAGTCGACCGGGATGTCCCCGGTCTCGGTGCCCCCGGCACGGAGGCTTTCGACCTTCGCGAGCGCGACCACCGGAACGATCTTCGCCTCACGGGCGCGTCGCGGCGCCCCGGCGAGGCGGAGCAGGATCCCGTAGACGACGGGAAGCCCGACGCCCGTGACGGTCAGCGGAACGTACTCGATGACGATGCCGACGATGAACGCGCACAAGGTCGTCCCGCTGATGATCCCGGTCAGGAATCCGCGGACAAGGGTGAACGGCATGAGCACAGCCTCCGCCGGGCCCGGCGCTACCGAACCCAGGTTTCGACTTCCTAATCGCATTAGGTAAATCCCAAATGGACTATGGTACGCTCTCGCCATGGCGAGAGCGGGACTGACGACGGAGCGCGTGGTACGGGCAGGTGCGGAGCTGGCCGACGAGATCGGCTTCGAGCACGTGACCCCGACCGAGCTCGCGAAACGGTGCGGCGTCAAGACGGCGAGCCTGTATTCGCACGTGAGGAACGCCCACGAACTGAAGACCGAGATCGCCTTGCTGGCCTTGGCCGAGCTCGCCGATCTCGCCGCCACCGCGGTGGCGGGCCTGGCGGGCAAGGACGCGTTGATCGCCTTGGCGAACGTCCACCGCGACTACGCCCTCGAACACCCGGGCCGGTTCACCGCCGCGAGGTTCCGGCTCGCACCGGACAAGGCGGCCACCAGCGCCGGTGTCCGCCACGCCGAAATGACGCGGGCGATCCTGCGCGGTTACGACCTCGCCGAACCGCATCAGACGCACGCGGTCCGGCTGCTGGGCAGTGTGTTCAGCGGCTTCGTCGGCCTGGAGGCCGCCGGCGGTTTCAGCCACAGCGCCCCCGGCTCGCAGGAGAGCTGGACCGAGATCCTCGACGCGCTCGACGTCCTGCTGCGCGCCTGGCCCCGAACGAAATGAACGGAAGAATGCTCACCACCCCGATCACCGCCGCCCTCGTCCGCGGCGCGCTCGACCTCGAATCCACCGGACGCGGCGTGCTCCCCCACCGGCTGCCCGCGCGGGCGAGGCGGCAGATCCCCGACGGCCAGCTGACCATGGCGGAGTCGCAGCCGTCCGGCGTGCGGCTGGTCTTCCGCACCACCGCGTCCCTCGTCGAACTCGACGTGCTGGCCACCAAACGGGTCTTCGCCGGCACACCGCCCCGGCCCGATGGCGTCTACGAACTGTTCGTCGACGGCAAGCTCTCGGAACAGGCGAGCGTGCCCGACGGCGACACGATCAGCGTCGACCTGGCCACCGGTGCCGCACGACACGAGCCCGGACCCGTGCGCACCCTGCGATTCGACGGCCTGCCCGGCCACGAGAAGACCGTCGAAATCTGGCTGCCGCACAACGAAACGACCAGGCTGGTCGCCCTGCGCACCAATGCGTCTGTCCACAGTGTACAGTCGGACGGCCGCAGGACCTGGCTGCACCACGGCAGTTCCATCAGTCACGGCTCCAACGCGACGACCCCGACCGGGACATGGCCAGCCACGGCCGCGGCCCTCGCCGGGGTGGATCTGGTCAATCTGGGTTTCAGCGGCAGCGCGCTGCTCGACCCATTCACCGCCCGCGCGATGCGGGACACGGCCGCCGACGTCATCAGCGTCAAGATCGGCATCAACGTCGTCAACGCCGACCTGATGCGCCTGCGCGCGTTCGGCCCCGCGGTGCACGGTTTCCTCGACACCATCAGGGAAGGCCATCCCGCCACGCCGCTGCTGGTCGTCTCGCCGATCCACTGCCCCATCCACGAACACACGCCGGGGCCGGGCGAATTCGACCCGGACGCCCTGCGCGAGGGGAAAGTGCGGTTCCGGGCCACCGGCGACCCCGCGGAGGTCGCCTCGGGAAAGCTGACGCTCACCGTGATCCGCGACGAACTCGCCCGTATCGTCAAGGAACGGAGCGCGGCCGACCCGAACCTGCGCTATCTCGACGGCCTCGAACTGTACGGCGAGGCGGACCACGCCGAACTGCCGCTGCCCGACGCCCTCCACCCGGACGCGGCCGCGCACCGGCTCATCGGGGAGCGCTTCGCCCGGCTGGCCTTCGACACCGCGCTCACGTGATCACCGTTTGCTGTGCGCGTATCCGTCGGTAGCCCGAACGGCGGGTACCTATTTTTCTTCCTGTCCAACGAAAGTCGGTATCCGCCACCGGTGCGGCGGATCACCATGATCGGCACCGGATCACCGGCGCCGGGTCGCCTTGGCCGTGCCCGGCTACCCCACGTGTCCAGTGCGGCCACCCCTCGCGCTGGATGTCCCCTCGCGAAAGTGAGACACCGGTATGCGCACAAACCCCTTAGCCCGTACCGCCACGACACTGGTGGCCGCGGCCGCGGTCGTCGGCTTCCTCGCCCCGTCCACGGCCACCGCCACCACCATCGCGGGCTACTCCCCCACGGTGCAGCACGAGGCGGTGACGTCCCTCGCCGCCGAAGCCGGGATCAGCCAGGCCGCCGCCGTCGAGTTCCTCCGGACGCAGACGGCGAGCGTCGAGAAGCTGCAGAAGGTCACCGCTTCGCTCGGCGCCCGTGCCGCCGACGGATACCTCGACGACTCCGCCAAGCCGGTGGTGAACGTGCTCGACCAGGCCGCCGCGGACCAGGTCACCGCGACCGGGGCGCAGGCCCGGGTGGTCAAGCACTCCAGTGCCGCGCTGGCGGGGGCGCAGAACGCCCTGCAGGCGCTGCCGTCGGTCGCGCACACGTCGATCGGCCTCGACCCGAAGGCCAACCAGGTGGTCTTGACCATCTCCGACGCGGCGAAGGGCACGGACGCCCTCGTCAAGGCCGCCGAAGCACTCGGCGACCGTGTCCGCGTGGAGCGGACCACCGGCGAGATGCACACCGCGATCTACAACGGTGAGGCCATCACCGGCGGTGGCACCCGGTGCTCGGCCGGGTTCAACACCAACCGCGGCGGCCAGAACTACATCCTCGACGCCGGCCACTGCACCCGCGCGGTCTCGCAGTGGAACGTCGGGCCGTCGCAGGGCGCCAGCTTCCCGACGAACGACTACGGCCTGATCCGCAACACCACCGGCAGCGCGCCCGGCGCGGTCACCCTGTGGAACGGCTCCACCCAGCGGATCGCCTCCGCCGGGTCCGCCACCGTCGGGCAGCGGATCAGCAAGAGCGGCAGCACCACGCGGCTCACCTCGGGTTCGGTGCAGCGGCTGAACGTCACGGTGAACTACGCCGAAGGCTCGGTGTACCAGCTGATCCAGACCAACGCGCTGGTCAACCCCGGTGACTCGGGCGGCTGCCTGTTCTCCGGCAGCGTCGGACTCGGCATCACCTCCGGCAAGGGCGGCGGAAGCTCGTACTTCCAGCCGATCGGCGAGGCGATGAGCGCCTACAGCGTCACGCTCAACCCGTAACCGCGCCACCGGGCCCCGGTCACCTCGGCCGGGGCCCGGCCGGTGCGTGGAAATGGCCGACCAGGTGATCGCGAAACCGTTGGGCGGCAACGGAAAGGTACGTGTCCTCGCGCCACGCGACGCTGAGCACGCGACGGCAGTCGGGATCGTCGACGTCGAGCCAGACCACCGCCGAACCGGTGACGGCGCGCAGCCCCAGCGAAGGCACCAGCGCGATACCGAGCCCCGCGTCGATGAGCTGAAAGAGCACCGCGGCCTCGTCTCCCTCGCAGACGACGTGCAGTTCGAGACCGGCCTTCGCGAAAAGACGATCGACGAGCGCACGCTGCCAGTAACCGGGTCGCGTGGTGAGGAACGGCTCGCCTTCGAGATCCGCCAGGCCGACACTGCCTCGATCGGCGAGCCGGTGCCCGGCAGGCACGCAGAGCATCACCGCTTCGTCGAGGAGCACCCGGCTGCGGATGTCCTCGCCCGTCAAGGGTTGCGAGGTGACGCACAGGTCGACGTCGCCGGCTCGCAGCTTCTCCGCCATCCCCTCCGCCGATGCCTGGGAAAGCCGCAAGTCCACCAGCGGATAGCCGGGGACGAAGGTACGAAGCGGTTCGGTGAGGACGAGGAGGCTTTCGGCCGCGACAGCGACGGTGCCGCGTTCGAGCCCGGCGGCGTCGTCGAGTTCCTGACGGGCGTCGTCGAGTTCGGCCAGCGCCCGGTCCACGCGGCGGAGGAAGGCGGTCCCGAACCGGTTGAGCCGGATCCGGCGGCCGTGCCGGTCGAAGAGCGGTACGCCGAGGTCGTTCTCCAGCCTGGCCAGGGTCCGGCTGAGCGAGGGTTGCGCGACACGCAGCTTCTCGGCGGCGCGGCCGACGTGTTCGAGCCGGGCGACCGTCTGGAAGTACCGGAGCGCCAGAAGATCCACTGCTGATACCTCACCTGTTATGAACAGATAACCGATCTTGTCTTGGACAGCATAAGGCGTCGGCTCCTACGTTCGATCCCGTGAGTGAAACCCTGACCAGCCCGGGCCGGAAGGCGAACGGGACGCTGGTGGTGAACCGGGTGCTGGTGACCGCACACGCCGTCGCGATCATCGGCCAGCCGGTCTTCGCCGGCGGCTATCTCGGCGGCGATTACGACATGCTCTGGCTGCACCGCTGGGGTGCCGACGCCGTGTCGTACCTGGCGTACGCGCAGATCCTGGCGGCGCTGGTCCTGTGGCTGGTCCGCGGCCCGCGCTGGCTGTTCTGGATCAGCCTGCTGCTCGCGCTGGGCGAGACCGGGCAGTATCTCGCCGGAATGACGGGCGCGCTCGATCTGCACATCCCGCTCGGTGTCGCCCTCGTCACCGCGACGGTGCTGACGACCATCGCCGTCTGGCGGCCGCAGACCTGGCGGGCCGGCCGATGAGCAGGCGGCTGCCCCGCAGAACCTTCCTCGGCCTCGCCGGCGGGGCCGGTGTCCTCGTCGCCGCGGGGATCACGGCTCCCCGCCTGCTCGCGCAGGGCGCTCCGGGGACCGGCGAGCTGCTGCGCAGCGGACTCCCGTTGCCGGAGCCCTTCCGGGTACCGCTGCCGATCCCGCCGGTCCTGCGTCCACAAAGGACCGCCGACGCCGATCACTACACGATCACCCAGCGGGCGGCGACGGCCGAGATCCTGCCCGGTGTCCGGACGCCGATCTGGGGCTACGACGGGATCTTCCCTGGCCCGACGATCGAATCCCGGCGGGACCGGACGGTGGTGGCGCGGCACCGCAACGAACTTCCCGTGCCGACCGTGGTCCACCTGCACGGCGGGCACACCCCGGCCGACTCCGACGGCTACCCGACCGATCTCGTCCTGCCGCGGTCCGGCTGGAGCACCGCGCACACCGGGCACGGCATGGCCGATTCCCGTGCCCGGGTCTCGAACGGGGAGCGCGACTACGTCTTCCCGTTGCGGCAACGGGCCGCGACGCTGTGGTACCACGACCATCGCATGGACTTCACCGGTCCGGCCGTGTACCGGGGCCTGGCCGGGTTCCATCTGGTTCGCGACGACGAGGAGGACTCGCTCGGGCTCCCGTCCGGGGAGCGTGAAGTGCCGCTGATGATCGCCGACCGGTCCTTCGACGAACACGGCGCCTTCGCCTATCCCTCACTCGACCGGTCGCTGCGGACCACACCCGGAGTGGAAAGTGCATACGTGGAAGGCGTTTTCGGTGACGTCATCCTGGTCAACGGCGCGCCGTGGCCGGTGCACGAGGTGGCGGCCGTCAAATACCGCCTGCGTGTCCTCAACGGCTCCAACGCCCGGCGCTACGACCTGGCGCTGGACCCGCCGCCGCCCGGTGGCGGTGGTTTCGTGCAGATCGGCGCCGACCAGGGCCTCCTGGACGCGCCGCGCGTACACGACCATCTCCCCATCGCGCCGGCGGAACGGTACGACCTCGTCGTCGACTTCGGCCGGTATCCGGTCGGCACCGAGGTCACCCTCGTGAACCGGCTCGGGACCGGTTCGACCGCCCAGGTCATGCGGTTCGTCGTCGCGCGCCGCGCGGCGGACGACAGCCGCGTTCCGGCGAAACTCGGCGAAATCGCGCCGCTCGCTCGCGAACAGGCCACGACCACGCGCGAGTTCTCGTTCCGGGCCGGCACCGTCCACGGCCGCGAGGGCTGGGTGATCGGCGGGGAACCGTTCTCTCCGGACGTTATGTCCGCGAGCCCGCGCCTCGGCGACACGGAGATCTGGCGGTTCGTCGCCGACATCCACCATCCCGTGCACCTGCACCTGGTGGGCTTCCGGATCCTCTCACGCGGCGGGCGGCCGCCGGGGCCGTTCGACGGGGGCATCAAGGACACCGTGGACCTGGCTCCCGGCGAGTCGGTCGAAGTCATCGCGCGGTTCGACGGGTATCGCGGTCGCTACGTCTTCCATTGCCACAACGCCGAACACGAGGACATGGCGATGATGGCGAACTTCGAGGTGGTCTGAGCTCCAGGTCACTGCGTTAATCTGTTGGACTTTTCGTCCAACACTTATACAGTCGGTCTCGTGACAAACGAGCATCCGTACCCGCCCGCCTTCCGCAGCGGCGACCTGGTTTCCGTGTCCGGGCGGCTCGGCGTGACCGAGACCGGCGCGCTGGTGCCCGGCGGGTTCGACGCCGAATGCCCGCGGGCCTTCGGCAATCTCGACGCCGCGCTGCGTTCGGTGGGCGCGACGAGGGCCGACGTGGTGAAGGTCGTCGTCTACCTGACCGACATCGCCGACCGCGACGGCCTCAACCGGGTCTACGAAGAGTTCTTCTCCGAGCCTCGGCCCGCCCGGACCTGCGTCGGGGTCGCGTCACTGCCTTACGGCGGCGTGGTCGAGGTCGAAGCCCTCGCCCGAGTACGCGATGTCTGAGCAGGACGCGATCCTCGACGCGCTCGCCCCGGTCGCCGACGGCATCGCGGCGACGCTCGGCTCGTTCTGCGAGGTCGTGGTGCACGACTTCCGCCGTCCCGAGAAGTCGGTGGTCGCGATCGCCGGCTCGGTCACCGACCGCACCGTGGGCGGCTCGATGAGCGAGATCGGCATGGGCCTGCTCGCCCGCGGTGACGACGCCGAAGACCAGCTGAACTACGTGACCAGGACGGCGTCCGGGAAACTCGTGAAGTCGTCGACCATGCTGCTGCGCGACAGCGGCGGCTCGGTGTTCGGCGCCTTGTGCGTGAACCTCGACGTCACCGCGCTGGGCCAGCTCAAGACCCTGGTCGGTGAGCTCGCCGACGTCGGTGCCGTCACCGAAACGCCGACCACCACCTTCGGCGACGACGTCGACGCGGTGGTGGACGCGATCGTCGACGAGCATCAGCTCCGGCTGAACAAACCCTGGGCCGCGCTCAGCCGCGAAGAACGTCTCGACCTGTTCCGCAGCCTGCACGCGCGCGGTGTCTTCGCCGTGCGGCGGGCCGTGCCCCAGGTCGCGGCCCGGATCGGTATCTCCCGCGCCTCCGCTTACAACTATCTCGCCGAAATCCGTGATCAAGGAGCATCATGACCGCCCCCGTGACCATCGACGACATCCGCGACGCCGCCACCCGCCTGGCCGGGGTCGCGCACCGGACCCCGGTCGTCCGTTCCCGGACCCTCGACGACCTCGTCGGCGCCGAGGTCTTCATCAAGTGCGAGAACCTTCAGCGCGTCGGGGCTTTCAAGTTCCGTGGCGCGTACAACGCCGCTTCGCGCCTCTCGCCGGAGCAGCTGGCCAAGGGCATCGCCGCTTACTCGTCGGGCAACCACGCCCAGGCCGTCGCGCTCGCCGCGCGGGAACTCGGGAGCAGCGCGGTCATCCTGATCCCCGAGGACACCCCGCAGTCCAAAAAGGACGCGACCGCGGGCTACGGCGCCGAGATCGTCACCTACGACCGGTACACCGGCGACCGCGTCGCGATCGGTGAGGCACTGGCGGCCGACCGCGGTCTCGCGCTCATCCCGCCGTACGAGCACCCGCACGTCATCGCCGGGCAGGGCACCGCGGCGCTGGAACTGCTGGAGGACACCGAGTCGCTGGACACCCTCGTCGTCCCGGTCGGCGGTGGTGGCCTGATCGCGGGCAGCTCGACCACCGCGAAGGCCGTGCGGCCCGGCATCCGGGTCGTCGGCGTCGAACCGGCCGAGGGCGACGACACCAAACGCTCGCTGGAGGCCGGCGAACGCGTGTCGATCCCGGTGCCGCGGACCATCGCCGACGGTCAGGCCGCCTCCATTCCCGGCGAACTGACCTTCTCGATCAACCGGCGGCTCGTCGACGACATCGCGCTGGTCACCGACGACCAGGTCCGGGAGGCGATGCGGTTCGCGTTCGAACGGCTGAAGCTCGTCATCGAACCGAGCGGGGCGACCGGGCTCGCGGCGCTGCTCAGCGGCCGGATGCCCGCTTCGGGACGGGTCGGGGTGATCATCAGCGGCGGGAACGTGAGCCCGGAACGCTTCGCCGAACTGATCGCAGGCTGACCTCTCCGCATTTAGTCCTCTCGATGCGGTAGGCCCGTGAACGGCCTGCGGTGTGCGGGTGTCGCGAAAGCCACTTTCGGGACGTCTGATGTCCCGAAAGTGGCTTTCGACGCACCAGGTAAGCGCCGACAGCTCATTTCACCACCGCCCCCACCGGCCGACGTTGCGAAAGCCACTTTCGCAACGTTGAAGGTTGCGAAAGTGGCTTTCGCAACGCCTTGGCGAGGATCTAGCGCGCGACTCGCGTGATCAGACGCCGCACTCACGTGCTTGGAGACGTAACTCGCGTGCTTGGAGACGTAACACGATGTGCGGCCTCTGATCACGCGAGTTACGTCCCTGATCACGCGAGTTACGCCTTCGAGCACCCAAGATACGGGTCTGGTCACTTCACAGGCCGAGCCCACCCGCCAGAACCGGCCAGGAGTTCCGCAGCGCCCGTTGCCAGTACGGCCAGCTGTGCGTGCCGTCCCCGTAGTAGTCGACGGTCGCCGGGATCCCCTTGGCCTTCAACCGATCCGTGAAGCTCACCGAGGAAGCCAGCGCCTGGGGCTCGAAGATGTCGGACTGTCCCGGCGGGTCGAGCGGGCCGGTCTTCCCGTTCCCGCAGGAGATGTACAGCGCCGTGCCACGCAGGCCGTCGACGTTGTCGTACGGGTTGTTCGCCGTCCAGATCGGCCGCATCCCCCAGGGGTCGCCCCAGAGTTGCAGGTAGTTGAAGATCCCCGCCCGCGCCAGGATTCCCTGGATGAACAGCGGAGCGCCCTGGTTGAGGGTGTTCGGCACCCCGCTGTAGGACGCCGCTGCGGCGAACATCCCCTTGTGCTTGTACGAATACGCGAGCGCGCCGTACCCGCCGATCGACAGTCCGGCGACGACCCGGCGCGTGCCCGCGCGATAGCCGCGTTCGACGATCTGGCGCACCTCCAGGGTGTGGAAGGTGTCCCAGTCGGGAGTGCTCATGAGCCCGAAGTTCCACCACTTGGTGTACATCCCGGCGGGTCCGCCGGTCGGCATGACGACCAGGGCCTCCTTGTCCGCGGTGAACGCCTTGACGTCGGTGAACTGGTCCCACGAGCGGTAGTCGACCGGTTCGCAGCAGCCGTGCAGCAGGAACAACGTCGGCCAGGTCCGCGTGGGCTGCGCGGCCCAGCCCGCCGGGACCAGCAGGCGGACCATGCCGGTGGTGCCGAGCGCGGGCGAACTGATCTTGAGGTCGACGGTGCGCGCGTCCAGCCAGGTCTCCTCGACGACCTTCGCGCCGTTGTCGGCGGTGACCGGCGCGGGCGCCGCGCTCGCGGGGACCGGGCTTCCGAGCAGGGTGACCATGGCCAGCGCCAGCAGACCCCACCGCCGGGTTCGCTTCATCGTTTCTCCTCGCTCACAACGGGATGTTTCCGTGTTTCTTGGCCGGGAGGGTCTGCCGTTTGGTCCGCAGCGCGTGCAGCGCCCTCGCCACGTGAAGGCGGGTTTGCGACGGCGCGATGACCTGGTCGACGTAGCCGCGTTCGGCCGCCAGGTAGGGATTCGAATGCCGTTCGCGGTACGCGTCGGTGAGCCGTCGTTGTTCGGCGGACCGCTGCTCCGGGGGCAGCGCGGCCAGTTCGTGCCGGTGCAGTACGCGCACCGCGCCCTCCGCGCCCATCACCGCGATCTCCGCGGTGGGCCAGGCAAGGTTGACGTCCGCGCCGAGATGTTTCGACCCCATCACTGCGTAGCCGCCGCCGTAGGCCTTGCGGATCACCACGGTCACCTTCGGGACCGTCGCCTCGGCATAGGCGTAGATCAGCTTGGCGCCGCGCCGGATGATCCCGTGCCGTTCCTGCGCCTCGCCGGGCAGATACCCGGGGACGTCGGCGAGGGTGAGGATCGGGATGCCGAAGGCGTCGCAGAACCGCACGAACCGCGCGGCCTTCTCCGAGGCGTCGATGTCGATCACACCCGCCTGGTGGCGCGGCTGGTTCGCCACGACACCGACCGTGCGGCCCCGGATCCGGCCGAACGCGCAGATCATGTTCGGCGCGAAGGCATCGTGCACCTCGGTGAACTCGCCGTCGTCGACGAGGCGGACGATCACCTCGGCCATGTCGTACGCCTGGTTCAGCGCATCGGGCACCAGCCGGTCGAGTTCGAGGTCGGCGGCGGTGAGGTCGGGCGCGGTCTCGTCGGCGTATTCCGGGACGGTGTCGAGGTTGTTGGACGGCAGATAGCCAAGCAGGGTCCGCACCCAGTCGATGGCGTCGTGCTCGTCGGTGGCCCGGTGGTGGGCGTTCCCCGAGACCTCGCTGTTCACCGCGGCCCCGCCGAGCCGCTGGGCGGTGACCCGTTCACCGCTGACGGCGTGCACGACGTCCGGCCCGGTGACGAACATGTGCGCGGTCTCGTCGACCATCACGGTGAAGTCGGTGATCGCCGGCGAGTAGACCGCCCCGCCCGCGCAGGGGCCCATGATCAGCGAGATCTGCGGGATGACGCCGGACGCCAGGGTGTTGCGCCTGCCGAGTTCGGCGTAATAAGCGAGCGAGACGACGCCTTCCTGGATCCGGGCGCCGCCGGAGTCGTTGATCCCGACCACGGGACAGCCCAGCGTCATCGCCAGGTCCATCACCTTGAGGACCTTCTCGCCGAAGACCTCGCCCATGCTGCCGCCGAACACGGTGAAGTCCTGGGAGAACACGCAGATCTGCCTGCCGTCGACGGTGCCGTGCCCGGTCACCACGCCGTCGCCGTAGGGCCGGTTGGCGGCCATCCCGAATTCGGTGCACCGATGCCGGGCGAACTGGTCGAGTTCGACGAAGGAACCCGGATCCAGCAACTCCTCGACGCGTTCGCGCGCGGTCAGCTTCCCGCTGGCGTGCTGCCGGTCGACGGCCCGTTTCTCGGCGATCCGGAGATCTTCCCGCCGGGCGGCGAGGTCGGCGATCCGGAACGCCGTCGTGTCGGTCATGGCCGCGCCGCCTTGGGTGCCCCGAGCCGGGCCGCGAGTGCCGCGGCGACGACCTCGACATGCGGTGGGTCGATCATCGAAAGGTGATCGCCCGGCACCCGCACGACCTCCAGATCCGGGCAGAAAGCGTCCCAGCCCAGAGCGTCGTCGGTGCGCAGGTAACGCGGATCGAGCGAGGTGGTCAGCGGATGCGGCTCCTGCGCGCGCAGCAGCAGCACCGGCCCGGCATAGGGTTCCGGCTCGTACCGTTCGGCGACCCGTGCGTCCACATAGGACTCGTACTGGTGCCGCAGCACGCCGTGGCCCAGCCCGGGCACCCGGGCGGCCAGCTGGGCGATCACGAGCCGGATCTGTTCGTCGTCGCCGAGCCGGGCGAGGTCTTCACGCGGGATGTCCAGCGGGACGCCGTAGGTGCGCTCGACGTGCTCGGCGAACCGGCCGAACCGGTCCAGCAGGATCTCCTGATCCGGTTTCCCCGGCGCGGGCAGCGGCAGGATGCTGTCGATCATGAACACGAGATCGACCCGCTCCCCGGCCGCGGTCAGCCGCCGCGCGGTCTCGTAGGCGAGGCAGCCCCCGAACGACCACCCGCCCAGCCGGTACGGGCCCCGCGGCTGGATTTCCCGGATCAGCTCGGTATAGCACTCGGCCTTGTCCTCGACGGTGTCCTCTTCGTCGATCCGTTCGAGCCCGTAGACGGCTCTGCCCTCGGGAAGCAGGCGGACGAGCCCCTCGTAGACGCTCGTCGGACCGCCCGCCGGATGGAACAGGAACACCGGGTCCGTGCCGCCTTCGCGCAACGGCCGGACGGGGCAGCCTCCGCGTCCTTCGATGTCGTCGCGCAGGAGGTCGGCCATCGCGGCGATCGTCGGTATGGCGAAGAGCCGTTCGGGGACGGCTCCCAGTTGCCCGGCGAACACGGCCCGCAGCCGCTCGGCCGCCGCTTCGTCGCCACCGGCCGCGAAGAAGTCTTCGTGGACGCCGGGCTCCGCGCCGCCGAGTTCCGCCCGCCAGTGCCGGGCGATCCAGCGTTCGGCCGGATCGCGTGGCCCGACGGGCTTGTCCGGCCCGGCGGGCCGGGCGTCTCCCGCACCGAACCCCGCCTGATCGGCGAGATGGTCGGCGACTTCGGCGAGCCCCGCGCCCCGCAACAGCAGCGGAATCGGCAGTTCCAGGCCGAAGTCGCGGTCCACGACCCCCTTGGCACGCAGGGCGGCGAGCGAATCCAGGCCGAGCCGGGTGAGCGGCGTACGCCGGTCGATCTCGTCCGCGGCGAGGCCGAGCATCCCGGCGACGAGCTCGGCGAGATAGTCGGCCAGCATCTCGCGGGCGGCCTCCGGGAGGACCGCCCGCAGCGCGTCCAGTCCGTCCCAAGTGGACGGTCCGGCCACCGTTTCCTCTCCCGGTACCAGGATCCCGAAGAACGGACGACCGGCCAGCCGCGGGAAGAGCGCGAGGACGGTCCCGGCGTCGACCCTGGCGATCCCGGTCGACGCGCGGTCACGGCGCAGCACGGCGTCCATCGCCGCCAGCGCCTCCTCCGTGCCGAGCGGTTCGAGGACGGGGTTGCGGCTGCCGACGGCCGCTCCGGCCTCGCCCCACGCTCCCCAGCCGATGGTCGCCGCCGGCAGTCCCGCCGCGCGCCGCCACGCGACGAGGGCGTCCACCCACGCGTTCGCGGTGGCGTAGGCGGTCTGGCCCGGTGATCCGAACAACGCCGCCGCCGACGAGTACGTCAGCCACCAGTCGAGTTCGTGCCCGGCCGTCGCCTCGTGCACTCGCCAGGCCCCCAGCGCTTTCGCGCGCCAAACCGCCTCGACGGCGTCGTGGCCGAGGCTGACGGCGGCACCGTCGGACAGCACGCCGGCCGCGTGCAGCACCCCGCGCAACGGCATGCCACCTTCGGTCGCGGCCGCGACCAGCGCTTCGGCCGTCCCCGGCTCGGTGATGTCCCCCGTCACCACGCGGACGTCGACGCCCTGCTCGCGCAGGTCCGCCAGAAGCGGCTCGGCGGCGGGGCTCGCACCGCGCCGTCCGGAGAGGACGATCCTGGTCGCGCCACGCGCCGCCAACCAGTCCGCCGCGACCAGGCCGAGGCCGCCGAGACCACCGGTGATCACGTAAGCGCCGTCGCGCACGACGGTTTCGCGGCCGGGTTCGCCGAGCTCCGGGCGGGCCAGCAGCCGCGTGTACCGGACGCCCTCGCGCCAGGCGATCTCGTCGTCCGGCGCGTCCGCGCGGATCTCCGCCACCAGCTTGCCGACCCACAGGTGCGCCGGGTCCGGCTCGGCGTCGAAGTCCACCTGGCTCGCCCGAAGTTCGGGGTGCTCGAAGGCGAGGACGCGGACCAGACCGCGCAGCCAGGCCTGGCCGGGGTCGCCGCGTTCGCCGGGTTCGACGGCCGAGGCACCCGCGCTGACGAGCCACAACCGCGGTGCTTCTTCGACCAGTTCGGCGAGGACACCGGAGAACTCGGCGACCCTCCGCGCCGCGCTCATCGGATCGGGCACGCCCGAAGTCCCGGCGCACGCGAGTACCCCCGCTACCTCGCGGGATCTCAGGGCTTCCGCGAGCGCCTTCCGGTCCCCTGGCCGGACCGTCACCAGCTCGTCCCCTGCTTCGGTGAGCCGGTCGCGCAACGCCGTCAGCCACGGCGCGTCTTCGTGCAGCACGACCCAGCGACGCGAACCCGGCGCCGCCACCGGCAGGTCGGCCTCCCGCCAGACCGTTTCGAACAGCAGGTCCGACATCGGCATCGGCAGCGCAGACCGCTGGAACCGGCGGCAGTAGACCTCGCGGAACTCGACCAGGACCACGCCGTCCGCGTCGACCAGCTGGACCCCGCCGACCAGGCCGTCGCCCGCCGGATCGAGGGAATCGAGGACCGCGTCGACCCGGACACCGCGGCGTGGATCACCGGCGAGGACGACTTCGCCCAAGGTCAGCGGCAGGAACGCGCCATCGGCTTCGCGGAGCGCGTCCCCGGCCGCGGCGGCCAGCGCGTGCAGGCAGGCGTCGGCGATCACCGGGTGCAGGACGTAGGCCGGATCGTCCGTGGGCAGGGTGATCGACGCCGAGGCCCGGCCTGGCGCGGCCAGGACGTCACGCAGCCCGCGGAACGCGGGACCGTAACTCTGCCCCGCCCCGGCCAGCACCCGGTAGAGGTCGAGGGGCCGGGCGTCGTCGCCGGCCGGGCCGAACGGCACCACCGCGGTGTTCCCGTCGCGGACGCGGGCGGTGGCGTGCCGCACCCAGCCGCCGTCGGCGGACCGCGCGTAGACGTCCACGCTTCCGGCGTTCAGGCTGGTGGTCACCTCGGTGTGCGCGGCGAGCGGAAGCACCCGGTGCAGTTCGAGACCACCGATGCGCAGCCGCCCGGCGGGACGCGGCACCGTTTTCGCCGCCGCGAGCGCGAGTTCCAGGAATCCGGCGGCGGGGAACAGCGGGACTCCCATCGCCGCGTGGTCGGCCAGCCACGGCAGCGCCTCGGTCCCGACGTCCGCGCACCACAGGTGCCCGCCGCCGGTCGGCTGTTCGATGTGGACACCCAGCAACGGATGTGCGCCGGCGGTCCGGGCCGCCGGGCGCCGCGGCCAGAACCGCCGGTGCCGCCAGCGCGGGCCGGGCAGGTCGACCGGAACCGGACGGGGGCCGCCGTCGTCGAGCACGACGGGCAACCCGAGGGTGTGGAGCCGGGCGAGCGTGGTCAGGAACGCCACGGCTTCGTCGCCCTTGCGGCTCGCCGTCGGAAGCGCGAGCGCGCCGGTGCTCTGCTCGATCGCGGCCAGCGCCACCGGATGCGGCGAGATCTCGACGAACACGCCGTACCCGTCGGCCGTCGCCGATGCCAGTGCCTGGCTGAAGCGCACGGGACGGCGCAGATTCGCCGCCCAGTACTCGACGTCGAACAGCGGCGACCCGTGTGGATCGTCGAAAACGCTGCTGTAGCAGGGGATCTCCACCGGCCCCGGGGAAAGGTCGCCGAGTTCGGCACGGAAGCGGCCGAGGACGGCGTCCACGGCTTCCGAATGGCCCGCGCCCCCGACCGGCAGCCGCTTCGCCAGCCTGCCGAGGCTCTCGACGTGTGACACGAGCGCCTCGACCTGTTCGGCGCCGCCGCTGACGGTGCACTGGACCGGCGAGGCGTAGACCGCGACGGTGATCCCGGGGAAGTCCGCTTCCAGATCGGCGAGTTCGGCCGGGGACAGTTCGACCACCGCCATCGCGCCGTCGCCGGACGCGTCGACCTCGGCCAGCAGCCGGGCGCGGGTGGCCATCACGCGAAGGCCGTCGGCGACGTCCAGCGCCCCCGCGACGACGGCGGCCGCGACCTCGCCCATCGAGTGCCCGAGCACCGCGGCGGGGACGACGCCGTGCGCACGCCAGAGCCCGGCGAGGGCCAGCTGCATGCCGAACAACGCGAGCTGTGTCGCCGCGAGGTCCGGCAGGTCACGCGCGCCGGAAAGCACGTCGCTCAGGGAAAACCCCGCTTCGGCCCGGAACACCGGATCGAGTGCCTCGACCTCCGCCCGGAACGCGGGCTCGGCGCGCAGCAGGTCACGGCCCATCCCAGGCCACTGGGAGCCGTAGCCGGAGAAGACGAACACGACGCCGGACCCGGGTCTGGCGTCGCCGCGGACGACGTCGCCGTTCGCGCGTCCGGCGGCCAGTTCCCGCAACGCGGCGGCCACCCGATCGCGTCCCTCCGCGATGACGGCGCCACGGATGGACAGGTGGTCACGGCTCCGGGCCAGTGTCGCGGCGACCGTGTCCAGGGGGATCGGCCGATGGGCGGGGTCTTCGAGCCAGTCCGCCAGATCGGCCGCCCGCGCCCGGAGCACCTCTGCCGACCGCGCGGACAGCGCGAAGATCCGCGGGCGCCCGGTGTCCGTCCCGCGAACGGCGAACGACGCGGCAGGCCATTCTTCGAGGACGACGTGGGCGTTGGTGCCACCGAAGCCGAACGCGGAGACCCCGGCGCGCACGACGTCGGAGTAGCGCGGCCAGTCCGTCCCGGTGTCCACCACCCGCAGGCCGAGACCGGCGAAGTCGGCATGCGGGCTGGGTTCGTGATGATGCGGGGTCGGCGGCAGCCGCCGGTGGACCATCGCGAGGACGACCTTGATCAGCCCGGCCATCCCGGCCGCGCCCTCCAGATGGCCCAGGTTCCCCTTCACCGAGCCGATCAGGAGCGGACGGGCGGGTTCACGTCCGGCTCCGAGCACCTCTCCGAGGGCAGCCGCCTCGATCGGATCCCCCACCTCGGTCCCGGTCCCGTGCGCCTCCACGTAGTCCACAGTGGACGGTTCGACGCCCGCCGCCGCGTACGCGTCCCGCAACAGGTCCGCCTGCGCGCCGGGACTGGGCGCGACGAGACCGTTGGACCGGCCGTCGGAGTTGACCGCGCTGCCCCGGATCACCGCGAGCACCCGGTCCCCCGCGCGGCGGGCGGCCTTCAGCGGTCTGAGCACGATCACGCCGCAGCCCTCGCTGCGGGCGATGCCGTCGGCGGCGGCGTCGAACGGTTTGCAGTACCCGTCCGGGGCCAGCACCCCGGCCCGCCGGAAGGACTCGGTGACCGCCGGCGAGAGCAGCAGGTTCACCCCGGCGGCGAGGGCCGTCCCGCATTCGCCGCGACGGAGGCTCTGCACGGCTTGGTGCACCGCGACCAGCGAGGACGAGCATGCGGTGTCGACGGTGAGACTGGGTCCGCGCAGGTCGAACAGGTACGACAGCCGGTTGGCGGCGATACTCGTCGCGGCGCCGGTGGCGGACCAGACGTCGACGGCGGCGGGATCGGCCATCGTCAGGTGGCCGTACTCGCCTGCCGAAAGCCCGACGAACACCCCGGTCCGGCTCCCCCGCAGCGTGGACGGCGGGATCCCGGCGTGCTCCAGCGCCGTCCAGGTCACTTCGAGCAGCATCCGCTGCTGCGGATCCATCGCTTCGGCCTCACCAGGGGTGATGCCGAAGAACTCGGCGTCGAAACCCGCGATGTCGTCGAGGAATCCGCCACGCGCGGGGATCTCCCAGCGACCCTCCGGCACGTCACGGATGCCGTCGCGTCCGGCGTCCAGGAGCCGCCAGTAGAGCTCCGGGGAGTCCGCACCGCCTGGCAGGCGACAGCCGACGCCGACGATCGCGATCGGTTCCTCTTCGCCGCCTTCACCGCGAACGGTCGTGGAATCCTCCACTGTGGACAGACGCTCCGCGAGGGCGGTGATCGTCGAGTACTGCCACACCAGGGTCGGTGGTAGCGGACGCCCGAGGTATCCGCCCAGCTCCGCCGCCAGTTCGATCGACTCCCGCGAGGAAAGCCCGCTCTCGTGCAGCGGCCGGTCCGGATCGACCTGCCCCACGGGAAGCCCGGTCCGCTCGGCCACCCGCGCGACGAGCCAGGCACGGATCTCCGCGGTCACCCGAGCCGCCGGGCGGTCAGCGAACCGTCCAGATAGGACTTCCGGCACCGGGCCCGGCTGATCTTGCCGCTGGAGGTGCGCGGCACCTCGCCCGGGGAGACGAACACGACGTCGTGCGGCCGCAGGCCGTGCGACGCCGAGACCATCCTCCGGAGTTCCGCGGTCGCCACGGCGAGGTCGGCCTGGGTCCCTTTCGCCAGCTCCGCCAGCACGACCGCCGCTTCACCGTCTTCGTGCTCGATCGCGAAAGCCGCGGCGGAATGCGGCCGGACCGCGGGATGCGTCTCCACGGTCTGCTCGATGTCCTGCGGGTAGTGGTTGCGGCCGTCGACGATGACGAGATCCTTGAGCCTGCCGGTCATGAACAGTTCGCCCTCGTACCGCACGCCGAGATCTCCCGTCGCGAGCCAGCCCGCGCCGGAGTCCGGGTCGATCGGGGGCAGGCCGAAGACGCCCGCGGCGGGCCGTCCCCAATACCCCACACCGACGTTCGGGCCGTTGACCTGGATCTCCCCCACCCTGCCCGGTTCGACCAGCGCGCCGGTGACCGGATCGGCGATACGGACCCGTTGCCCCACCGGGAATCCGCAGGAGACGAGCGTGGTGGAGGCCGCACCGGGCAGTGCGGGTGCCGCGAGTCCGGCGGCGAGCCGGTCGCGGTCGAAGGCGACCTGCCGTGGCGCCTTCCCCGCCTCCGTGACGGAGACGAGCACCGTCGCCTCGGCCAGCCCGTAGGAGGACCGGTGCACCTCCGGGCGCAGCCCGCATTCCTCGAAAGCGCCGTGGAACTTCGCGATGGTCGAAGGAAGAACCGGTTCGCTGCCGTTGATCAGCGAGACGACCCGGCTCAGTTCGAGATAGCTCTTCTCCGCCTCGGTGACCCGGGAGGCGGCGTAGGCGTACGCGAAATTGGGTGCCGCGCTGATCGCGCCGGGACTGGCCGAGAGCGCGCGCAGCCACCGTGACGGACGTTCCAGGAAGGCGTGCGGATCCATCAGGACAGATGCCGCGCCCGCCGCCAGCGGCGCGCCGATCCCGAGGATCAGGCCCATGTCGTGGAAGAGCGGCAGCCAGCTGACGGCCGACGTCGTCCCGGTTTCGATCGCGTAGGCGTCGCACGCCTGACGGGCGTTGGTGATCGCGTTGCGGTGGGTCAGCATCACGCCGGCCGGCGTCCGCGTGGAACCGGACGTGTACTGGAGATACGCCAGTCCGTCCGGTTCCGGTCGCGGCCAGGAGCGATCACCGGCCGCGACCGGAGCAGTGGTGTCGACGGCGAGCACGGCGGGCCGCTCGATCTCCGTCGAGGCGAGGAAACCGGCGGCGGCGCCGAGTCCGTCGGTGGTCGTGAGCACGACCCTCGGAGCGCAGTCGGCGAGCACGGCGGCCAGCCTTCCCGCGTGCCCGGGAAGGTCCGGGGAGAACAACGGGACGGCGACCAGCCCGGCCCGGATCGCGCCGAGGAAGGCGACGACGTAGTCGACCGACTGGCGGGCCAGGATCGCGGCCCGGTCACCCGGGCCGGTGAACCCGGTCAGCCGGGTGGCGAGTGCGTCGACCCGGTCGTCGAGTTCGCGCCACGACAGGGTGATCGCCCGGCCGTCCGCCCCGGCACGATGGTCGAGGTAGGTCAGCGCGACGTCGTCGCCGAGCCGCCACGCCCAGTACCTCAGCAGCGTCGCGAACGACTCCCCGCCGCGTGCGTCGTCCGGTTCGTGGACGGCGACGATCGATTCCGAAATGGTTTCCATGGCCCCTCGTTGTGACGACTCGTACAGGAGCGGGTGAATTCGGAACGGCGCCGTTGCCGAAAGCGGATTCCATTCCGGAGACCGTTCTTTATCTGTCCGGAACTGTATGGACGTGCCGGGAAGAGTGTCAATGAAAGGATGATGGAACGCCCTCGAAAGCGCGGACGTGCTCACGGGGACGTGAGAAAGGGGGCACTCCGCTTGTCACTTCGGAACGAACTTCGGGGGTTCAGGAGCCGGAGCGCGAGGAGCGCTCCGGCGAGTTGCAGCGCCGCCGCGGTCAGCAGCCCCGCCGTGTAGCCGTCGGCCAGCGCGGCCGGGGCGCCCTCGTCGAGCCGGGCCGTGCGGACCACCGACAGCACGGCCCCGATCAGCGCGACCCCCAGCGCGCTCGACAGTTCACGGGACGCGGTGAGCAGTCCGGAGGCGGTGCCCGCGTGCCGTTCCGCGACGATTTCCAGCGCGTACGAGGTCAGCGGCGTGGTCAGGGCCGATCCGACGCCGATCAGTACCAGCCCGGGAATCCTCGGCGGTACTTCCGGCAGGTGGTTGACCGCGGCGATCGCCAGCAGTCCGGCGGCCACCGTGGCCAGCCCGGCCGCGACTGTCCGATGTGGACCCCACCGTGGTACGGCCCAGGGCACCAGCGGCGTGGCGGCGACGACCGCGACGGCCACCGCGACCAGCGGTAATCCGGCGAGCGCCGGCCCGAGGCGGAGGGATTCCTGATGCAGCAACGGCGTGAAGAAGAAGACCCCCGAAACCCCCAGCCCCCACAGCGACTGCACGGTGAGCGCACCGGTGAAGACCCGCGTTCCGGTCAGCTCCTTCGGCACCAGTCGCACGCGCGCGCGTCTTTCCCTGAACAGGAACCAGATCGCGAAGGCCGCACCCACCGCACCGAGCACCGCGCTCGGTTCCACCACGGCGGCGGTGATCAGGACCGTCGCGGTGGTCACGACCAGCATGGAGCGCACGGCGGGCCGCCCGGCCGCCGGGTCAGGCTTCGCGAGGGCGACCCTCCGCACCAACGCCAGCATCGCCGCCACGAAGGGGAGATTGACGAAGAAGATCCAGCCCCAGCCCAGATATTCGCTCAACGCCCCGCCGAGCGCCGGGCCGAGCGCGAGGGCGGCCGCCAGGCAGGCTGTCCAGACCGTCGCCCCGAAAGCCCGTCTTCGCGCGTCGAGATCGGTGCGGAGCAGGCTGAGCAAGGCCGGGACCAGGAACGCCGCGGCGGCACCCTGCAGCACCCGCGCGGAGATCACGAGCCACGCCGTCGTGGCGAACCCTCCGGCGGCCGCGCCGGCGCCGAACGCGAGCAGCCCCGCCCGCAGGGTCGCGGCCTGGCCCCAGCGGTCCACCAGCGTTCCCGCCACCGGCAGCAATCCGGCGAACGGAAGCATGTAGCCGATGCTCACCCATTGCAGCGTGGGGAGATCGAGCCCGAGTTCCCGGGCGAGCGAAGGCGCGCCCGCCGCGACGATCGTGTTGTCGAGGGTGGTGACGAAGGCCCCGAGCCCGATCATGAGCAGCGTCGCTCTCATTGTCCATCCTCGTGAGTGGCAAAGACGGTTCTAACCGTCCTTACCACTCACGAGACGCGGCCCCATGCTCCCGTGACAATTCCCGCCCACCGTCTTCACACTCGCGCTATAACCAGCCCCGGCGCGACGCCTGCGCTCCCAGCTGGAAGCGGGTCCGCGCGCCGAGCAGTTCCTGCAACCGGCTGATCCGCCGGAGCACCGTGCGCTCACTGATGCCGAGCTCGCGCGCGATCGCCTCGTCGGTCAGGCCCCCGCTCAGCAGCGCGAGCAGGCGGCGCGTGGCGACGGTCGGTTCCTGCGTCGCTTCGGCGTCGTCCGGGCCGCCCGCCCGCACGGGCACGGCCATCCGCCAGAACGATTCGAACAACTCGATCAGCGCGCTCAGCAGCATCGACGGATGGATCAGCAGGGCGAGGACGTCACCGGCGTCGGAATTCGGGACGGCGATCAGCGCCCGGTTGCCGTCGGCGATCACCAGCTTCAGCGGCAGCCCGGGGAACACCCTGGCCTGCTCCCCGAGCGCGATACTCGACTGAACCTGGGCGAATCCGTCGTCGTCCTGCAGCACGGACGAGTCGTAGACGACGCGGTACGCGATGCCGCGTGCCATCGAGCCGGGCTGCACCGTGCTCACTTCGGCCTTCGGGCTCATGTACGACCCCGGGTCCAGCGCGACGATGTCGACACCCGCCTGGGTCTGCATGGCTTCGAAGGTGGCGATCACCTCGTCCCGGCTGCGCAGCACCTCGACGAAGTCCGCGTCCCGGCCCGTGCGCAGCGAATAGGCGGCGCCGAGCACCTCGGCCGCTTCCCGCGCGCGGATCGCCGCGGCCTCGTGCTGCGCCGCGAACGCCGACAGCGCCGCACGCGGCGGGCACACCTCGACACCGGACGCGCCCGCCCGGATCAGGCCGAACCGCTCCAGCTCCGCCAGCTCGGTGCCGGGCGTGATCGGGCGCCCGTCCAGCAGGGCCCGGTACAGCTCCTCGGCCTCCATCGACAGTCCCCGCGACTCGGCGAGCATGACGCTTTCTCCTCCCCCACCCCGGGATCGATCGGCGTGACATCGATGTCACGCCTGGCGGAGCGGCGGTTTCCGCTCACAGGTCTTGAGGGGGAAAGGCGCCTGTTCGTGCGCCTGAACCGATAACGAAAGCGTCACGGATCATGCCGGAGAGGCTCCCGCGGGCTGGATCGGCCCGCGGGAGCCTCTTCTCGACGCCGCCGGAGGTCAGGCGTTGGCGGGCATCCCCTTCTCGTCCGCTTCCGGCGTCGCGGCGCCTTCCAGCAGCTCACGGACGATCTCGTTCGCCTTGCGCACCTCGGGCGTGATCATCTTGATCTTGATCTTCCCGTCGTGCCCGAGGTGACCGCCGACCTCGACCGTCTTGTCCTCACCCGGCAGCGGCAGGCCCTGGCAGCCGGTGAACTTCTTCTTCGGCGTGAACCCGGTCTGGAAGTAGGCGACGATCGGGTCGTCGACGCAGTCGGTGTTGTACGGGAAGATCCCGTGGCTGCCTTCGTTGTCGACGCTGATCATCTTGGCGCCCGGCAGGCCGTTCGCGGTGGCGAGCGCGCCCTCGTACGGCGTGGCCGCGTCGAGTTCGGTCTGCGCGATCAGCAGCTTGGGGAACGTCTTGGCGTCCGGCGCCGGCTTGGCGTTGGTGGTCGGCCAGAACGCGCACAGCGGCGCGCCCGACAGGGCCATGATCGGCGCGATGAACGGCGCGTTCACGGTCAGATCGGCCTGCCAGTAGTTCCAGTAGTGCAGATTCTGGTTCCACTGGCCGTCCTGGCAACGGATCGCCTCGAACGCCGCGTCCCAGGTCTCGACCTCGGCGCCGCCCTGGTAAGAGGCCTTGCGCTCGACCGAGTCCTTCTTCGCGATGGCCTCCAGCGCGTTGCCCTTGGCCTTGTTCAGGAACGCCTTGTTCGCGTCGGTCAGGCCGGGGGTGGCGAGAGCCTTCGCGACGACCTGCTCCAGCTTCTCCGCGTCGGTCCCGGTGGGCGCCGGTCCCTTCGCCAGCGCGGCCACCATGGAGGCCGCGGACGGGTACTGGGTGGTGTCGTACATCGCCGGGATGATGAACCACGCGGCATAGAGCATGCCCGCGAACTCCCGGGTGCCGCCCGCCTTCTCCCAGTTGCGGCGGATCTCGAGCGGGTCGGTGCCCGCCTTGTACTTGGCGTCGTTGCGCGCGACGTAGGGCAGCAGCGCCTCCTGGAACTGGCGGTCACGGCTGCGGGGCTGGAGGTCCCAGGTCTTCTCCAGCGTCGAGCGGCTCGCGTCGGTCGACGAGTCGAGCAGGAACCGGTGCGCCTTGGACGGGAAGGTGGTGGCGTACCAGGTGCCGAGCCACGTGCCGTACGAATAGCCGATGTAGCTGGTCTTCTTCTCCCCGAGCAGCACCCGGATGAAGTCCATGTCGTAGGCGGTCTGCTCGGTGGTGATGAACTTCGTCAGCGGGTTCTTCAGGCAGCCCTCGACCTTCGCCCGGCTGATCACGTTCTGATCCGTGCTGTCCGGGACGGTGTAGCTACAGGTCAGCGGGGTGCTCTGGCCGACACCGCGGGGGTCGAAACCGACGAAGTCGTACTGCGAGGCCAGCACGGGGCTCCGCATCGCCATCGCGGCGCCCCACGGGAGGCCTTCGCCGCCGGGTCCGCCGGGGTTGACCAGCGCGATGCCCTGCCTGCCGGTGCCGGGGTAGGCGGTCGCGGTCTTGGAGACGCGGACGCCGATGGTGTTGCCGTCCTGCGGGTTGTGCCAGTCACGCGGCACCTGGACGGTGGCGCAGGCGAGGCCCTTGACCTTCTTCAGCTCGGCTTCCGTCGCCGGCGCGACCGAGGGGAACGAGCACTCGCCCCAGGCCACGGCCTGCTTGGTCAGCGCACCGGCGAGCGCCGCGGTGTCCGGCTCGGCCTTGACCGCGGGTGCCGCGCCCGCCGCCGGGGCCAGCACCATGCCGGAGGCCAGGAACGCACCGGCGAGCACGGCCACCGTGCCCCTCCGCGTCTTTCTCGTACTACTGATCACCATGATCCCTTTCGACAGGAGCCCCCGACGTCCGTACGTGAAGTAAAGACGGGTGATCAGCTTTCCCACACGGCCGGAAGCTGGCGGATACCCGACATGGCAGGATCTCGACACCGCGCAACTCGCGTGATCGAACACGTGACTCGCGTGCTCAGAGGCGTAACTCGCGTGTTCCGCCTTCAAGCACGCGAGTTACGCCTCTGAGCACGCGAGTCACGCCTTCCGTCACGGATGCAGGCCCGGGCCGTGATCGGGGTCCGGCGACGGCGCGATCGGGGTCGGGCTGAGCGACGCCTCGTCCTCCCCCTCCTCCAGCAGGGTCGCCGCGGCGCCGACCACCTTCAGATCCGGATCGCCCACGGCGTCCGCGTCCTTGTCCGCGTAGTCCACGCGAGCGAGGACACTGCGCATCGCCTCGACGCGCGCCCGTTTCTTGTCGTTGCTCTTGACCACCGTCCACGGCGCGATCTCCGTGTCGGTGGACCGGAACATCGCGACCTTCGCCTCGGTGTAGGCGTCCCAGCGGTCGAGGGACTTGATGTCGTTGGGGCTCAGTTTCCATTGCCGTACCGGGTCGACCTGCCGGATGAGGAACCGGGTGCGCTGCTCGGATCTCGACACCGAGAACCAGAGCTTGACGAGGATGATCCCGTCGTCGACGAGCATCTCCTCGAACGTCGGCGCCTGCCGAATGAAGCGCTCGTACTGGTCGTCCGTGCAGTACCCCATCACCCGTTCGACACCGGCGCGGTTGTACCAGGACCGGTCGAACAGCACGATCTCGCCCTCGGTGGGCAGGTGGTTCACGTAGCGCTGGAAGTACCACTCCCCCTGCTCGCGTTCGGTGGGCTTGCTCAGCGCCACCACGCGCGCGCCGCGCGGGTTGAGGTGTTCGGTGAACCGTTTGATGGTGCCGCCCTTGCCCGCCGCGTCGCGCCCCTCGAACAGGATCACCATGCGGCCGCCGGTGTCCTTGATCCAGTACTGCAGTTTCAGCAGTTCGATCTGCAGCGACCGTTTCACGACGTCGTAGTCCTCGCGCGACATCCGCGTCGTGTACGGGTAGTTCTCCCGCCACGTGTCGACCGGCGAGCCGTCGGCGCGGAGCAGGACCGGGTCGTCCGCGTCGTCGTAGTCGACGACGAGACGCTGGTCCCTCAGTTCCGGGAAGTACGAGTGATCGAGCACGCGCCGCTGATACCCGAGCCGGACGGCGCGCAAACGCCGTGCGTCAGCCACCGAGCCCTTCGGCGAACCGCCGCGCCGCTTCGAGATCGGCTGTGCCGGGCCGGTTCTTGCTGATGCCCCCGACGAGCCTGAACGGGAGCCAGGTGTCGAAACCCCGGCACGAGAACGTGCCCGCCACCTCGAACCCCTTGCGGCCGAGCGACCGTGCCAGACGACGGATGTAGCGCCGGAACGGCGGTTCGGGCAGCCCGCTCGTGGTGAACACGAACGCCTTCCCCCGCTGCTTCGGCGGCATCTCCTCGACGAACCGCCGCAAGCTCGGATGGAAGTCCATGCCGAAGATCCCCGAGCCGAAACCCACGAGGTCACAGGTATCGAGGTCGGCCGGGTCGATCTCCTCGGGGCTGACGACGCGGGCGCCCAGAACCCCGGCCAGTACTTCGGCGACCCTCGCCGTGTTGCCGTGCGACACCGAAACGCACACGATGACGACCTTCATGCCAATCCTCCACTTCGCCGGTCCTTCCCCTGAGAACCGGGCAGCGGCGGAAAACGTGACATCACCCTTCGCGCAGGTGATCCCGCAGCGCCCGCGCCACGCGGGCCATCAGCACTTCGGCCTCCGGCTGGATCGCGGCGGGCACCCGGGATCCGGTCAGCGCGGCGATCGCGTACCGCCCGCCGTCGGCGTGTTCGACCACCCCGACCTCGTGCCGCAGGTTCAGCACCGTGCCGGTCTTCGACGACCATTTCGTGGCGTCGGAGACGAAATCGGGGCTCAGCCGCTGACGCAGCAGGTTCAGTCCCATGAGTTCACGCACCCGCGCCGCCACCTGCTCGTCCACTTTGGACGGTTTCCACAGCGCTTCGAGGAGGTTCACGAACGCGCGGGCCGAACCGGAACTCGCGCGCGTGACGTCGAGCTGCGGAACAGGATGGCCTCGCCCCGCGGTGCCCGCGTTGATCGCGAGTGCGTGCGCGAGGTGGACGTCGGCCGGGGCGAACCGTTCGGCGGGCGTGTCACTGAGGTCGGCCGCCGGATGCCGTGCGGTGATCCCGGAAACGCCCCATTCGCGGGTCATCCGGGTGACCTCGGCGGGCGGTGTCAGCGCGAAGAGCGCGTCCGCGGCGGTCTCGTCGCTGATGGCCATCGTCAGATAGAGCAGGTCGTCGATCGCCACCCTGGCCGGATGCCGGAACCGCGTCAGCCCGGTCGGTCCCGGGGCGGTGGCCCGTCCCGGCTCGACGTCGATCGGCGCGGAGCCGTCCAGTTCGCCCCGGCGGATCCGCTCCAGGGTCGCCGCGGCGAGCGGGATCTTCACCAGCGAGGCGCTCGGGAATTCCAGGTCGGGGTCGATGCCGATCTCGTATCCGGTCCGCAGATCGCGCACGAGGAAGGAACCGCGCAGGCCGCCGTCGTCCAGTTCGGCGCGCAGCCCGAGGAGCAGCGCCTCCGTGTTCATGTCGTCTCCTCCGCGCCGAGACACCGGGCGATGTCCGGCCACAATCGTGCCCGGAGCCGCTGCGCGTCCTCGCCGGGCCCCGCCGTGATCTCGAACCCGCGCGCGAGCCGGAGTTCACCGATCGGCCGCCAGTTCAGGCCGAGCCCGGTGGCCTGGGCCGCCGAGCAGAGCAGCAGATCGTCCGAACCGAACACCGCCGCGGCGGCCGCGGTGAGGGCTTCGGCGACGGACACCTGCGCGGGCCGCAAGCCCACCGAGTCGCGGATCCGGAAGAGGCGATCCCGGATATGCGGCACGTCGTCCTCCGGCTGGATCCAGACCCGGCGGGGCGACCGGCCGGACCGGCCGACGCGCAGCGTTTCCAGGTGGAGCGCGTCCGCCCGCGGCCTTCCCCCGCCCGCCAGCCCGAGCGGCACCGTCCAGGTGCCTTCTTCGGCGGGAACGGCCGTGAGTGCCGCGCGGACCTCCTGTGTGCGCACGAGTTCCGCCCGTTCCCCCGGCGGCGCCTGCCGGAACTCCAGGAAGACGTCCAGCGCTCGCGCCGCCGCGTCGAGTTCGGCGAGCTCGCGGACGGTGCAGGTATCCGGCATCGCCAGCCGCATCGGCCGCAGTTTGGCGCGCTGCGCGTCGTGCTCCATCGCGTCGGCCAGTGCCACCAGCCGTTTCGCCGACGGCAGCATGTCCCGGCCGAACGGCGTGAGCACGGCCCGGCGGGTGGAGCGATCGAACAGCCGCTCGCCGAAATGCCGTTCCAGCGCGGCGATCCGGCGGCTCGCCACCGGCTGGGGGATACGCGCGATCGCGGCGCCCGCGGTGAAGGTCCCGGCCTCGCTCACGCTCACGAACGCCCGGCAGCTCCCGATCAGGTCCACGAACACATACTATGCCGATCACGCATGAAAGAGGTCATTCGTGTCTTGGACAGCATGACCGGTGCTGGGCAGACTGCGGGCATGTCCGTCACTTCTCGCCGCTGGGCCGCCCTGCTGGCGCTCTCGGTCGCGTCACTCGCCGCGTGTTCCACGCCTGCCCCCGCGCCACCGCCCGCCGCCGCTTCGCCGGTCGCGACGACCGGGCGAGCCGACTTCGAACAGCTCGAACGCACCTACCGCGCCCGGCTCGGGGTGTATGCGGTGGACACCGCGACAGGCCGCGAAGTCGCCTTCCGCGCCGACGAACGTTTCGCCTACGCCTCGACCCACAAGGTGTTCAGCGCCGGTGGCGTCCTGCGGCGGACACCGGTCGCCGAACTGGACCGCACGGTGACCTACGACCGGAAGGACCTGGTCGTGAACTCGCCGGTCACGGAGAAACACGTGGCGAAGGGGATGCCGCTGCGCGCCGTCATGGACGCGACCCTCCGGTACAGCGACAACACCGGCGGGAACCTGCTCTTCCGCGAACTCGGCGGCCCCGAGGGTCTCAACGCGGTCCTGCGCGCGATCGGCGACACCACGAGCCACGCCGACCGGATCGAACCGGAACTCAACGACACCTTCCCCGGCGACACCCGGGACACGAGCACACCGCGTGCGCTCGCCGCGAGCCTGCGCGCCTTCGCCCTCGGAGACGCCCTCCCCGAGGACAAACGCAAGATCCTCGTCGACATGATGCGGGGCAGCACCACCGGCGATCAGAACATCCGCGCCGGGGTGCCCGGCTGGCCGGTCGCCGACAAGACCGGGACGGCGTCCTACGGGACACGCAACGACATCGGGGTCGTGTGGCCGCCGAACCGGGCGCCGATCGTCATCTCGGTGCTGACCGACCGTTCGGAGAAGGCCGCCGAGATCGACAACAAGCTCCTGGCCGACGCGACCGCGGCCGCGGTGAAGGCGCTGCCCTGAACGAACCGCAGGGACGGACGAGGTTCCGTCCGTCCCTGCGGGTTTCAGCGACTCAGCGACGGCAGGGGTTGCCCGCCGGATGCGCCGAGGTTCCGTGCACGTCGGCCTGGGACTCCGCGAGCACGATCTTCGCGAGCGCGGTGTCCAGTGCGACGGCCTGCTGCTTCACCACGCCGTTCGCCACGGTCTGGCCGTTGAGCTTCAGCGAACCGATGACCAGCGGGATGGTCAGCGGCGCCGAGCCCACGGTGATCGACTCACCGTTGATCTTCAGCGAAGCGACATTCGAACTGCCGGCCAGCACCGGGGCGAGCCCGCCCGGCGACGGCTGACAGGTCGCGGTCGCCTGCGACTGGATCACGCCGAGTTCGATGGTCAGCCCGAGCGTGCTGATCACCGTCTTGTCGATCTTGGCCGACGCCAGCGCGCGATCGCCCGCGGCCGGGGCCGCCGACTGGTCGTCCGGCGTGAGATCGGTCGACGCGGTCAGCACCTTGGTGTCGACCTTGATCAGGCCGGCGTTGAGCGTCGCGGCGGCGACGGTGCTGCTGTCGTCGGCACAAGGCAGGTTCGCCGGATTGGCCCGCGCCGCGGTCACCCCGAGGACGTTCGCCGCGGTGCCGGTGCAGGAGAAGACGCCGTCACGGTCGTCGTCGACGATCGTGCCGACCCCGGTCGCGTCGATGAGACCGGCACCCGACGGGGCCGAAAGATTCACCGTGAACGTCTCGTCCGGCTCGTCGACGGTGTCCGGGTTGACCAGGACGGTCACCGGCCTGGTCGTCTGGCCCGGGGCGAACGTGACCGTCCCGCTCGCCGCCGTGTAGTCGGCGGGCGCGGACGCGGTGCCGTTGGCGGTCGCGTACTGGACCGTCACCGGATTCGGGCTGGGGCCGCCGAGCAGCGACACCGTGAACGTCGCGGGCACCTGCGCGCCACCGGAGCCCTCGCCGACGGTCACGTCGTCGATGCTCAGGCCGAGAACGCGCACGGTCGTGGTCTCGATGTATCCCCGCGAAGCCCCGTCGACCTGGTAGTCGACGACGCACTGGTAGGTGCCGGGAGCGGCGCCGGCGGCGGCCTTGATCGTCTCGGTGAACGTGGCGACCCCGCCGCTGGCCACCGTGACGCTGCCCGGCTCGTTGGTGACGGTGAGCTGCGGATCGCAGCTGGTCACCTTCGGGGTCACCGTGACCTCGATGGACTTGATGCCGTCCAAAATGGCCTGGGAGACCTGCCCGGCCGGGACGTTGTTCAGCAGCACCCCGCCCGTGGCCGAGGTGATGGCGGAAGCCTGCCCCGTGGCGTCGAGCGCGCCGACGTTGACGGCGACCACGCGGATCTTCGCCGCCTGCAACGCCGCGATGGTCTGGGCCAGGGTGTGCCCGCCGCTCGGGTCGTGCGACGGCGCGTCGCCGAACCACGCGATGATGCGGGTGCCGTCCGGCCGGAAGGCGACCGCGCCGGTGGCCAGCTGGTAGAGCGCGTTCAGGTTCGCCTCGGGCGTGTCCCCGCCGCCCGAGGCCACCCACTGGTTGATGCCCGCCTGCACGGCTGTCGTGTCCCCGGTGATGCCCTGATTGACCTTGAACGGCACCGAGTCGGTGAAGTCCTTGTACTCGGCGACACCGAACTGCGCGGTCGGCTGCGCGGCCAGGACGTCACCGGTGATGGCGCCGGCGTTCGACCGCACGTTGCCGATCGGCCCGCCCATGCTGCCCGTGGTGTCCGCGAGCAGGACGAGATCGGGATTCGGCGGCACGGCCGAGGTCGTCACGTTCTTGGTCACGGTCGTGCTCTGCCCCGCGTTCAGGGTGAGGTCGAGCGTGGCCGGGTCCACTCCCGGCGGAGCCGCGGCGGCGACCGCGGTGGACGCGAGCATCGCCGAAACGGCGGCCAGGACGACGAGCAATGGTCTTCGTGACATGGACTTCCCTTTCGAGACCCGGCCGGGGCCGGAATTCCTGTGGGCTCGGTGAAGAAGACGGAATATTTCGCTTTTCGTTAGCGGGAGGACCGGACTTCACCCGGAGCGCCCTGCGTCACGCACCCAACGGCCTGTTACCGGGGATCCGGGCTACTCGGACCAGGTCCGCGTTGCGCCGTCCAGTCGAAGGACGTTCGGCACCTCTCACTCTTCAGTGTGAGAGGTGCCGAAGATTTCGGCGTTTCCCGTGATCACTCTCGCCGGGCGAAAATCTGAAGTCACCAGCGAATGCGCACCGAATGTCGCAACGCGGCCCGCCGGCCGATACCGCGGCGAGACCTCGTGTCGGGCGGGTCAATGGTGGAGCGCGGGTCGTGAGTGGCCCTCACCTAAGCGAGATCGGCGGGCCGTGTCCGCAATTTCGCGGCGATCCGGGCCAGCGCCTGCTGATCCTCCGCGGTCAAGGGGTCAAGGACGAGCTCCCGCACCGAACGGACGTGCGTGGGCGCCGCCGCGACGACCACGTCGTAGCCGTCGTCGGTGAGCACGGCGAGCGTGTACCGGCCGTCGCCGGGGTCCGGCATCCGCTCCACCCAGCCCCGCTGCTCGAAGCGTTTGACCACATTGGACAGACGCGAGAGCGAGCCGTTGGCGAGGTAGGCCAGCTCGCTCATCCGCAGCCGCCGGTCCGGAGCCTCCGAAATATGACTGAGGGTCAGGTACTCGAACAGCGTCAGCCCGGCGTCCTGCTGCAGCGGCGACTCGAGCCGTCCCGGCAGCAGGAGGACCAGGGAGACCAGTCCGGTCCAGGCCTCCTTTTCGGCAGCGGACAGCCACAGCGCTTCGTCGGGGTCCGGGGTGGCCATGGCGGAACCTTACCCAGAACTCGATGCCTTCACATGTGAAGTCAAATCGTGCTACGTTCACTTCAAGGATGAAGTCAGCGAGAGGATCCACCATGCCCCAGCCGGAGTTCTTCGCCACGCCTGGATACGGCGACCGGCAACTGAAAGTGATGCGCTACAGCCAGGCGGTGCGCGTCGGCGATCGCGTCGAGATCTCGGGACAAGGAGGCTGGGACGACGACTTGAACTTCCCCGAATCGCTCGAGGAGGAGATCGTCAAGGCCTTCGAGAACGTCGAGCGGACCCTCGCCACGGCAGGCGTCACCTGGCGCGATGTCATCGCCGTGAACTCGTACCACGTCCCGGAAACCCCCGGTTTCCTCGGCGAGACCCACAACCGCGTGATGGTCGAGCAGTTCCGCGCGCATATGGGCGACCGAGCGCCGATCTGGACGGAGACCGGCGTCCCGGCCCTCGGCGCGCCGAAGATGCGGGTCGAGATCAGGGTCACCGCGATCGCCGGGACTTCCGACGTGTGAACCCCGCGCTCCGTGGGTATCTCCCGACTGCGCCCATGCTCTTGGCCAAGCTGGGAAATCCGCTAAGGAGAACGCGTGGGTATAACGAGAACACGACAGGCTTACGAATGCCCCGCCGGCATCGCCCCGCCGCTCGGGGAGATCCGGGCCTGGCTGCGGGAGCGGCTGAGCGAGGTCGGCCGCACCACCATCGCGGACACCGAGTTGCTGACCACCGAACTGGTCACCAACGCGCACGAACACGCGGACGGGGTCGCCGAGCTCAGGGTCTCCGTACCGTCCGGCCGGGACGTCGTCCGTGTCGAAGTCGACGACCACCGGCCGCGCCTGCGGCCGTACCGCGTGACCAAGGCGGACCCGACGAGCCCCCGCGGGCGAGGGCTGGCACTGGTCGAGGCGATCAGCGCCCGGTGGGGTGTGATCGCCCGCGCGGGACGCAAAACGGTGTGGGCGGAGATCCCGGTGCTCTGACACGCTCGCCGGCGGTCAGCTCACGAGACGCGGATCCACGGTTCCCCCGAGCCAGGCGCGAAGGACTCCGTTGAACAGTTCCGGGTTTTCCACGTTCCAAATATGGTGCATCCCCGGCACGAGCCGCGACCGCGTCTGGGGCGCGGCCCGCGCGATTTCCGAAAGCGAGCGTCGCACCGCCGCCGAATCCTTCTCCCCCGCTGTCGCGAGCAGCGGCCCGGTATAGCGGCCCACTTCCGCGGGCACACCGCCCGCGCAGACCTCGGCGGCCATCGCGGACGCGGTTTCGCGGCGCACCGAGAGACCGTGCTCGACATACCGGGCTCGTGCGTCGCCGGGAAGCCCGAAGACAGCCGCCTGGGCGCGCCAGTACCAGCGAGCCCGCGAGAACGCCGTTTGCAGCCCGCAGTACAAGCGCATCCCGGCACCGGCGGGCACGAGTGGCGCGCTGGTGAGGAACGCCGAACTCACCCGGCCCGGATGCCGCGCCAGCACGCGCAACGCCGTGAGCGCTCCGAGGGACAGCCCGACGAGATCGAACGGACCGTCGACGCCGTGCCCGGTCACTCTCGCGACGACGTCGTCCGCCACCGCGTCCAAGCCCGGCCAGTCCTCGCCGACCCGTTCGCCGAAGCCCGGCAGATCCGGCGTGAGCACCGTCCGATCGTCGAACGCGGGAAGTTGCGGCTCCCACATCCAGTTCGCGACGTTGCCGCCGTGCAGCAGCACCACCGGCCGCTCCGCCGTGGCCGTCCCGGCGGAATGCACCTCGGGGAACGCGCTCACGCGAGTTCCTTCTCGAGCGCGTCGAGCCAGTCCAGTTCGACGCGCAGGTGTGCGATTCCGTTGTCCAGTGTGGACAGTCGAAGCCTGGCCGCCCGGTCGGGCGCGCCAGACTCCGCCCGCGTCCGTTCGAACCGCTCCAGCCGCGCCCGGGTCACCTCGCGGTGCGCCGCCAGGAGGGAGCGGAAGGCGTCACCATCGAGATCCGCGCCGAAGAACACCCGCGCGAGGAACGGATCGCGTTCGACGTGCCGCTCGGGCTCACTCGCCAGCCACTCGGCGAGCGCCGCCCGCCCTGCCGCGGTGATGCGGTGTTCCTGCCTGTCCGGCGCCCCGGAACCGGCCACCTTCTCGACCTCGGCGAGCCCGTCCGTGACGAGCCGGGCAAGGGTGCGATAGATCTGCGCCTTGTCCGCCGCCCAGAAGTGCCCGACGGTCGAATCGAAATGGCGTTTGAGGTCGTAGCCGGTCATGGGCGCGAGGGCGAGCAACCCCAGGATGAGGCGGGAGAGAACCATGTCACTAGTAGACTAGTCACCTATAGGACTTGTCAACTAGTGCGCCCCCGGTCGGCTCGATGCGCATGCCCCGACGATCACGTACTACGCGAGGTGTTTTCGCGCCCAGTCGGCGAATCCGGTGAGCGGGAGGCCGAGTTCCCGCGCGAATTCCGGTCGCCCGGGCTGGCCGACCACGTTCAGCCACTCGTGCGAGGCACCCATCGGCGGCATCCCGGCGGCGACCGCCTGCTCGACGGTCATGTCCGGCGCCGTCAGCGGCGTGCCCAGCACACTCGACAGGACTTCGGCGATCTCCGCCATGGTCAGGAAGTCGCTCGCCAGCTCCAATTCGACCCCGGCGAACCGCTCCGGTTCGGCGATGGCCGCGGCGGCCGCGGTGCCGATGTCGTCGACGGCCGCCAGAGACAGCGACGTCGACGGCTTGATGACGCTCACCAGACCGCCGTCCACCCCGCGCGGGAACAGGAACTTCATGTCGGGCAGGAAGTTCTCCATGAAGAAGCCCGGCTTGAGCAGTGTCCACTGGGGAAATCCGGCTTCGCGGAGCCGGTCCTGGATCGCAGCCTTGGCGCCCAGCGTGGGCTCCATCGACATCCAGCGCCCTTCGGCCCATCCGTCCGCCTCGACGTGCTGACCGGCGCCCGAAACGGAGGTGTGCACGAACTGCGGCACCCCGGCCGCCCTCGCGCCTTCGATGAGGTTGACGCCTTGACTCACCTCGCCGGCGAAGTCGAATCCTTCGGCGCTCATGCCCGGCATCTGCACCGAGAAGACGGCACGCGCGCCCTTGGCCGCCCGGATCACGGAATCGACGTCATGGAGATCGCCGACGACGAGTTCGGCGCCGAGCGCTTCGAGGGCTTTCGCCCTGGCCGGGTCGCGCACCAGCGCGCGGACGGGAACACCGGCCGCGAGCAGGGCCCGGGCGGTCGCACCGCCCTGCCTGCCGGTGGCGCCGGTGACCAAAACGGGTGCTGGGGACATGGTGACTCCTTCGGTCGACTAAGTGGCGGGGCCCGCCACTTATCGTCCGCTACAATATGGCGGGGCCCGCCACTTATGCAAACTCCGAGGTGAAGACATGTCCGACGGCCGGCGCGCCGACGCACGGCGCAACTACGCGCGCATCCTCGCGGTCGCCGAGGAGGAGGTCGCGGCGCACGGCTCCGGCGCTTCCCTGGAGCAGATCGCGCGGACCGCCAACGTCGGCTCGGCGACCGTCCGGCGCCACTTCCCCACTCGCCGGGCGCTGCTGGAGGCGGTCTCCGCGAACCGGATCGCGGCGTTGTGCGCCCGCGCCGCCGAGCTGACCGGCGAGGACGACAGCCGGAAGGCGCTCCTGACGTGGCTCGACGAGGTCGTCACCTACTGCGTCTCCGCCAGGGGTTTGGCGGCCGCGCTCGCCTACGACGGCCCACTGGAGCACGAGAACTCCTGTTCCGTCGCGATCGAGGAAGCCGGGGATCCGCTCGTGCGGCGGGCCGCGCGGGACGGTGTGGTGTCCCCGGACGTCACCGTCGCCGACCTGATCACCCTGATCGTCGGCATCGTCCTGGCCACCGAGCACTACCCGGATCCCGCCGCCCAGGCGGACCGGCTGTTCCGGCTGGCCATCGCGGGTCTGAGCCCCCGGCCATGAAACAGGGCCGGAGCGGTCTCCCGCTCCGGCCCCGGATCACCTCCGGCCTACCGTGTACGGCGGCCCGACGAGACCACCGCCGGCACCGGCCCGCCGTTGATCACGAATTGCGACCCCGGCTGACGAACGATGTCGCCGTTCGCGGAGTTCGTGATCGTCACGTTCGTCAAGGTCGCGCTGCCGCGGGCGCCGCTCATCGCGAGGATGCCCGCGCCGTTGTTGGACTTGTCGATCTTGACGCCTCTGAGGGCGGCGGTCACGACGCCGCCACCCGTTTTGAACTGGACACCGTCGTAGGTCGAATCGTGGATCTCCGTGTCCCGTAGCACGACCCCGGGGATGTCCTTGCCCTGCGCGAAGAACGTGATCGCGCCGAACTCCTGCTGTTCGCCCCAGAACACGCCGCCGCAGCGGTACAGGGCGTTGTTCGCGATGAGCGTCTCCCCGGAGAACGGCAGCGGATCGTGGTCCGTCGCCAGCATGATGCCCGGGTAGTTCATCGTGTCGTGGACGATGTTGTTCTCGATCTTGTTGCCGTAGCCGCCGTAGACCGCGATCCCGTTGGCACGCCACGGGAGCTGGATCGTGTTGTTGGCGAACACGTTGTCGTGCGCGATGTCCTGCGACGGATCCTTCACGTATTGGTTCGCCCACACCGCGAGCGAGTCGTCACCGGTGGTACGGAACGACGAGTTGAACACCTTCGAGTTGCGGGTGCCGTTGGTGAAGTTGATGCCGTCGGCGTAGGTGTTCCGGATCCGCATACCGCTGAACTCGAGGCCGTCACCCGGGCCCCAGAGCGCCGGGACGTTGCTGTAGTCCCGGCCGACCCACGCGCCGACGTTGGCGTGCTCGATCCACACGTTCGTGATCTTCGTGCCGGTGCCGAACCGGCCGTTGAGACCGACACCGCCCTCCGCGCCGCCGTCCCCGCCACGGATCCGGCCCGAACCGAAGATGGCGATGTCGGAGATCTGCGTGTTCTTGTCGATGTCGAACCCGAAGTTGCCCTCGTGCGGATGGTTGATGCCGCCCGCGTTCTGCGGCTCGATCAGCGAGTACAGCTGCGAATGCCACATCCCGGCGCCACGGATCGTCACGTTGGAGATGCCGATCTGGTTGTACTGGCCGCCGCCGTTGGGCACGTTCGGGTCGTCGGTCAGGATCTTCTTCTCCTGCCGCCACTGCCCCGCCGGGATCCAGACGCAGGTGATCACGCCGTTCTGGTCGTCGGTCACCGCGCGCTGGATCGCCGCCGAGTCGTCGTTCCCGTCGTTCGGCACGGCGCCGTACTCCGTGATCGACACGCAGTTCGCGGGCTTCGCAGACGCCGGGGCGACCTCTTCCAGATCGATGAGGTCGACGATGTAGAACGCCGCGTTGTCACCGCTGTCCCGCTGCAGCTTGAATTTCGTGCCCGGCGGATACGACCGGGACAGCAGCGCGTGCGACTCGTCGAACAGCCGTCGCGCGTTGGCCTGCGGGGTGTTGGTCAGGCCTTCGGGATCGTCGGTGCTGCCGTAGAGCCAGCTGTGCTTCGACGACAACGTCAGCTTCTGCGCGAAAGTCCCGTTGACGTACAGGCTGAGCGTCGCGTCCTGCCCGCCACCACCGGGGGCGTCGGGAATGGAGTTGCGCACGACGATCGAGTTCGCCTGGTTCGCCGACGTGAACTCCACGTACTGCCCCTGATTCGCCAACCGCACGGACTTGCGGCCAGAGGATTCGGTCGCGAAGTTCGTGTGGCCGAACGTGCGAAGCGGGTCGGCTTCCAGCAGTTGTCCTTGGTACTGCGCGGATTCCGCCTCGTATTCGACGTACGGGACCGCCGCGCCGCGGCCCACGACGATCGCCCTCGACAGGCTGTTGTTGGACTCGTTGGTCTCCGTGACCGCGCCGTTCGCGTCGGCCGTCGCGGTCAGGGTCGCGCCACCGTCGGCGGCGGTCCACGTGCCCGAGATCGCGACGTTCGCGGTGGCACCCGCCTCGATCGCACCGGTGGTGCCGGTCAGCGTGGTGCTGCCGACAGCCAGCCGCGTCACCGAAGCGCCCGCCACGCTCGTGCCGCGGTTGTGCACCGCGACGGTGAAGGACACCGCCGAACCGGCCGCCGGGTTGGGCGGATTCGAGGTGATGCCGGTGACCACCAGGTCGGGCCCCGGCGCCTGCGCGACGATCAGCGATGTCGGCGACGTGTAGGTGTTGTTGGTTTCGTCCTGTTCGGCCACCGTGCCCGCCGGGTCGGCGGTGGCGGCCACGGTGTAGGTCCCCTGTGGACGCGTTCCCGCGTCGACGGTCACCGTGGCGGACTCGCCGGCGGCGAGCGCCCCGACCGCCGCGTCACCGACGACGGCGCCGCCGAGGCTGACGTTCACGGTGGTGGCGGCCGCGTTCGCGGTACCGGTGTTCTTCACCGTCGCGGACACGGCCAGCCTGCTGGTCTCCGTCGGGTTCGACGGCGTCCAGGTCGTGCCGGTGACGACGAGGTCCGGGTTCGGCGCGGGAGTGCCGATCACCTGGAATTCCGCGACCTGACCACCGGGCGCGCCGGAGTTGGCGAAGAACTGCAGGCGCACCTCCGAAGCGCGCCCGCTGACCGGGACGACGACCGAGTTCTGGTTGGTGGCGGGGTCGAAGCGGTGGTCGGCTCGCGCCGCAAGCGTGGTGAACGCGGTGGCACCCTGCGCCCGGCCGAGAACCTCGAAATTCTGTGTCCGCGCGCCCCAGATCGCGTCCGGGTTGAGCTTCACCACGACCGAATCGACGTCCGCGTCGACCCCGAGCTTCACCGTCAGCGCGTTCGGGTAACCCGCCGCGGATTCCCAATACGTGGCGGTGTCGTTGTCGTTGGCGTTGGCCGCGACGAACGAATGGACGGTCGACGTGGCCTCGATCGGTTTGCCCGCCGCCAGGTTCGCTCCCGCGCTCGTCCCGGAGCGCACGACGTGGTTGCTGTCGACGGATTCGTTGCCTGCCGCGTCCTTTGCGCGCACGAAGTACTCGACCCGTGTCCCCGCGGGCCTGGATTCGGTGAACGTGGTGCCGATGATCGTGGTGACCGGCGTCCCGTCGCGATAGACGGTGTAGCCGGAGACGCCGACGTTGTCCGCCGAGGGCGACCAGGTCAGCCGGATCTGACCGGCGGCGGGCTCGGTCAGCGCGAGATTCGCCGGCGCGGTCGGCGCCTGCGTGTCGCCGGTGTCCGGCCCGTACAGCTCGAATTCCGAGAGCTGCGCGGCGGGCCACCGCGAGTTCGCGGTGACCTGCAGCCGCACGTAGCGGGCCGACGTGGTCATCGGAATGGTGACCGTGTTGGTGCCGGGAGCGAACGCGTAGCCGGCCGGCGCGGCGAGGTCGGTGAACGCCGTGCCGTCGGTGCTTCCGCGCACGGCCAGCGTCTGGGTGCGGGATTCCCAGCCGACGGGCAGTTTCAGCACGATCCGCGAGAGGGACTTCGCCGTGCCGAGATCGGCCTGGATCCACTGCGGGAAGGCGTTGTTGGCGGATTCCCAGTAGCTCTCCCGGTTTCCGTCGACGGCGTTCGCGACGGGATAACCGGGCAACGCGCTGCTCGCCGACACCGTGCGCGTCAATGGCACTTCGGCGAGCGCGGCCGGAACGGGGGTGGCGACGGGATCGGGAGGTGGCCCGCTCGCGGCGGAAGCGAGGGAGAGTCCGGCGACGGAAAGCCCCGAGACCAGGAGACCGGCGATGAGCCGGGACAGGCGCATACGTGTCATGGCGTCTTCTCTTCTTTGAGACGGCGGGGAGGGAGCCAGAGCCGTACGAGCATGCAACAACCCGGGGACAAAATGCAAGAAGTTGACACGTTTCAGAAATTTTGCGACTGCCGCTGGATGCCGTGTCGACCGGCCGCTCCGCTTACGCACGTACTCCAGCTGTCGCCTCTTTTGGCGCCCGCAAAGGAATACGGGATCGCGTATTCCTCAGATACGGAGTACAGCTGTACACTGAATGCAGTGGAGCCGCGTGGAGGTCGATCCCTGATGGACGTGACGAAAACCCTGAGGTCCGCGCTCACCGGGACGCCGAACGAGTCGAGGGCCGCGGTCCGGGAGCTGCGACGGGAGACCGAAGACCTCGTGGCGCGCCGTGCGGGCCGGACGGCGAACCGGCTGACCGAACTGGGCGAGCGGCTCGCCGATCTGGTCCTGCTCTCCGGCGGCAGGCTCGCGGGCCTCGCCGAGCGGCACGGCATGCCCGCGGGCGAGGGAGTGCGCCGGGAGGCGGGCCGGATCGGCGACTCGGTCGAGCGGTGGTCCGTCACGCTGTCGGAGCGGACGATCCTGCTCGCCGAGGAGCTGCTCGATCCGCAGCCGTCCCGGAAACGCCGCCGCTGATCGGCTGAGACGTGTCGCGAAAGCCACTTTCGCGACGCCTGATGTCCCCAAAGTGGCTTTCGCGACACGCCGATCGCCACTCACGACGCCGCCCGTGACCCATCGGTGCCATCGGCACTCACGTGCCGAAAGCGCTGGTCCGGTTCCCGTCTTTAGTCGCTATCAACCGCCGTATCCGCCTGCCTAGCATGGGAAAACCGATATCGGATCCGGCCGGGCGATCCCTGGTGATCCGCCATGGCCGTGAACGGGTGACCCGTCGATTCCCCATTCCTTTCCCGATTCCCCTGCATTGGAAGGCACCCATGCGCATCCGAGGTCTCCTCACCGCCCTGCTGTGCGCGGCCGGGCTCACGACTGTCGCGCCCGCCGCCGTCGCGGCCCCCATCATCGACGGCGAATACGCCCAGTCCGGCCCGTGGGCGGCCATGATCGAACAGAACGGGCAGCAGTGGTGCTCCGGTTCGATCATCAGCTCCCGCTGGGTGCTCACGGCCGAGCACTGCGTCGACGAACCCGGTGCCGACTACTCCGTCCGGGTGGGCGACGTCGACCACCGGGCCGGAACGTACGCCGTGGTCACCGGCATCCACACCCCGTCCAGCGGCGCCGACATCGCGCTGCTGAGGCTCGACCGCTCGGTGAGCACGACGTACGCGTCTCTCGGTACTTCCGTCGCCGTCGGCGACACCGAACACGTTTATGGCTGGGGTTACAACGAAGACGGCGACCTGCAGCGCTACCTCAAGGTCGCCCGGATGACGGTGACCAGTGTCGGGAGTGGACTGATCAAGGCCCGCCGGGGTGACGGGCTGACCAACGGCGGCGACTCCGGCGGCCCGGTCTTCGTCGGCGGCAAGCAGGTCGGCGTGCACATCGCCGGCAACAAGGTGGACACCTCGACCCACACCAGCATCTCGGCGAACCGCTCCTGGATCCGCGACACCTCGGGCGTCTAGGGTTCGGCGAACCGGTCCGGGAGCGGTGGCGGCACCGCTCCCGGACCGCTGAGAGGCAGGTGGAAAGTGGAATCGACGGCTCCCCCGGACGGGCTCGGCGCGCAGCTGACCAGGCTGGGTCTCGGCGAGACCGCCGCCCGGATCTACCGGCGGATGCTCGAAAGCGCCCCCGTCACCGCCGGCGAGCTGGCCTGGAGGGAGGGCGACGCGGAGACCGTCCAGCTGGCACTGAAGGAACTGGCCGACGCGGGGCTCGCGGTGGAGTCCGGAGTGGACGGGTCCGCATACCTCCCCGCGAACCCCAGCGAAGCGCTCACGGCACTGACCACGCGACGGCAGGCCGAACTGCACGACGCGCGGCTCGCGGTCCAGACCGCGTATCGCGCCTTCCGGCGCGCGCATTCGGGGATGCCGGACGCGCAGGACCTGCTCGAAGTGGTCACCGGCGACGCCATCGTCCCCCGGCTGCGGCATCTCGCGACCACGGTGCGGCACCAGGTGCGCCGCCTCGACTCCCCGCCCTACTTCACCGGTGGCCGCCGGAATCTCCTGGAGGAGGAGCAACTACGGCGCGGGATCAGCTACCGATGTGTCTACAGTGGAGCGTCGCTCGGCGATCCCGGCTACCTCGCCACGAACATCCTGCCCTGCCTGCGGGCAGGCGAACAGGCCCGCCTGCTGCCCGAGCTCCCGGTGAAGCTGACGCTGTTCGACGACCGTGCGGCGACCATCGCGCTGACGATCCGCGAGGCGGATCGCAACCAGTCCATCGTCATCGTGCGTCCCTGCAGTCTTTTCTCCGCGCTGGAAGGACTGTTCGAAACCTCGTGGGCGGCGGCGCTTCCGCTCGACCGGCATGCCCGCACGGCCGACCAGCCGATCAGGCCGGTCGAACGGGAACTCCTGCTCCTGCTCGCGGCCGGACGGAAGGACGACGAGATCGCCGCCGAACTCGGCGTCAGCAGGCGCACCCTGTTCCGCTATCTCGAAACCCTGATGGACCGGGCGGGCGTGTCCAGCCGGTTCCAGCTGGGAGTCTTCGCCGCGCACAACGACTGGCTCTGACCACCTCCGCATTTAGTCCTCTGAATGCGGTACTTAGCGATCGAATTACCGCATTCAGAGGACTTAAATGCGGGGGTGGGCTCACCCGGCCGGGGTCACCCGGATGGACCTTCCCCGCTGCGCCGAACGCGCCGAGAGCGGATGGTGAGGTGGGAAGGAGGGCGGAATCATGGGGAATCACCGGCACCACACCGGCACCGCGTCGCTCCGGATCGCCACCGCCGGCCTGCGGGTGATCGCGGTCGTCGTCGCGGTCGCGGCCTGCGCCTGGCTCGCGCTCTGGCTCGCGTTCACCCTCTGAGTCCCGCCGGTCCCGGCTGGGCTTCCGGCGGGCTCTCGGGCTCCGGGATCGGGCGGTCCGGCCCCGGATCGGGAACCCGTTCGGGCACCCCGGGATCCGGGACCGGCTCCGGCCTGCCCGGGTCCGGCACCGGTTCGGGAATCCCGGGGTCGGGGACGGCGGGGTCCGGCGGCATGGGGTTCGGCGGCGCCGGAGGCGCGGTCATTCGAGTACTCGTCATCGCACTACCTCCTGCCCACGCCACTACCCGCTCCGCCGCCGGACGAAACGAACCGTTAGGCCGTTCGGGTGGCGATCCAGTCCGCGATGACGTCGGCGCGCGAGGTCGTCTCGATCCCGGCGTGCGGGCAGTCCGGCCCGGTGGCCTCCAGCGACACCAAGACGCCGCTCTCGCCTCCCGGGACGAAGTACGGCGCACCCGAGTCGTACGTGCAGGCACTGGTCGTGATCGAGGGTGCCGCGCCGCGGACGCCGATCGTCGTCGGGGCCACCGTCGCCACCTGGACCGTGCCTTGCTGCATCCGGGTGGCCGGAGCGGGGTTCTTGGCGGTCAGGCTGCCCCAGCCCGCCAGCGTCAGCTGCTGGCCGATCTTCGGGAGCACCCGGTTCACCGTCAGCGGGGTCACCGTCGTCACCGGGGTGTCCAGTTTGATGAGCGCGACGTCGTTTTCCTTCGCCTGCAGCACTTCGGTCGCCTTGCGGGCCACGCCTGACTCGATCGACTCGTCGACGAGGCCCAACGTCACCAAGGTCGGGTACGGCACCTTGCCCGCGACGCGCTTGCGGTGCGCGTCGTGGAAGCAGTGCCCGGTGGTGACGACCCAGCCGGGCGCGATCAGCGCACCCGTGCAGTAGCTGCTGTAGGTCGAGCCGTCCGGGCGTGGGATCTTCGTCATCGCGATCTTCGCGACGAACCCGAACTGCCCTGGTGGGACATCGGTGCCGTGGGCGACGTCCGGCGCGGCGAGCGCGGCCGGAGCGGTGGTGATGGTCAGGACAGCAGCGGCCAGCAGGGCGCGCAGACGCAATTTCTTACCCTTCGTCGAGGAGGTGATCCGAGGCTAGGACCCCTGCGCGACAAGGGGAATTCCCCGACCAGGTGTCACCCGATGGCACGCCGGGACGGTGGTTCGCGACGTTCGAGCCAACACCGGTAGGGGTGGCTGCTTTCGGTGTCGGACCGGTAGGCCGCTTCGGCCGCGGCGATCAAGACGGCGCTGTCCGCGCCGAAAGCGCCTTCCGTGCTCCAGGCGATCAGATACCGCATCCACAGCGGATCCCCCGTGAGTGGCCGGATCGCGATCCCGGGTGAGGCGGGAAAGGTGACCTGGCACGGGGAGATCGCCCGGCCGGCGGCGATCAGCCGTTGCAGGGGCCGCAACTCGGTGCTCCGGTGCGCCACCTGCGGCCGGAATCCCGCCCGCGCACAGGCTTCCTCGAAACACTCCGGCCAGCCGGCACCGTCGGACGGTCCGAGCACCCACCGCTCCCCGGCCAGGTCGGCGAGGTCGATCTCCGCGCGGCGCGCGGCCGGATGGTCCGCGGCGATGGCCACGAACACCGGTTGCGTGGCCAGCGGCCGCGACGCCACCCCGCGGGCGGGCGGCAGGACGTGCCCGGGATAGTCGGCGACGACGGCCGCGTCGAGTTGCCCGCCTGCCACGAGATCCAGCAACCGCGAGGGCGAGAACTCGGTGGTCACCGAAACCGCTTGCCCCCGGCCGGAATCACCGAGGCGGTCCGCCAGCTCGACGACCATCGAACCGCCGATCCCACCCAGCGCGACAGGACGCTTTTCGCCGTCCGCCAGGAAACGCGCCGCGTCCCGGTGCATCGTGTCCGCCGCGGCGAGGACGGCGCGGGCACGGACGAGCACGCATTCACCGAACGCCGTCGGGAAGACCCCGTCCCGCCCCCGGACGAACAAGGTTCCCCCGAACGCGCGCTCGATCCGTTGCAGGGCAGCGGTCAACGCGGGCTGAGTGCTCCCGAGCCCGATCGCCGCGCGCGTGATGCTGCCCGCGTCGGCGACCGCGCACACCACTCGCAGGTGACGTAACTCGACGTCCATCACGCGGACCTTATGGCCACTTGGGATGTGCCGGAAGCCGTCGAAAGTCGGGATCGTTTTTCGTATTCCCCTCCCTCCCCGCAAGGAGTACGCATGCGACGCGCCTGCCTCATGGTCGCGCTGACCGTCACTCTCGCCGCCACGTTCCTTCCCGCGACGGCGTCGGCGGCTCCCCCGTTCACGACGTCGATGGAGGCCTTCGAACCAGGAGGAACCATCACCAGGGTGGACGTCACCCGGCCCGCTTCGGACCGGACCGCCGCACCGCAGCAGATCACGAACGCCGCCGCGGTGACCCCGATCGAAACCAACGGCCCGAGCGAGACCACCTTCGACCTGGTCTTCGTCGGTGACGGGTACACCTCCACCCAGCTGGGCACGTACTCGCAGCACGTGCGCAACAGCATCGCGGCGCTGTTCGCCATCGAGCCGTACAAGAGCTACCGCAAGCAGTTCAACCTCTGGCAGGTCGACGTGGTGTCACCGCAGTCCGGTATCACCAACGACCCGACCCAGGGCATCCGGCGCAACACCGCGCTGGGCTCGTACTTCTGGTGCGGCGGTATCGAACGGCTGTTGTGCGTCAACGAAACCAAGGCGAACCAGTACGCCGCGGCCGCGCCGGACGTCGACCAGGTCATCATGCTGGCGAACACCACGAAGTACGGCGGGGCCGGTGGCGGCGTCGCGACCTCTTCGGGTGGCAACATCCAGGCCAGCCAGATCGTCGCCCACGAACTCGGGCATTCCATCGGCGGGCTCGCCGACGAATACGACTACGGCACCTGCGACGCCCGCGAACCCCGGGAGCCCAACGCTTCCGCGCTCACGGCCCAGCAGATGAAGGACCGCCGCGCCAAGTGGTACGCCTGGCTCGGCAAGCCCTCCCCGGACGGCGGCACGGTCGGCGTCTTCGAGGGATCGCGCTACTGCAAGACCGGAATGTACCGCCCCAGCGTGAACTCGCTCATGCGCACGCTCGGGCAGCCCTTCAACCCGCCGAGCACCGAAGCGATGATCGCGGGCTTCCACCGCGAAGCCGCCCATCGGCACTGATTCCCGTCATGGCTTCTCGGCCGGGCCGCCGGCGTGCTCGGCGAGCCCGGTCGCCATGCCGCGCATGAAGCGGCGAAGGTACCAGCGGAAGATCCACGCGTTGCCCTTGCCGACGCGATACGTTCCGTGCCAGCGGATCCGGGTTCCGCCGCCGGGTGTTTCGCACAGGTCGACCGAGGCCTGGTAATCGACCATCACCGGGACGTCCACGCCCTCGTAGGCGAACCGTCGTTCGGGGTCGAGGGCGGTGATCCGCTCCTTGGTGACCGTCTTGCCGGTCCGGAAGGCCCGCACCGCGCCGACGTCGTCGCGTCCGTCGGCGGAAAGTCCTTGTGACGCGGCGACTTCCAGGGATCCCACCCGTGACCAGACCGGCCAGCTGCGGGCGTCCAGCAACAGTGCCCACACCGCGGCGGGCGGCGCCGTCGATTCGGCGGTGACGTCGTACAACTGCATTCCAGAGCTACTCACATCCCTCACCCTAGAAATGGGCGGGCGGGGCCACCATGCGCCGGATTGCGGGACGACGATCAGGAATTGCGGTACTCCGACGGGCGCGCTCCGGTGTGTTTCAGGAAAGCGGCCGACAAGGCGCCCGGAGTGGCGAACCCGCATCTGCCCGCGATCCGGGCGATCGGGAGATCGGTGTCGCGCAGCAGCCGTCGCGCTTCCTCGATCCGCAGGCCGCCGAGAAAACGGTGCGGGGTCTGGCCGGTCTTCTCCTTGAAGACCCGGATGAAGTGGTAGACGCTCAAATGCACTTCCGCGGCGATTTCGGCGACGCTGAGCGGTTCGGCCAGCCGCTCGCGCATCATCGCCACCGCGGCGCGGACCCGGTGGTCCTCCCGGCCCGCGCTCGGCGGCTCCGGTTTCCGCGTGTGGCGGGTGAGCAGATGCACGGCGAGGAAGGCGGCCGCGGATTCCGCGTAGAGGTCGTCCTGCTCCCTGGCGTTGCCGACCGCCCGGACCAGCTCGTCGAGCAACGGGTCGCCCCCGGCGACGGACGCGGCCATCGCCTCGTGGTCCACCGCGCGGCCACCCAGCCGCGCCGCCACCGATTCCACCGTCGTGCCGGGGATGTGCACCTGCAGGCTTCGCATCGCTTCGTCACCGCGGTAGCGGCGCTGCAGGGGCATGCCGGGAACGGCGAGTTCGAGCCGTCCCGGCCCCCACTGGTGCCGGTTCCACCGGCCATCGCCGCGGGTCTCCATCTCCGCCCGCCCCGAAAGCGGCAGGACCAGATGCAGATCCGCGACGCCGGGCAGCCGCATGTCCTCGGCGACGGGAACGTGGTCGAATCGCTGGACGAGCAACGACTCCCAGCCGGAGTCCTCCCAGCTGCAATAAGTCCGCCGGACATAACGGGACATGTCGAAACCGGTGTACGGCTGAAGGTCGAATCGCTCGGAATCGAACACCACGCCTTCGAGGCTAGCCGAGCAGCTCCTTCACGCGCGGGACGACCTGCTCGCCGTAAAGCCGGATCGAGTTCAGGCGCTGCTCGTGCGGAAGCGCGCCGACGCTGTATTTGAGCTGGAAACGCGACAGGCCGAGGGCCCGCACGGCCCACGCGATCTTCCGCGCGACGGTCTCCGGAGAGCCGACGAACAGTGCGCCGCGCGGCCCGGCCATGGCGTCGTAGTCGGCCCGGGACATCGGGCCCCAGCCTCGTTCGGCGCCGATCTTGGCGAAGGCGGCCTGGTGATGCGAGAAGTGCTGGGCGACGGCGAGTTCGTCGGTCTCGGCGACATGGCCGGGGCTGTGCATCGAGATCGGCAGCTCCTGGTGACCCGCCTCCTTCACCGCGCGCCGGTACAGGTCCGCGAGCGGGGCGAACCGCTCCGGCGACCCGCCGATCACGGCCATCACGAGCGGCAGGCCGTACGCGGCCGCGCGGACGACCGACTGCGGGGTGCCGCCGACGCCGACCCAGGCGGGCAGGCTGCCCGATTCGGTGACCGGGAAGGCCTGCGCGCCCTCCAGTGCAGGGCGGACGGTCCCGGACCAGTCGACAGGCTTCTCCCCCTGCAAGTGCGTGAACAGGTCGAGCTTCTCGGCGAAGAGCGCTTCGTAGTCCTCCAGCGAGTAGCCGAACAGCGGGAACGACTCGGTGAACGAGCCCCGGCCGAGCGTGACCTCGGCGCGTCCCCGGGAAACGGCGTCCAGCGTGGCGAACCGCTCGTACACGCGCACCGGGTCGTCCGAGCTGAGCACCGTGACCGCCGTGCCCAGCCGGATCCGCTCGGTCCGGCCCGCGATCGCGGCCAGCACGACGTCCGGCGAGGACACCGCCATCTCGGCGCGGTGGTGTTCGCCGACGCCGAAGTAGTCGACGCCCACCTGGTCGGCGAGGACGCCCTCGGCCACGACCTGGCGGATGGCTTCGGCCTGGCTCACCGGCTGGCCGTCCGCGCCGTTCTCGACGTCGCCGAACGTGTCGAGGCCGAAGGTCGGCTCCTGCGGGGTGCCCAGGATCTCGTATCCCATGTCCAACTCCTCAAGTAGTTGAACGCTCAAACGTCGGTCACGGTGATCGTATTCCGCCAGGCGCGCCAGGGGCCTCGTGAGTGGCAAGGACGGTTAGAACCGTCCTTGCCACTCACGAGGAGGTGAGGTCAGGCGCCGGCGATGTCCCGCGCCAGCTGACGGGCGTCGTCCATGGTGAACTTGCCGGTGATCTGGGTTTCCCCGCCGATGATGGCGGACTGGATCATCGGCGCGGTCAGCACCCGGCTCTTCAGCACCATCGCGACCTGCTTGCCGACGTTCGCCGCGGTCCAGTCGGCCCACGTCCGCGCGCCCGCGTCGGTGAAGCTGAGCCCGACGAGCGGGCCACCCGACTGCGAATCGAGCTGGGCGCTCGCCCGGCTGAGGTCGGCACCGGTGAGGAAGGCAGGCCCGAGCAGGTATTTGGTGCCCTGCACCCGGTCACAGCCGACCAGCGGAAGCGCCGGATCGTCACGGCCGTCCAGCGGATCCGTTCCCGCCGAGCAGTCCAGTGCCGCCGCGGCGGCCTGCTGTTCGGCGGGATCGGTGCTCTGCCGGTTGGCCGCCGCGCCGGTCGCCGGACCAGGCGGAAACTCCGTCAGTACCGGGCGGAACCGCAGCCGCGACCCGTCCTTGATCGCGAAACTGTCGCCTCCGGGCTCGGCTTGACCGGAAACACCGCCCTGACATCCGGTGACACCGAGCAGGACGAGGGCGACCGCCACAAGGATGTTCCGCACAGAGGCATTCTGTCGTGTTCAGTGCCCGGGCGTGGGCGAAACGGCTCGACGCCGCACGGTCCGCTCGAGAATCCCGAGCGTGGCCTTGAGCGAGGACTCGGGGACCACGGGGAAGGTGATCCGTTCCTTCCACTCCTCGCCGACCTCCGACCAGTCGTAATAGGACGTCACGAGCGTGCCGCCCTCGGCGGGCTCCAGCCGGTAGCCGTAGATGTGCCGGGCATGCGGGCGGATCCGGCCCTCGACGGTCCAGGCGATCTCCTCGTCCGGGACGAGGGTGGTGATGACGACCTCGACGTCGTACTTGCCCAAGGGCACGTCGCCCAGGGCCTCCCGGTCCATGTGCACCACGAACCGGTCACCCGCCCGCTCGACCGGATCCCCTTCCGCGTCGAGGAGCATGCCCGACGCGTCGATGTCGACATGACCTTTCGGGTCGCTCAGGACCACGAAGACGTCCTCGGCGGGAGCCGGGACGAGCCGGGAGACCTCGATGCGTTCGGGCCCCGGGGTCTCCGCCGTGGCGACCAGGACCGCGCGACCGAGGACATGCTGGGTGATGGTGAAACCGAGGAAGGCGGGTGTGCAGTCGGCCGGGACGCCGAGCGACTCGACGTCGAGGGCGTGCACCACGACGAAGTAGCGGTGCACACCGTGCCCGGCGGGCGGCGCGGCACCGAGGAAACGGGCCAGGCGGGCGTCGTTCGGCACTTGGAAGGCACCGTCGGGAAGCCCGGAGCCGCTGTCGTCGCCGGCGCCTTCGGGCAACTCGGTGACGGCGGCGGGGATGTCGGCGACCGCCCAGTGCCAGAAACCGGAACAAGTCGGGGCGTCGGGGTCGTAGACGGTGACGGCGTAGCTCTTGGTGCCGAGCGGGGCACCACTCCAGCTCAGCTGGGGCGAGACGTCCTTTCCGGCCCTTCGACCAGGTGACCAGTCGACACCGGAGGTACTGGTGACGACGAAGGAGGCCACCTCGGGCAGCCGGGCGAAAGGATCGTTGGCGTGGGTCATAAATCGACCATAACATAAATAATCGATTATCTAGTGCTTCGTCTATGCTCCAGGGATGGCTTCACCGGACAAGCAGATGCTCTCCGAGCAGGTGTACGCGCGCCTGCGGGACGCGATCATGCGCGGCGACCACGCCCCCGGCGCCCCGCTCAAACCGCAGGATCTCGCCAAGGAACACGGCGTGAGCCTGGCGGTCGTCCGCGAGGCCCTCGTGCGCGTGGTCGGCGACGGCCTCGCCGACCGGCTCCCCAACCGCGGTTTCGCCGTCCCGGCCTTCTCCGATCGCCGCTGGCAGGAGATCACGGAGGCCCGCCGGACCATCGAACCGCTCGTGCTGCGCCTCTCCATCGAGCGCGGCGACCTCGACTGGGAGGCCCGGGTTCGGGCCGCGCACCACCGGCTGAGCCGCACGCCGCCGTTCGTGCCCGAAGAAGGCGAATACATCAGCGGGGCCTGGTCGGAAGCCCATCGGGTCTTCCACCGGACCTTGCTGGACGGCTGCGGGAACCCCGTCCTGCTGGAGACCTTCGACCGGATGTGGACGGCGAGCGAACTGGCTCGCCGCTGGGCGGCGCACCGCTCCCCCGGCCGCGATCACCTCGCCGAACATCGCCTGCTGGAGGAAACGGCGCTGGCCCGTGACGCCGACGCGGCGGCCGAGGCGCTGACCCGGCACCTCACCCTGACGGCGGCCGCGCTGACCGACGAGTCGTAAGTCCGGTCAGTCCACCGCGACCGTGATGGCCGCCGTGTGCACCCGCCCGCCGTGGGAGAATTCGAGGAACAGCCGGTACTCCCCGCGTTCCGAGAACAGCGAGTGGAAGGTCAGCTCGCCGTCGACGAGCGCCGCGCCGAGCGGCTGCACCGGATGCAGATGCGTGGCCGACAACAGCATGGTGTGGAATCCGGTCATATGCCCGTTGGCGCCCAGATGCGGGTCGACCGAGGTGACGAGCGCGCCGTCGGGCCCTCGGATGGCGAAGCGGAGGACCTCGGCCCGCATCGCCGGGATCCGGGTCTCCCCGTCCACCCGCGCCACGCGGTATCCCGTGGACGTCACGGTGTCGCCCGCCGGAGCGGGCACCGGAACGAAGGTGGTGTCGCCCGGCACGGTGAACGGGACACCGAGCACCACCGGATGCTTCGGATCCTTCGTGTCGAGCGGGACGAACTCGGCGAACATCCGGTAGGCGCCGCCGTCGGTCAGCGCGAGGCTCGTGTGCCACGTGTCCCCGTCCAGTACCGGGTGCACGTGCTGGAAGACGTTCATGTCGTCGCGCACGGCGAAGAAATGCATCTGTTTGGTCTGGTTGTCCAGGAAGCGGGTGACCGGCCGCCCGTCGGGCCCGAGGATCCGGAACGCGACCGGTACCTCGGGGCCGCGGACGGCGGGCGTGGTCACCCGCTCGAACCGGTACCCGCTTTCCGCCTCCGACAGCCCGTCGCTGTGCGCGGCGGGAAGCAGATCCGCCGTCACGACGGGCTGCCGGTGAGCGGAATGCGCGGAGCCGGGTGTCGGCCGGAGTGCGAAGAACACCGCGGCCGCGCCGATCACCAGTGCCAGCGCGAGGAACAACCAGTCCGTGATCCGGGGCTTGCGCACGCCTGCCCTCCGGTCACTTGCCGCCGAGGTTCGGCTTCACCACGACCAGGCCCTGTTCGATGCCGTTGACGATGACGATGCCACTGGAGAAGTACGGGTAGTTGCTCCACGCGCCGTTGAAGCGCGCCGCGTTGCCCGCCGGGTAGATGTCGAAGTAACCGACCTCGGAAAGCTTCGCCGAAGCGACCCCGCTGACGTCCAGGATGCGCAGACCCGCCTGGTAGTTCGCCTGGTAGGAGTACTGGCCCTTGATGTACTGGTTGTGGTCGATCGCGGTGGCGGGCGAACTGTAGACGCCGGTGTGCACGGGTGCGGACAGCTTGGCCAGGTCCCAGACGTAGGTCTTGGTGCGCTTGTCCGTGCCGCGCGACTCGTCCAGTTCGTCGTCGAGCAGGAAGTACCGCTGGTCACCGGTCAGCCAGCCCTGGTGCGAGTACTGCGCGCCCGAGTAACCCTTGCGCGAGATCTGGACCGGCCTGGCCTTGTCGGTGACGTCGACGATGGTGAGCGTGTCCTCGTTGGCGTTGAAGCAGATCTCCCTGCCGCTGTAGGCCGAGTCCGGCCCGCGGTAGACGACGCATTGCGTGTCGTGGGTGTAGCCGTCCTGCGACACGCAGCCCGCCTTGGCCGGCGCCTTCGGGTTCTGGATGTTGACGATATGCGGTCCGCCGCTGCACGTGTTGGAGCCGATCGCGTAGGCGAAACCGGTCTCCTCGTTGATCGCGATGTTGTGCGCGGGACCGAATTCCCGGTAGAGCGCGTCGGCGGTGAAGGTCTGCGGTGTGGTGACGGTGCGCAGCCTGGTCAGGTCGAACACCTGCATCCCGTGCCCGGTGATGAAGTCGGCCACGATGAACGCGTGGTTCTTGTACACCTTCATGTCCCGCCACGAGCTGCTGCCGCCGTTCGAGGGCAGGTTGCCGAGGAACTTCGGCGATGTCGGGACGCTCAGGTCGACGAACGCGGTGCCGTTGGTCCGTCCGACGATGGCGTATTCCTTGCCGGACGACGGATCGGTCCAGCCCCAGATGTCGTTGCCGTTCCCGCCGCCGAGGCCGGACAACGGAAGCACGCTGAGCAGATCGACGTTCTTGCACGGGTACTTGTCGGCCATGCCGTTGACGCACGGGACGCCCGCCGCGGTGCCGGTGACGGCGTGCCGTTCCGCCGGGACGTGGTCGGCGAGGAAGGTCCGGGCCGCGGCCTGTCCCTCCGCCGTCTCGGGATCGTGCGCGGACGCCGCCGTCATCGAGAACACCAACGTGGAGGCCGTCAGCACGGCCAGCCCCATCATGCGCACGAGTTTCATGGAGGTACTCCTCACCGGAATCGATCGGCTTCCGACGGTAAGAGCACCCCGGTCCCGTTGTATCCCCTCGAACGTAGGGGGCTTTTAACCGTTTATGCGAGGTCCCGGAACGCTTGCCTGATTTCGGTCGCCAGGAGGTCCGGCTGCTCGAGTCCAGGGAAGTGCCCGCCGCGGTCGGGTTCGCTCCACCGGTGCAGGTTCCGGTAGCGGCGCTCCGCCCAGCGTCGCGCGGTCGGCCAAGGATCGGCGGGGAACAGCGAGACGGCGGTGGGCACGGTCACCGGCCGCGCGTTCTCCTCCTCCGCGCTGCGCGGCACCCACCGCATCGCCTCCCAGTACCAGCGAGCGCTCGAAGCGCCCGTCCTGGTCAGCCAGTACAACGTGATGGTGTCGACCTGCTCCGCCGGACTCACCCCGCCGCCGTACTCCGGCCGGTCGTCGGCGTAGGCGGCGAACTTCTCGCCGAGCCAGGCGGCGAGCCCCGACGGCGAATCGAGCAGCGAGTAGCCGATCGTCTGCGGGCGCGTGCCCATGAGCATTCCGAAGCCGTATCCGTCGGACAGATGCAGGTCACGCCGGTCCAGCGTGCGGCGTTCGGCCGCGCTCGGCGCCGCGAGGTCCTCCGGCAGCGGCGACGCCGAAGGCATCGTCAGGTGCAGGCCCACGACCCGCTCGGGCGCGTGGCGCGCCAGTTCCGTGCTGACGACCGCGCCCCAATCCCCGCCATGGGCCCCGAAACGCCGGTACCCGAGCGCGGTCATCAGACCGGCCCACGCCCGGGCGGTCCGGCCGGGATGCCAGCCGCGCTCGCGGGGCCGTCCACTGAAACCGAAGCCCGGCAACGAAGGTACGACCACGTGGAAGGCATCGCTCGCGGAACCGCCGTGGGCCACCGGATCGCTGAGCTGCCTGATCACCTTCTCGAATTCGAGGATCGATCCCGGCCAGCCATGGGTCAGGATCAGCGGAAGCGCCGCGAGCTCGGACGAGCGGACGTGCCAGAACCCGATGTCCAGCCCGTCGATCCGCGTCCGGTAGTGGGGAATGGTGTTCCACCGGATCTCCCTCGCCCGCCAGTCGTGTCCCCGCCATTCCTGGAGCAACGCCGTCAGCCGGGCCAGCTCGATCCCCTGGGTGTCGTCCGAAACCGTCTCGGCTTCGGGAAGACGGACCCGGGCGAGGCGAGCGTGGAGGTCGGCCAGATCGCGATCGGGGACGTGGATGGTGAAGGGTTCGATATCGGGCACAGCGCCGAAACTACGGGCGGGTCACGAGGTTTCCCATGCTCGGAATTGACGTTCGGCGGTCAGGGATTGCGCAGTTCCGGCCGCATGGCATGCCGGGAGCTCCGCCGCGAGCCGCCTGTCCAGTCACGCGTGTCGTCCATCCCCGCACGCGTGTCGTCCATCCCCGCACGCGTGTCGTCCATCCAGTCACGCGAACCCGCCCCACGCGATCGGGTGCTCCCAGCTGAAGGCATGCCGAAGGGCCCGTCGCCGGTGTGGCCGACGGGCTCCTCGGAGGTTCAGACGTGGTGCAGGGTGTTGCGCCGGGGTATTCGGAGCGGATCCCGGTACTGGGGCGGGATGAACTCCGGTAACCCATCGGCCGCCATCCGTACTTGCCAGTCGCCGTGATGAATCAACCGGTGATGGAATCCGCACAGCAGCACCAAATTCCGAAGATCAGTCGGCCCGCCGTCCACCCAGTGCTCAATATGATGAGCGTGACAATTCTTCGGCTTCCGGTGACAGCCGGGGAAGGCGCAGCCGCCGTCGCGGATGTTCAGCGCCCGGCGTTGGCCTGGGGTGACGAACCGTCTCAGCCGTCCCATATCCAGCGGTTCACCCGAGGCGCTCATCACCACCGGCAGCATCAGGCAGTCGCAGGCCGCTAGCCGGGCTTCCCGCGCGGTCATCGTCCCGACGAAATCCAGACACGCGGTCCCGAGGCCCGATTTGAGTTCCTCCAGCCCGATGGTGACATGAACAAGCGTGCGGTAGCCGCTGGTGCCCGGCTGGTCCGGGCAGGCGATCGCCAGATCGAGCAGATCGACCCAGGCGTCTCCCATGCGTTCGCACTTCATCCGCAGATCCGCCTGCCCGAACTCGTCCACCGGCCGCGGCTGAGCATGCGCCTCCAACGCCGCCGCCGTGCGAGCACCGGTCTCGTCATCCAAAAGGCCGGTCAGCTTCCAGAACCCGTCCTTACGGCGCTCCAAGGTGATCTCGCGGCGTGGTTCCTTGGGTTCGGGTTCCTTGGGTTCGTTGCCGTCGGGGTCGAGCCAGCCTAGGAGGTTCGCCTCGGCCTCGACGAGTTGGTGAGGGCCGGCGTTAGGGGCGAGATCGGCGAGGATCTTCTCCGCGGTGGCGCGGTCTTCGGTGGAGGTGTCGGCAGGAAGCCGCTTCAAGATCTCCAGGATCTGATCGATCCGCTCATCCCCCACCAACCCCTCCGCCGCCACCGCAGCCGTCGCGGGAGCAACCGGCGGAACCTCGGTACCGTCCAAAGCGCGAGTGGGATTCAACGCGAGGGCCCGGTTCACCACCGCACGCGCCTCACCCACCGAAAACCCCGCCATATCGGCGAACCACTTATCCGTACGGCCATACCCGTACAAGTCTTTGGGGCCCCGATTCTCGATCTCCGCCAAAAACTGCCCCAAACCGGCAGCGGCCATCCGAATCACCCGCAAGGACTGCTGCACGCCATGCGCAAGCTCCAGCTTGCCGGCGCGCCACAGTTCTTGCGGCAACTCGGGGAGAAAGGTCTCGGACACCCCTCCATAATACCGCAAAACAATCGCACACGCGTTCGTAATTTTATGCAACAAAGAACGTGTGCATTCAACACTGAAGTGTGAAGCAGGGCCGTAAGCGCAAGCCACAGTGACCCCGGGCATCGCAATAAGAACAGCACGCGGTGACTTCACCGGCAGCACAGCTCGAATCAGCACCCGCCGCCACCATCGCCGAGAAGACGGCGCGCGGCTCGACAGATGTTGGCATCCCGGCGCCAGGATCGGGACCACGCCGATCAGGGGACGCTTCTCGCCTACAACGACGACGGATCCACCGGGATCTGCAATCTCGAAAACGGCACCAGAACGTGGCTGAACCTGCGATGGACGGCCGCCCACAACGGCCCGCCCGCGTGATGGAAACGAACGACGGCACAGAGTGGCCCGAAGCCGACATCATGGACGGCACCTTCGCGGCGGAAATAGCCGTCGACATGGTCAGCCTGCGCCACGCGCGAGAACGACTGGAAGCCCATGAAGCCGCTTCCACGGAAGGCCGTGCGGAGTTCGAGCGGTTATGGGCGGACTCACGAACGGAAATGACGCAGCTCGAGGTCCGGGCGCCTACGACGGCGCGGCGATCAACGCCACCGATCAGGCGAAACCGTTCGAGGAGCCCGTCGAACGGACTACGAGACCAGCCGCCTGAGCAGCGCCCCGGCGTCCTCGGCGAGGCCATCGGCGAGATGGTGTAGCAGCGCCTGCTGGAACAGCCCGTCGAAGGCGGCGTATGCAACCTGCCTGGTCACGACGGGCGCCGCGTCGGCGAGTTCGGCATAACGCTCCACGACGCGCCAGATCATCGCCTGCCGCTGAGTGTCGATTTCCAGCACGTCGGCTCGGAACGCGGCCTCGAAGAGGCTCTGGTTCCGCAGGTCGTACCACAGCCGGTGCATCACGGCGTCCGCCCGCAGCGTGTCGGCCATCGCGACGCCGAAGCCGCGCTCGAGCTCCTCGGCCGACTTCGCCATGGCCACGGCCTCGTCGTAGCGGGTCACGCACACTTCTTCGAACTTCCGGACCGCGTAGGTCAGCAGCTCCACCTTGTCGGTGAAGTAGTAGTGCAGCACCCCGTGCGAGAAGTTCGACTTCTGCGCGATCTCCCGCAGGCTCGTCCTCGCGTACCCCAGCTCGGACAACGCCTGCAGCGCGGACTCCGCCAGTTCCGCCCGCCGCTGGGCGAACTTGTCCACGCTCCGGCGTGCGATCCGCTCGCTCGTCTCGGTCACCACGAGTTCCTGTCCGGTCCGGGAGCCCGCGCCTGCCGCGGGTCCCACAGTCTAGCGTCGCCGAATTCTTGACAACTGTCCAAGGAAATCTTGACGACTGTCCAAAACTGGCTCAGGATGTGACCCACGCCGCAACCGCGGACCGTCTCAAGGAGGAGAAGTCCATGGGTTCGTACGACCTTTCGGGCAGGAAAGCCCTGGTCACGGGTGGAGCGCAGGGCCTGGGCGCCGGAATGGCCGAAGCGCTGGCCCTGGCGGGCGCCTCGGTGGTCATCGGTGACGTCCAGGAGGACCTCGGGCGCGTCACCGCCGACAAGATCAACGCGGGCTTCGTCCGGCTCGACGTCACCGACGAACAGAGCTGGGAGCAGGCGGTCGCCGCGGTCATCGGCGAACTCGGCGGGCTGGACATCGTGGTGAACAACGCCGGCGTCGAGATCACCGGGCTCGTCGCCGAACTGGACCCCGCCGACGTGCGCAAGATGCTCGACGTCAACGTGCTAGGCACCGCGCTCGGCGTGAAGCACGCCTTCCGCGCGATGCGGCCCGGCGGGCCAGCGGGCACCGGCGGCGCCGTCGTGAACATCGCCTCGGTCGCCGCGACCATCGCCTTCCCCGGCATCGCCGGCTATTCGGCGACGAAATCGGCGGTCGACCGGCTGACCAGGGTCGCCGCGATGGAGGCGGGGAAGCTCGGCTACGGCGTCCGCGTCAACTGCGTCTACCCCGGCCTCGTACCCACTCAGATGGGTAACCAGCTCGCGCAGGACGTCGTCGAGGTCGGCCTGTTCCCCAGCGTCGAAGAGGCCATCGGCGCCGTCATCGGGCAGACCCCGGCCGGACGGCTCGGCGAGGTCGCGGACATGGCCGACGCCGTCGTGTTCCTCGCCTCCGACGCCGCCCGCTTCATCACCGGCGCCGGGCTCCCGGTCGACGGCGGAATGGGCATGTGACCAGCACCAACTCGAAAGGAATCACCATGAGCAGCCCCAAGCCCGTCGTGGTCTACGGCGCCTCCGGCTACACCGGACGGCTGATCTGCGAGTACCTGCGCGAGTACAACGTCCCGTTCATCGCCGCCGGCCGGGACAAGGCCCGCATCCAGGAGGCGATCGACCACGTCCCCGGTCTCGACACCATCGACCACGAGGTCGTCGAGGTCTCGCACGACGTCGAAGCGCTCACCGAACTCTTCCGTGACGCCAAGGTCGTCTGCAACACCGTCGGCCCGTTCAGCGAGTACGGGCACGAGGTCGTCGAAGCCTGCCTCCGCACCGGAACGCATTACCTCGACACCACCGGCGAACAGGACTGGCTGATCTCAGCCGAGGAGCGCTACGGCGCGCGGATGGCCGAGAAGGGCCTGCTGCTCTCCCCTGGTATCGCGCAGATGTACACCACCGGCGAGATCGCGGCGAACCTCTGCCTGGAGACGCCCGGACTGGACACTTTGGACATCCTGGTGTTCTGGAAGGGTTATCCCACGGTCGCTTCCACGAAGACCATCCTGGTCAACGCCGCGCTCTCGGCCGCGTACTACCTCGAACAGAACGAGTACCTGCCCTGGCCCGCGGACGGCGGCCTGCAGGACGTCACCGTGCCCGGCCACCACGAAACCGGGCTGGCCCTGCCGTGGGGCGGCACGTCGCATCCGGTCTGGTTCAAGAACGACGCCCGCGTGGCCAACGTCAAGGCCGTCGGCGGTGTCTTCGACCGCGCGCTCATGCAGGGTGTGCCGCAGATCGTCGCGGCCGTGCTGGAACAGGTGAAAGACCTGCCACTGGACGAAAAGATGCGCGTGCTGGCCGAGCAGGCCGCGGCGGTGCGCGACGAGATGCCGCCGCGCGAGAATCAGCGGCTCAACACGTCGCTCGATTCGGTGCACGCCTCGGGACCGCTGGGCCGCGCGCACTGCGTCATCCACGGCACCTGCAACTACAAACAGACCGGGCTGATGCAGGCTTACGGTGCCTACTCCTTGCTGCGGCAGCCGCCGAAACGGGTCGGTTTCGCGTCCGGGTGCCAGGCATTCGGTCACCGCGAACTGCTCGGCGTGCTACGAAGCTTCGGGCTGGTTTCGAATCCGGTCTTGACCGTCCACGACTGACCGGAAGGACGAGCGCGTGCGACTGACCGACTACCTCGACAAGGGCGCTTCACTCGACCCGGCTGCGCCCTGCCTCACCATGGGCGACACGTCCCTCAGCTACGGCGAAGTGCGGGAATTGTCGTGGCGGGTGGGACGGGCCCTGGCCCGCTCGGGCGTCAAGCCCGGCGACAAGGTGGCGATCCTCTCCGGGAACGATCCCGTGTCGTTCGGTTGCGTCTTCGGCATCAGCCGGGCCGGCGCCGTGTGGTGCCCGGTCAACCCGCGCAACGAGGCCGCCGAGAACAGGGAACTGCTCGACCTGTTCGACTGCACCTGCCTTCTGGTGCAGGAGTCCTTCGCACCGCTCGTCTCCCGGATGCTCCCCGAGTTGCCAAAACTGTCCACAGTGGTCTGTCTCGACGGCTCGATGCCCGGCGCGGTCCCGTTTTCCGACTGGATCGACGACGCCGGACCTTGGGAGGAGACCCCACCGGACGACCTGGTCCTGCTCGTCGGCACCGGCGGCACCACCGGCCGTCCCAAGGCGGTGATGCTCAGCGGCGCGAACGTCGAGACGATGTCGGCGCTCACGCTGATGAGCTATCCGTTCACCGGGCGGCCGCGTTACCTGGCGCTCGCCCCGCTGACACACGCGGCGGGCGTGCTCTGCTTCCCGGTCCTGACACTCGGCGGCGAGATCGTCGTGATGCCCTCGCCGGACCTCGGCGAATTCCTCACGCTGGTCGAAAGCCGCCGGATCACGCACACTTTCCTGCCGCCGACCCTGATCTATCTCCTGCTCGACAATCCGGCGCTGGACGGCGCCGATCTCTCGTCGCTGCAATGCCTTTGGTACGGCGCCGCGCCGATGTCGGCCACGAAACTCGCCGAAGCGATCACCCGGATCGGCCCGGTCTTCGGGCAGCTGTTCGGCCAAAGCGAAGCGCCCATGATGATCTCCACGCTCTCCCCCGCCGACCACGTCCATCCCGACGGCTCGCTCGCCCTCGAACGGTTCACCTCGGCGGGCAGGCCCACCCCGCTCACCCACGTCGCGATCATGTCCCGGACGGGTGAACTGCTGCCGCCAGGCGAACGCGGCGAGATCGTCGTCCGCGGTTCTCTCGTGATGCTCGGCTACTACAAGAATCCGGATGCCACGGCCGAAGCGAGCGCGCACGGCTGGCATCACACGGGCGACATCGGGTATCTCGACGACGAGAACTACCTCTACATCGTCGACCGCGCCAAGGACATGATCATCACCGGCGGCTTCAACGTCTATTCGGCCGAGGTCGAGCAGGCGCTCATGGCCTGCGAAGCGGTGCAGGACTGCGCCGTCATCGGGCTGCCGCACGAGAAATGGGGCGAGCAGATCACCGCCGTTGTCCAGCTCCACACCGGGAAAACCGTGGCGGCACAGGAACTCCGCGCAGCCGTCAAGGAACGGCTTGGCAGCATCAAGACCCCCAAGGAGATCCTGGTCTGGCCGGACCTCCCCCGCTCCAAGATCGGCAAGGTGCTCAAGACCGAGATCCGGAAGGCCTTGCTGGACGACGACTAGCGCCGCGCGAGTTCTTCCGCGGTCGGCAACGGCCACTCGTACCGTTCCTTGGCGATGCGGAGGTGCACCCACGTCTCCGCGGTCACGACGTCGGGCCTGCCGCTGATCTCTTCGAGCGCCCGGTCGAGGTCACGGGCGGACTGCGCCGCGATGGTGGCGACGACGTCGAACCGGCCGATGGTCCTGGCCAGGAACTCGGTGTCGTCGCGCGCGGCGAGCGCCGCGGTCACGGCGTCGCCGGCGGCCCGCACGTTGAGACCGATCCCGCAGACCAGCCCGGCGTCCGGGCGGGCGCGGCTGAGCACCGGTGCGATCCGGATGACGTCGTGCTCCAGGAGGAAGCGCACGCGGGTGCGGGTGGCCGACGGCGAAAGCCCGACGTGCTCGGCGATACTCGCGTAGCTTTCCCTGCCGTCGGCCTGCAACCGCAGCATGATCGCGAGGTCGCGGTCGTCGAGCCGCAGCCAGGGCGGCAGCGGACGGCCGGGCATGAACAGGCCCTTGACCACGTCCACGTAGACGAGCGTGTTGACCTGCTCCACCTCCGGCAGGCCGCGGATGTCCGCCACCGTGCGGTAAAGCTCCGGGGAATCGGGCAGGCGCAGCTCGGCGACGGTCTGGTACTCCCCGCTCACCGCGGAGACGAACGCCGCGGCGGGCAGCGCCGCGATGGCGTCCGTCGTCGCCTGCGAGCGACCGGACGTGCGGATCGCGAGATGGGCGTACGCGGTCAGGCCGAGGAACTCGGGATGGACCGCCGCGACCACGTTGAGCGAACCGTCGGCCCTCAGCTGCTCCAGCCGGGCCGCCACCGCCGACCGTGACGCCCCGGCCCGCTTGGCCAGATCGGCCACGCTCATCCGGCCGTCCGCGCGCAAAGCCGCGACCAGCGCGTCGTCCACGGCGGTTTCCCCTCTGCTGAATTTCCGACGGCGTGCGGCACCATATCACCGATGGAAACGCCTCTCGGACAGCACAGATTGCGTGTTATGCCCATTGTCGCCGCCATATCGATCGTGAACATCGTCTGTGTACGACTGATCTGATTGCGTTCACGGATTTCGTCGCTTACCTTCGCCCCACTTCACCGACGAACCCCTGGAGTCCGCGCGATGCGTCTGCTGCCCCTCGATCGTTCAGTCCTCGACGCGAGAGCGACGATCCTGCTTCCCGACGAGCTGGTGACCGTCGACGACGCCACCGAGGGCGCCGAAGCGGTACTCGTGTTCGGCGAGGAGATCGCCGCCGTCGGCTCCGTGGACGAGTGCCGCGACCGCGCCGCGGGCCTCGGCCGCCCCGAGCCGGAGGTGCGGCGGCTGCCGGGCACGCTCCTGCCCGGTTTCATCGATCCGCACGCGCATCCCCTGATGTACGGGCAGATGATGACCTGGGTGGACTGCGGTCCCGAACGCGCGTCGGCCATTCCCGAGATCGTCGCGCTGCTGCGCGAGGCGGCCGAGAACACCCCGGCGGGCAGGCCTGTCCGCGGTTACGGCTACGAGCACCGCAACCTCGCCGAGAAACGCCACCCCCGCAAGGAGGAGCTCGACACGGTCGCCGATGACCGCGAGGTCTACCTCATGAACGCGAGCGGGCACGGCGGAGTGGTGAACAGCTTCACGTTGTGGCGCAACGGCGTCACCCGTGACACGCCGGATCCCGACGGCGGGGTGTTCTTCCGTGACGAGCACGGCGAACTCACCGGGGAGCTCTCGGACGCGGCGTGCAACATCCTCACCGGCGTCACCGGGGTGAAGGTCGGGCGGCACGGGCCGAACTTCCACCTCGAAGACGAGCCGGAGGAACACGCGCGGCAGCTGGCCGCGGCGCAGGAGAAGTTCCTCGCCGCCGGGGTGACCGCGATCGGCGACGCCCAGGTGACGCGCCGCGAGTTCGACATGTACCTGCGGCTTGACGAAGCCGGTCTGCTCAAGACTCGGATCCACATGTACCTGCTGTCGCATCTGCTCGACCAGGCGCTGGAAATGGGGCTGCACGGCGCCTTCGGCACCACGCGCCTCGCGTTCGCGGGGATCAAGTTCTACGCCGACGGCACGCTCGGCGGGTGGACCGCGTACTTCCCGGACGGCTACGTCGGCGATCCGTGCCGCACCGGGCAGCTCTACCACGACCCGAAGGACTACTCCGCGCTGATCGGCAAGGCGCACGAGGCCGGGCTCCAGACCGCGACCCACGCCCAGTCCCCCGACGCGATCGCCATGGTGCTCGACGCCATCGAGGACGCGCAGCGGCGCGATCCCCGGCCCGACGCCCGGCACCGCATCGAGCACTGCGGGCTGCCGTCCCAGGAGCAGATCAAGCGGATGGCCTCGCTCGGCGTCCACCCGGTCAACCAGTCGCAGCACTACTACAACTGGGGTGAAGGCGTCACCGACGCGGTCGGCACCCCCGGCGAACGGTTCAACCCTCTCGGGGAATTCCAGGCGGCGGGCGTCCCGGTCACGCTGAGCTCGGACGCCCCGGTCGCGGAGCCGAACCCGCTCGAAGCCATCCAGACCGCGGTGACCAGGACGACCCGCCGCGGTCACCGGCTCGGCGGCGACGAACTGCTGATCGACGTCCGGTCGGCCGTCGCCGCCCATACGATCGCCGGCGCCAGGGTGCTCGGCCGCGAACGCGACCTCGGCTCGATCACCCCCGGCAAACGCGCCGATTTCGTGCTGCTCGGCGAGAATCCCCTCACCTGCGAGCCGGACCGGATCGCCGGTGTCCGCGTGCTCGAAACCTGGATCGACGGCGAGGTGGCCCGATGAGCGTCCAGACCGGCCCCCAGTCCCTCCGGCGAGCCCGCCGGGCCGGGCTCGCGGCCTTCGTCGGCACCACCATCGAGTGGTACGACTTCTACATCTACGCCACGGCGGCGAGCCTCGTCTTCGGCACCGTGTTCTTCCCCGAAACCGGTGACCGGCTGACCGGGGTCGCGGCGGCCTTCGCCACCTACGCGGTCGGGTTCTTCGCGCGGCCGCTCGGCGGCATCGTGTTCGGGCACGTCGGCGACCGGGTCGGCCGCAAGACCGCGCTCGTGGTGACCCTGACCATGATGGGCGCGGCGACCTTCCTCGTCGGCTGCCTGCCCGGATACGCGCAGATCGGCACCTGGGCGCCCATCCTGCTCGTGGTGCTCAGGTTCGTGCAGGGGCTCGCCGTCGGCGGCGAATGGGGCGGCGCCGTGCTCATGGCCGTCGAACACGCGCCGCCGGACAAGAAGACCTTCTACGGCGCCTTCGCACAGGCGGGCAACCCGGCGGGCGCGCTGCTGGCCACCGGTCTGTTCAGTCTCCTGAGCACCGGCGGCACCGAATGGCTCACCACGTGGGGCTGGCGGATCCCCTTCTTCGCGTCCGTGCTGCTCATCGGCGTCGGCCTCATCGTGCGGCTGAAGGTCGAGGAGTCACCGGTCTTCGAGGAGACCGCCGAAGAAGCCGGCGTCCCCATCCTCTACGCCGTCCGGACGAACTGGAAACCGATCCTGCTGGGCATCTGCGTGCTGCCCGTCGCGGTCGGCGGCTACTATCTGGTCACCACCTTCGCGACGGCGTACGCGACAGATCCGGCCGTCGGCGTCTCCGAATCGCTCGTGCTCAACGCGCTCACCATCGCCGCCTTCGTCGAACTCGTCGTCAGCTTCGGCGCGGCCTGGCTCGGCGACCGCTTCGGCCGGGTGCGGGTGGTCGTGATCGGCCTCGCCGGTGTCGCCGTGCTGGCGGCTCCGCAGTTCCTGGTGCTGTCGACCAAGAACGCGGCGCTGATCATCGCGGCGTTCGTGGCGATGCGCCTGGCGATGACGGCGACCTACAGCCCGATCGCCGCCGTCCTGTCGCAGATGTTCCGGCCGCGGGCGCGGTACACCAGCATCTCGCTGTCGTACCAGCTGGCGGGCGCGCTCTTCGGCGGGCTCTCGCCGCTGGTGTCGACGCTGCTGTTCCAGGCGACCGGCAGTATCTGGCCGGCGATCGGCCTGCTGATCGGGATGTGCGTGCTGAGCATCGTCTGTGTGCTGGCCGCGCCGCAGCACACCGACGAGGTCTAGCCGGCGACATTGGGAACTGACCGGCTCCCGATCCGCCGCTCACGCCTCGCAGGGCGGGCCCCGAACCTCCAACGGCCGTGTCCGGCCGCGCCGCAGCACACCGACTCCGTCTAGCGAATGCGCAACCGCCGCATGAGTTTCAGCCCGGACAGCATCCCCTCGACGTACTTCTCGTAGGTCTGGCCGCCGCGGGGGCCCATGACCTGTTTCTTGAGCACCGCCACGTTCTTCACGTCGGTGTACTTGAGCAGGCCCTGGTCCCCGTGGCGGGCGCCGACGCCCGAATTCTTGACACCGCCGGACGGTGTCCCCTTCGAGGCGTACGCGGTGGCCAGGATGTCGTTGATGTTGACGTTGCCGGACTCGATCCGCGCGGCCACGGCACGCGCGGCACCGACGCCGGCGCCCCAGACCGAGGCGTTGAGGCCGTACTCGGTGTCGTTGGCGAGCGCGACGGCCTCGTCGACCGTGCGGTACTTGTGCAGCGCGACAACGGGTCCGAAGGTCTCGGTGACACCGCAGAGCATGTCCTTCGTGACGCCTTCGAGGATCGTCGGTTCGAAGAACGCCGGGCCGAGGTCGGGCCGCGGCTTTCCGCCACAAAGGACGGTCGCGCCCTTCGCGACGGCGTCGTCCACATGGGACTTGACCCGGTTCATGTGGTCGACGGAGACGAGCGAGCCCATGTCCGGCCCGAAGTCGTAGGCGGCGCGGACGTCGAGTGCCTTGGTCTTGGCCACATACGCGTTCTTGAACTCGTCATAACGGGACTCGGGCAGGTAGATCCGCTCGATGTGCATGCAAATCTGCCCGGTGTTGCCGAACGCGCCGAAGATCGCGCCCTGAACGGTCTCGGCGAGGTCGGCGTCTTCGAGCACGATCATCGGGTTCTTGCCGCCGAGTTCGAGACAGCAGCCGATGAGGTTGCGGCCCGCCCGTTCGCCGATCACCCGGCCGGTGGCGGTGGAACCGGTGAACATCACGTAGTTCGCCTGGTCGATGAGGGTCGGGCCGACGTCCGGCCCCTCGCCGCACACCACCTGGAACAGGCCCTTCGGCAGCCCGGCCTGCTCCAGCAGTTCGACACCGAGGAGCGGGGAGAGCGCGGTCTTGTTGTCGGGTTTCAGCACCACCGCGTTGCCGGCCATCAACGCCGGGACGGCGTCGGAAATGCCGGTGGCGAACGGGAAGTTCCACGGCGCGATGATCCCGACCACGCCCTTGGGCTGCCGGATCTCGGTGGACGTCGTCAGGAACGGGACCGGTCCGCCCCGTTTGGCCGGTGCCAGCAATTTGGCGGCCCGCGTCAGGTAATGGCTCATCACCATCGCCGGATCGCAGGTCTCCTCGATCGCCATCCGCCGGTTCTTGCCGCTCTCGACCTGGATGAGGTCGGTGACGGCCGGCGCGTTGTCGACGAACAGCGTGTGCGCCCGTTTGAACACCTCCAGCCGCTGCTTGAGCGGCGTGGCGGCCCATTTCTCCTGCGCGGCGCGCGCGGTGGTGAACGCGTGCTCGATGTCGGCGGGGGTCGACTGGGGCAGCTCGACGAGCACGTCACCGGTGTAGACCTCGGTGAGTTTCCAGGTCGCGCCGGACGAGCCCGGCACGCGGGCGACGAGCCGCTGGAGGAACGCGTCGGTCACCGACGCCGGACGGGTGAGCGCGAGCGGTGTGACGGTCATGGCCCTCTTTCCGTCAGTTGTCCGAGAGGACGAGCTGCGCACCCATCTCGCCGATCATGATGGCGGGCGCGTTGGTGTTGCCGCCGGTGATCGACGGCATGATCGAGGCGTCGCAGACCCGCAGTCCGTCGACACCGCGGACCTTGAGATCAGGACTCACGACGGCGAGCTCGTCGACGCCCATCCGGCAGGTGCCGACGCCGTGGTAGACCGACGTCGCGCGGTTCAGGATCGCGTCGCGCAGTTCCTGGCCCCGCAACCCCTTGCCCGGGTGGAGTTCTTCCTTGATCGAGCCGTTGAAGGCGCCCGAAGCGAAGATCTCGCGGACCATCTCCGAGCCCTCGCCGAGCAGTTCGAGGTCGGCCGGGTCGGAGAGGTACTGGGGGTCGATGAGCGGTGCCGCCGTGGGATTCGCCGAAGCGAGGCGCAGCGTGCCGCGGCTCTTCGGGTAGATCAGTGTGGTCAGCACGGTGAGCGCGGGCCGTTTGTCGACGTCGTGCCGGATCGGCGCGTCCTGGTTGGGTGTCACGTACGCCCACGGCAGGAGGTGGAGCTGGAGGTCGGGCACCTCGGCGGCCTGGGAGGTCTTGAGGAAGGCGACCGCCTCGAAGACCGAGTTCGCCAGGAACGTCGTCCCGGGCCGCAACAGTTCGCTGACGAGGCCGCGCGCGAAGTACGGCGGCGTGCCCCGGTTCTTGCTCGACGACGCGCGGAAGGTCAGCGCGTGGAACATGTGGTCGTGCAGGTTGTCGCCCACCGGCAGGTCCGCGACGACGTCGATGTCGTGCTCCTTGAGGTGCTCGGCGTGGCCGACCCCGGACAGCATCAGCAGGTGCGCGGACCCGACGAAGCCCGCCGAGAGGATGACCTCCTTGCCCGCGCGGAGGATTCGCTGCCCCCCGTTCGCGTCGACGACCTCGACGCCGACCGCGCGGCCGTTCTCGATGACCACCTTCTTCGCCAGCACCCCGGACTGGACCTCCAGCGTGGCCGGCGCGAGATGGTGGATGTAGCCACGCGAGGCGCTGTAGCGCAGGCCGTCGGCGGCGTTCTGCTGCATCCGGCTGACGCCCTCTTGCGACTCGGCGTTGTAGTCGTCGAGGATGTCGCAGCCGATCGCGTCGGCGGTCGCCTGGAGGAACTGGAGGGTGCCCTCCTGCGGGGTCTTGTTGCGGGTGACCCGGATCGGCCCGCCCGCGCCGCGGAAGTCGTTCTCGCCGTCTTCGAAATCCTCCATCCGCTTGTACGCGGCGTTGACGCTGTCGGCGTCCCAGCCCTTGTTGCCCTCGGCGGCCCAGGAGTCGAAGTTGGCGCGGTTGCCGCGGACGTAGACCATGCCGTTGATGGAACTGGAGCCGCCGACCACCTTGCCGCGCGGCACCGGCATCCGCCGATCGAGAACGTGTTTCTGCGGCACCGAGTAGTAGCCCCAGTCGAACGGCTTCTTGAGCTGGGGCACCGCGTGCATCGGTCCGACCAGTCCCGGCTTCCTGACGAGCAGCTTGTCGTCGCTCTTACCCGCCTCGAGCACGATCACGCTGGCACCGGACTCCGCCAGCCTGCCGGCGATCGCGGCGCCCGAGCTGCCCGATCCGACGACCACGTAGTCGGCTTCGTCGCCGCGCGCAGCCCTGTTCGCCATGTCCGCTCCTCGGTCCGCCCACCGTGCAGAACTGTAACCTGTTCTAGTTCTGTCACCGTATAGCGAGACCGGCCGGTTCCGCAACGGGCGGTCACTCCCCGGCCGGAATTCGAGACCTCAGCGGAGCGGTTCGAGCACCTTCGCCAGCGGCTCCAGCACGGCGGGGGTGTGCGGCGGCGGCAGGTAGATGATCGCCAGGTCGAGGCCCGCTTCACCGAGGGCTTCGACATCCGCGGCGACCTTGGCGTAGTCACCGTCCGTGCCGAGGCGGACGTGCGACGACAAGGTGATCTCGCTCGGATCCCGGCCGATGTCCGCGCAGTGCCGGTGCAGCACCTCGCGCTTGTGCGCGAACTCCTCCGGCGTACCGCCGACGAAATTCCAGTGCTGGGCGTACTTCGCGGCCGTGCGCAGGGTCCGCTTCTCGCCGCTGCCGCCGATGCAGATCGGCGGATGCGGCTTCTGCACGCCCTTCGGTTCACAGCGGGCGTCGGTCAGCTGATAGTGCTCGCCCTGGAACGTGGTGGTCTCCTGGGTCAGCAGGCCGACGAGCACCTCGCAGGCCTCCTCGAACCGGTCACTGCGTTCCTTGATGGTGCCCAGTTCCATGCCGTACGCGCCGGATTCCTCCTCGTTCCAGCCCGCGCCGACGCCGATCTCCAGCCGTCCGCCGGAAACGATGTCCAGTGTCGCGGCCATGTTCGCGAGAAGCGCGGGGTGGCGATAGTGGATCCCGCTGACCAGCGTGCCCAGCCGGAGCCGTTTCGTGGCCTGCGCGAGCGCGGTGAGCGTCACCCACCCTTCCAGGCACGGACCGGTCGAATCCGAGAAAATGGGATAGAAGTGATCGAAGGTCCAGCCGGATTCGAAGAGTTCGATCTCGTCGGCGGCCTGCCAGACGGCGAGCATGTCGGACCAGACGGTGTCCTGCGGCGAAGTCTTGATGGCGAATCGCATGATCTCGAGCGTAAACCTGGAGTTCCTCCAGTCGCTCCCGGAATTCAGCGGGCGATACCGCGGCGAAGGTAATCGTCGGCGTCCACTCCGGACTCGACGAGCAACGCGCGCGTGTGTTCGCCCAGCGCCGGGACGTCGCCCATGCACGCCTCGAAATCGTCGAAGGTCACCGGTGGCAGCAAAGCGTCGATCCGGGCGGATTCGGTGCCGACCTTGCGCCACCGATCGCAGGCCCGCAACTGGGGATGCTCGGCGACCTGGCCGACGTCCTTGAGCTGAGCGGCGGGGACTCCGGCCGCGGCGAGCCGTTCGTCGAGTTCGCTGTTGGACCACCGGGAAGTCCTGGCCGCGACGGCGGCGTCGCAATCCGCACGGTGGGCCACGCGCTGCACGTTCGTGGTGAAACGGGGGTCGTCGGCGAGTTCGGGCGCGTCGAGGACGTCGGTGACGAGGGTGCGCCAGCCGGTGTCGTTCTGGACGCCGATCAGCATCTGACCGTCGCGGGTGGGAAAGGCGTCGTACGGCGCGATCGAACTGTGGCTCAATCCCATCCGCTCCGGCTCGCTCCCGGCGTACATCCGGGTGTTGAGCGCGTATCCCATCCATTCGACGGTGGCCTCCAGCATGGAGACCTCGATCGTCGCGCCCTCGCCGGTCCGCCAGCGGCGCAGCAACGCCGCCAGCACCGCCTGCGCGCAGTACATGCCCGAGGCGATGTCCGCGGTCGGGATCCCGGTCTTCGCCGGAGCCTCCGGGGTGCCGGTGATCGCGATGAGCCCGGCCTCGGCCTGGATCAGCATGTCGTAGGCCTTGCGCTGCTCCATCGGCCCGCCCGAGCCGAAACCGGACAGGTTCACCACGACCAGCTCCGGGTGATCCGCCCGCGGATCACCGAAACCGAGCCGCTCCGCCGCGCCCGGGGCGAGGTTCTGCACGAACACGTCGGCCTTCGCGACCAGCCGCCGGACGACGTCACGGCCTTCGGCGGACTTGAGGTCGACGGCGAGCGACTCCTTGCCGCGGTTGAGCCAGACGAAATGCGCGCCGCTGCCGTGTACCGCGTGGTCGTAGGCGCGCGCGAAATCCCCGCCGTCGACGCGCTCGACCTTGATCACGCGCGCGCCGAGATCGGCGAGGTTGCGCGTGGCCAGCGGAGCGGCGACCGCCTGCTCGATGGCGACAACGGTGACCCCTTCGAGTGGCCGCGTCATGCTTTCTTCTTCTCGGCCCGCACCAGGCCACCGCCGATGATCAGCCGTTGGATCTCACTGGTGCCCTCGTACAGCCGCATCAACCGGACGTCACGGTAGATGCGTTCGACCGCGACCTCGCGCATGTAGCCACTGCCGCCGTGCACCTGCACCGCGAGGTCCGCGGCCTTCCCGGCCATTTCGGTGCAGAACAGCTTCGCCGCCGACGGCGCGATCCGCCGGTCCTCCCCCGTCACATACGACCGTGCGGCCTCGCGGGCGAGTGCCCGGCCGGCGAGCACACCGGTCTGCTGATCCGCGAGCATCGCCTGCACCAGCTGGAAATCCCCGATCGGCGTACCACCCTGGGTCGCGGTGGCGGCGTAGGCGACCGACTCGTCGAGCGCGCGCTGCGCCGTCCCGACCGCCAGGCCCGCCATGTGGATCCGGCCGCGCGCCAGCGACGTCATCGCCGCCTTGTAGCCGACCTCCCCGTCCCCGCCGACCAGCGCCTCCGGCCCGACACGGACCTGCGAGAACGTCACGTCCGCGGTACGCGAACCCTCCTGCCCCATCTTGGCGTCCTTCGCCCCGACCGTGATGCCCGGCGCGTCCGCGGGCACCAGGAACACCGCGATGCCGGTGTCGATACGCGCGAAAACCACGAACAACCCGGCCTCGGTGGCGTTGGTGATGAACTGCTTGCCGCCGTCGATCACCCAGCCGTCCCCGTCCGGCTTCGCGCTGGTCCGCAGACCGGCCGGGTTCGATCCGGCACCCGGCTCGGTGAGCGCGAACGACGCGACGACCTCACCCGACGCGATACCCGGCAACCACCGGGCCTGTTGTTCCCGGGTGCCGAACCCGACCAGCACCTGTCCGGCGATCCCGTTGTTCGTGCCGAACATCGACCGCAACGCCAACGACGTGTAACCCAGCGTCATCGCCACCTCTACGTCCTGCACCAGATCGAGGCCGAGCCCGCCCCACTCCTGGGGGATCGCGTACCCGAACAACCCCATCTCCGCGGCCTGCGTCCGCAGATCGGCCGGGATGGCGTCCGTGCTCATGATCTCCAGCTCGCGAGGTACGACGCGGGTGCGGACGAAGTCGTCGATCTGGCCGAGGACGTCCGCGAACACGTCGTCGGGGACGTCGGGGTTGCCGGTGTACATACCCTCACTATCGATCACCGTCCGGACTTCGGTCCACCTCACAGAGTGGATCTGGCCGCGAGACCTACCGAAGATGTTGATCACCGTCCTAACCTCGAACCATGCGTACACGTACTGCTTTCCTCGCCGTCGTCAGTGCCGTCGCCTTGTGCTTCACGATCCCGGCGGCGGCTTCCGCGGCCGAAGGCGAATTCACCTACCGCTACTACGACGAAGACGAAGAGATCCAGGTCGGCACCCTGGTCGATCCGCCCAGCGGCGAATGTATCGAGATCCCCGAAATCGCCGACTGGGACATCGACGCTTTCCGTCCGCGCAACGACACCGACTCGACCGCGGTGGTGTTCCTGGACGACGATTGCTCGAGCGATTCCTACTTCACGCTCCGCCCCAACGGCGGACGAGGTTCGGACAGACTTCTCCTGCGCTCGGTCATCTTCAGTTAGGCCGACCGGATCTCGACACCGCACCCCGCGCGGCGAAAGATGAGTCCCGGGGGTGGTCGTCATGGCACGACGTGGTCTGACTTTCCTGGCCGTGCTCACGATCCTTCTGGGGCTGATGGCTCCCCGCGTCTCGGCGGACGCCCCCGTCGCCAGATACGAAGGTGAACTCGAAGGCGCACGCTATCTGGTGCTGGTGCCGGAAAACTGGAACGGCACGCTCATGCTGTGGAGTCACGGGATGTACTCCCTGGCGTATCCGGAGCCGGAGCGGATCGCGCTGACCTCACAGCCCACGACGGAGTCGTATCTGCTGGAGCAGGGGTACGCACTGGCCGCGTCCCAGTACCGGACCGTGCGCGGCTGGTCGATCGAGGAGGCGCTGACCGACCAGATCCGGTTGCACGACTGGTTTTCCCGCACGGTCGGCAAGCCGCGGCGGACCATCGCGACGGGTGAATCGGTGGGAGCGATCACCGCGACCCTGCTCGCCGAGCGGAATCCGCGCCGGTTCGCCGGTTTGATGACCTTCTGCGGCAACCTCGCCGGCGGGGCCGCGCACTGGAACTCCGGTCTCGATCTCGGGTTCGCGCTGAACACGCTGCTCGACGCGCGGCTGGATCTGGTGCGGATCACCGATCCCGCGGCCAACGCGGGCCGGTTCACCGACGTGGTGCGGGCCGCCACCGCGAACCCGCAAGGCCAGGCCAGGCTCGCGCTGGCGAACGCGCTGGCCGAAATCCCCGGCTGGTTCGACGCCACCCGGCCCCGGCCGCAGGCCGTCGCCGATCAGGTTTTCTGGCAGGGCGTATGGGATCGCTTCTACCGCGTCAGCGCTTTCGGCGTGGACAGGGTGGCGCTGGAACAGCGCGCGGGCGGCAACCCGAGCTGGAACGTGGGCGTCGACTACCGGCGGATCCTCGCGAAGGCCGGTGAACGGCCGCTCGTGGAACGGGCCTACACGGAGGCGGGACTCGACCTCGACGCCGACCTCGACAGGCTGGCGAAGGCACCGCGAATCGCACCCGATCCGGCCGCTGTCGGCTATCTGGCGCGGTTCGGGCTGCCGCTGGGACGCACGCCGGTCCCGGTGCTGACCATGCACACCGTCGCGGACGGCACCGCGCCGGCGGCGCACGAACGCGCCTACGCCGAGCGGGTCGGGCCAGACGACGATCTCCGTCAGCTGTTCGTGAACCGGGCCGGGCACTGTGTGTTCACCGCGTCCGAGGAGATCACCGCCCTGCGCACGCTGGAGCGGCGGCTGGACGCCGGGCACTGGCCGTCGGACGCGCCCGCCGCGCTGAACTCCGAAGCCGGCGAGCTCGCGCCGGACCACCAGACGATCTTCGACGCCGTCGGGGAAGCCCGGGTGACGACCACCCCGGCGTTCGACCGGCACTCCCCTCCCCCGTATCCGAGGGTCCTGCCGTTCTAGGTGCCGGTGAGGATCGTCAGCCCATAGGCCGACAGGACGCGGTTGACCGGGTAGAAGTAGGTCGTGCCGCCGGTGGAGCAGTTCCCGCTGCCGCCGACCAGCACTCCCTGCGCCTGCGTCCCGCTGACGAACGGCCCGCCGTGGTCACCCGGCTCGGCGCAGACGGACGTGCGGGTCAAGCCGGTCAGCGTTCCTTCGGGGAAGGTGATCGACACGTTCTTCGCCTGGATGATCCCGCAACGCCATCCGGTGGTCGCGCCGTACCGGCACACCGACGCGCCGACCGGGGCCTCGACCGAACCGGTGATCGTGACGCGGCCGTCGGTGGGCGGGATCGAGCCCACGAGCCGCCAGTCGGTCGTATTGGTCACGCGGATGACGATCGCGCCGGTCGGCGGGACCTGAGCGCCGGCGACCACCCCGACCACCCGGCCCGCGCTGCGGATGGTGTCGCCGGGTTTGCCGCAGGCGGAACTCGCGATGAGGTAGCCGGTATTGCCCGAGACGGCGGCGAACCCGGCCGTGCACCGCGTCGCGGCACTGCTCTGCAACACACTTCCGCCGCCGAGCGGCGCGGGAGCGCTCGCCTGCGCGGTCGACGGCAGGGCCAGGCCGAACGCCAAAACCAGGCAGGACAGGGATCGGGGCAGTCTCACGGGACCCTCCGATGGCCGGGGATCACCCGATCGTAACGAGCGAAACGCCCCGGCCCATCCGCCGAACCGCGCATTCTCAGCGCCAGCCGAGCTCCGGTGCCACGTGCGTGAGGATGCTCTCCAGCACATGCGCGTTGTACTCGACGCCGAGCTGGTTCGGGATGGTCAGCAGCAGAGTGTCCGCGGCCTCGATCGCCTCGTCCTCCTTCAGCGCCCGCACCAGCTCGTCCGGCTCGGCGGCGTACGAGCGCCCGAAGATCGCCCTGGTCGTCTCGTCGATCATGCCGACCTGGTCCCGCGAGTCCCGATCACGGCCGAAGTAGGCGCGATCCAAGTCGTTGGTCAACGCGAAGATACTGCGGCTGACCGACACCCGAGGCTCGCGCTCGTGGCCGGCCTCCTTCCAGGCTTCGCGATAGGCCTCGATCTGCTTGCGCTGCTGAACGTGCAGCGGCTCACCCGTCTCGTCGTCCTTGAGCGTGGAACTCTGGAGGTTCATCCCCTGCTCCGCCGCCCACACCGCGGTCGCGTTCGAGCTGGACCCCCACCAGATCCGCTCGCGCAACCCCTCCGAGTACGGCTCCAGCCGCAGCAGCCCCGGTGGGTTGGCGAACATCGGCCGCGGATTCGGCTGCGCGAACCCCTCGCCCTCGAGCAGTTTGAGGAAGACCTCGGTGCGCTGCCGGGCCATGTCCGCGACGGTCTGCCCCTCCGCTGGGCCGTAACCGAAGTACCGCCAGCCGTCGATCACCTGCTCCGGGGACCCCCGGCTGACCCCGAGCTGGAGCCTGCCCCTCGAGATGAGGTCGGCGGCGCCCGCCTCCTCGGCCATGTACATCGGGTTCTCGTAGCGCATGTCGATCACGCCGGTGCCGATCTCGATCTTCGACGTCCGGGCCCCGATCGCCGACAGCAACGGGAACGGGCTGCCCGCCTGCCGCGCGAAGTGGTGCACACGGAAGTACGCGCCGTCCACGCCGAGCTCCTCGGCCGCGACGGCCAGGTCGATCGACTGATGCAGGAAGTCGGCGGCGGACCGCGTCTCGGAGTGCGCGCTCGGCGACCAGTGGCCGAAGGACAGGAAACCAATCTTCTTCACGCCGTTGTAAGCGCCTCGCGCAGGGGTTTGATTCCCCATGGCCTGCTACTTGCTGCAACCATCCGTCACGCTTCGCACTTTAGGCTTCCGACCTGGGGACATGTGGCCCCTTGGGGGCACGGAAGTTGTCAGAGGGTAACCGGTCATCGTCTCAATGTAGGTCTGCGTGACGATACGGACCCCCCTGATCGAGGCCTCTTGGGCGACGTATACTCTTCTCACATCAGCAAGTCCGAGTGGCGGAATGGCAGACGCGCTAGCTTGAGGTGCTAGTGTCCTTAACGGACGTGGGGGTTCAAGTCCCCCCTCGGACACACGCAGTATCTACACCGGGGCTGGTCATCGCATAGATGGCCAGCTCTTTTGGTTCGTAGCGTAACTCTAGGTTCAACCGCTGGTAGAGCCGGGCCAGCCCTGCTGGCTTCGCATCGGCGAGCATCGCTCCGACATCACCGAGCGAATCGATCATCGCGTAGACCTCCGCGTCCGTGATTCTCCGGCTCGTAGGAGCGCCTTCCAGCTCGGCCTTGGCCGCAACACGCTCCGCGTGTGCCTGGTTCATGGCATCGACGACGGCCGTGGGATCGACTCCCGCCCCGATGGCTTCCTGGAACCGACGAAGCCGCGCCTCCGCGTCCGCCAGCCGGCGCCGAGCCGCCTCGTGCGCACCGCCAGTGTTCCCACCAGCGGAGTCAAGCAGCGCCGCAACGGTCTGGTCGACGTTGTCGGGCGCGAACAGCCGCCCGATCCACCCATTGAGCGCTTCGACCACTGTGCTTTCACGCAGGTTCACGGTCTTCGGGTGGTCGGCGAGCATCGCTGAACCTGGCGCCATCGTTCGGGCCGTGCAGCGGTAGTACGCGCCCTTGCGGATGGTCGCACCTTGCATCTTCCGATGACAGACTCCGCAACGGACCAGCCCGCGTAGAAGGTATGTCCGAGCTGTGCTGCGAGCGCCTCGCTCCGCCTTCCTCGCTGTCGCCAGGCCGCCGCTCGCCTTCGAGCGTCGAAGCAATTGAGCTTGCGTGAACGTCTCGACAGACACGATCTTCGGATGAGCCTGGTTCCTCGACCGCACCACGCGGTCCGGAGAAGCGCGCCGGAAGCGGACCACGTGGCCGGCTGCTACGTCGTCGGGATCCAGCAGCATCTCGTGCTTGGCCCAGCGACCGAAGATCGCATAGCCGGTGTACCGCGGATTCTCCAGAATCGCTCGAACCGTGCTTGCCTGCCAGCCGTCCGCCAACCGGTGCTGATTCTGATCCGGCCGTTTCGCCGACGGGCACGGGATTCCTTCGAGATTCAGCATGTTCGCGATCGCGCGATCACCGCTTCCGTCGAGATACTCGGCGAAGATGCGACGAACTACCTCGGCGCCGGGCTCGTCGATCGCGAGCAGGCGCAGCCGGAACCCCTCCGCTGCCTTCCTCGGGTTCGGATGTGGCCCGCCATCTACGACCACGTACCCGTACGGTGCACGGCCTCCCTGGTGCCGTCCCTCGTTAACGACCTGCGCGTCCATCGCCGCCCGGACCCGCGCCTGAACGTGCTGCCGCTCCGACTCACTCATGCCACCGAGCACGCTCATCAACATCTTGTGCGACGGATTCCGCGGGTCGAACCGCCCGCCGAGCTCCGGCACCCACAAGTCCACGCCGTACGCAGCGAACCGCGGAGCGATCAGCGAGAACTGGTTGCCGAACCAACAACGGGTCCCCTCACCGACGACCAGGGCGTTCCACGTCCGGCGAGGATTCTTCAGCTCGTCGAGCAGCCGCGACGCTTCGGTCCTCCGATCCCACGGCACTGACCGCGACTGGCCCACGTCGAAGTACTCGGCCACGATCCGGCCGCCCAGCGGCTCGACGAACTTGCGCGCGTTCCCGATCTGCCAGCCTCGCGAGGTCTCCGGGTCCTGGTTGTCTTCAGTAGAGCAGCGACCGTAGACCGCCAACTCGCCGATCCCGTCGTCCACGGGCTCGGCTACCTCAAGGCCCAGGATCTCGTCCAATTTCGACCATGGGTCGCTGATTTCAGCGGTCATCGGTCGCCTCCCTTCCTGGTCCATCAAGGACCGGCACCTCAGTCAGGTCGATGAGAACCGCCAGCAAGGCGCGTGCCGCCGCAGGCGTCAGCTCAGGCAATCCTGCAGGTAGGATAACCCGACAAGGCTGGTTGTTCTGGTTTGCGCTCATCGCTGGGCACCCGTGGCAGCGTATACATCGCCATGACCAGCTTGCTCGACAGCACGGCGGATATCAGCGGTCAGGTAGCCCCGAACCTGCCGAGTCTCACCGTCCTCGCTGGTCACACGGTCTCGCGTCGGCCGACATCCTGCTTCGGTCATCTGCTGCGAGAACATCCTGCGTTCGATGCCGAGCGCCTCCACCAACTCGGCCGTGGGGACGAACTGCCGCCCCTCAGGTCCGAGGTCGACTCCCAGATACTCGACGAGCGCAGAGAGCGGTTCTGGTAACTCAGGCATCGATGGGCTTGTTGCAACCCCCGCGCCCAGAGCGTGTGCAACGGCAGCGTGATCGAGTGTTGGCATGCCGTCCTGACCGGCCGCATGCCCTGTCAGCGTTCCAGCCGCCTCCCGCAGAGCGCGCCCCTGCTGACAGATGGTCTGCCAGTCCTCGTTCGGCATGTAGTACGTGCGGACCGTCATCGCCAACACATCCGCCCCAGCCGCCGTGTCACCGTCCGGCCTGAGGATGCCCACGCCCTTGTGCGACGGCAGAAGGCGAGACGAGTCGAACCCGCGGGTGTTCATCTGCTCGCCGAGCACGATGTTTGAGTCACGCCAGTCCATCACCCGAAGGGCGAACCGTGATCCGAGCACCGCCCGGAGCCCGGATGGGATGGTCTTGGAGTCGGGGCGTTGAGTGGCGAGTACGAGCACGATCCCGGCCGCCGGCCCCTTCTTGGCCAGCCACGTCAACAACTCGCCGATGTACTCGCCTGCCGCAAGCCTCTTTCCTTGTACCTCAACAGGAGTGCGATCTTCGAGCGGCACCTGAACCTCGTCGATGAAGATCGCCGTTATCGGCATGTTCAGCGCCTTGTCCCGTGACATCTCCGGCGTCACCTTCGATTCCGGGCATACCAAGTCGTCCAGATCCCGCATACGCCGGAACCTGCCCTGGACTTCGGCAACCAATTCGGCCAGCCAATCAATGAGGGCCAAGACGTGTTCAGGCTCGTCACCAGCCATAAAGCGGTGCGCAACTCGCCCGGCGGCGACCCAATCTTTCCCAGCCTTGAAGTCCGCCACGTACAGCCGCACCCAAGCGTCCAGGACAAGTCCACTAGCAGCGAGCCGGGCAGCGAACGTCTTACCCTGCCTGGGAATAGCGCCGATCAGAAGCGACGTCCACACGAGCGGCAGATCGATCCGCCGATCTCGCGCGTCACGTCCGAATGGGACAGGCCGCCAAGCATCCCAGCGCGTAACGCCGAGCAGCGGCGTCTGAAGAGGCGCACGAACGTACGGGTCCTCATCGGCGACCCACATCGAGATCCGGCCGGCATGCCCACCGTTTCCGCGCACGCGCTCCACGATGAGCTGAACTTCGTCGACTGCCAGGGCTGAAGCCAACGCATCCCGATTCTTCACGACATCCGCGGCCTTCCGCGTCGCCGGCAGGTCCACGGTGACCGCCCAACCGTCGCCCACACGCGTTGCTCGTTCCACCAAGCGAAGTGTCTCGTCCTTTCCGATCAGCTTCGCGTCGCGGAACGCATCCACAAGAACTTGCGGATCCATCGTCCACGTCAGCGTGCGCGGACCGGCAAGCGCGGGCTTCCGTCCCGGACTGCCATCCTTGCGGCGTCCCAGAATCGCCAGCGCCAGTGATGCGACAGCCCCGCCGATCCACAGTGGATCGTGTCCGTACAGGAGATCCACAACGGCGACCGCCAACGCCACTATGGCAACGACGGCACCAGTGACCTTCCAGCGGAACAGCGTCAGTTCACGAATCTCCGTGAACTTGTCGGCAAGCTTCTCCGAGTCCTCGGCAGCCGTCCGATAGTCGTTTACTTTGACCCAGCCTCGCCAGGCGCGCGTACCGGCTACGGCCCCACGGACCACCGCACCCGCGTACCGAAGTGGCGACTTGATTATCCAGACCACGGCGTCCTTCGCAGCCTGGACGGCTTGCGGCCTACTCTTCATCCACAGTGGCACTCGCGGTGAGTGCTTCCACCAGCGCGCGAGCCGCCGACGGACGGTCCGAACACGCGGTTGGGGTAGCGAGTCGTCGATCAACTCACCGTCCAGGATCGGCCCGATGTGCTCGACGTCGCCCGAGGCCATTCGGGCCAGAGACACACCGCTGTCAGCCTCTGAACTCGCTTCAGCTGCCATGGCGCACCCCCTCGGCCACCTCGGCCGAAAGCTCGGCAGCGAGCCGGGAGGACAACCCGCGCGAACAACCAGTGACCTCTCGCACCCAGGCAGGCGTCACTCTGACGTCGGGTTTCCAGGCCAGCCGCGCGTCGGCGAGGTAGTCGGCGAACAGCCGACGAGCGGGGCGTTCACGATCAGCCGTCGCCAGTTCATGAACATCCGCGGGTTTCGCAGTGTTCACGAGAGCAACCTGCACGGCGTCCGTGAGCTTGTCGCGTAGGCCGGTAACAGCTTCGGCTGCGACGAATACGACCATCGGTGGCACGGAATGCAAGACCACTCCGGCCGGTGATCCGGCGGCCCACGAGGACCAGGTGTTCATGACGTAAGTGGCCGCCAGCGTGAGCCACTTCGCCGCACGGACCCACCGCCCGGTGTGAACCTGGTACCGGGCGGTGACCTGCTCAGCTCGAAGGATGGCGAGCAGCACCAGGCACACAGTCGGGTCCAGCAGCCAGGCCGTCAGCCAGGGCAACGAGCCGAAATCCGATCCGGCGGCAGCGAACGACTGGACGTTGGCCGCGGTGAAAGCCAGTCCGAGGATGATTCCGGCCCAGCACAGCCGGTCGACCTGAGCACGAACTCGTTCGATCCGAAGGGCGACGACGTCCGGATGAGTGCTCCAGCGGCGGACATCGGCAGCCTCTGTGGCATCCGCGGCGAGACGCTGAGCACGACTCACCGACGCCGTACAGGACGCAGCCTCCTGTTTCGTGTCGATCATCGGCCACCGCCTCGACCTGAGGTATCGAGCGATGTGACGGTCAGAGCGCGGGTCAGGACGTAGGCCGCGATCAGGTCCGGCACTCCGAGTACCACGAGCAACAGAGTCGGGTTGCCAGGATGTGTGATCACGAGCCACTGCACACCCACGAACGCCACGCCCGTGAACAGCACCTTTCCGGCGAGCGAGACGACTCGTGCGCCTGCTCGTGCCGTTTCGGCGGCGCGGCGCGCTTTGCGTGCGCCGACACGCCACACCATGAACAGGGCGAACAGAACACCAAGTCCAGCGAGAACCTGTGTCGTTGAGAGGGTGAGCGTCATCGCGCCTCGCCTCCTCGGAGACGCTGCCAAGTCGTGTGGAGGATGCGCCGGTCGGTATCCGGCATCGCACCCCACACGCCGAGAGCATCCGGTCCGGTAGTGCGGAGATCGAGTTCGAGGCACTCATCGATCACCGGACAGCCGGCACACAGTCGCTTAGCCAGGTCCCTGTCAGGTGGATCGTCCCCGGTCAATTCCGGTAGGTCCGCGCGCTCGAATGCCCAGAAGCACAGGCCGTCCCTTTCGACGACCTCCTTCAAGACCGAGTCAGGCACAGGGGCGAACCGGGCTAGCTGGGCAGCGATCGCCGTGTAGTCGAGTTCGCTCATCGCGCACCTCCACCGAGGGCTCGCCGCAGCTCTGAAGCCGAGATGACGAGTCGCGAACGGCGCCGCTCGGCCCGCAGTTCGCCGATCCGGATGGCGCGATGGATCGAGTTGAGGTCAACGCCGAGAATCCAGGCGGCGTCAGCCGGTGAGTAGAACGCTGGACCGCCAGCGTCAGGCATTTTCTTCTGCATTGGGGTAGTCCTTAAAGTCGGAAAGCTGATTTGAGCCTTAAAAGTGCGCTGATTTAGTCGCACAAAGGCGCGAGAATGGTCCGAACGCGCGACGCGGTGTGGATCTCAGCGTCGTTGATTCCGTCAAGCGCTAATGTCGGCGCTGAGGCGGACCACGAAGGAAGAGGAATAGGTGTCGGAAGACTGGGCGGCGGTCGCGAAGACCATCAACGAGCGCGTACACGAGCTCGGATGGAAGCAACGCGAACTGGCTGAGCGCTCGCAGGTCTCCCAGGCGATCGTCCGCGAAATCCAGAACCACACCGTGGAGCGCAAGCGAAGCGACCGGACGCTCGAAGCGCTTGCGGTCGCGCTCGGTTTGCACCCGCAGCATCTGCTCGCTGTCCTGCATGGCCGCATCCCGCCAACCCTCGGCCAGCCTCGCGAAGACATGGAAGACGCCGTATCGGCGCGACTCGCTGTCATCGAACAGCGGCTGTCGCAGATCACCGAGCACCTCGCCGATCTCACTGAACTGCTCCGCCGCGATGGGACTTCCCGCGGCTAGCGCGAAATCCTGTTTGCGATCGGCCGACTCGGTCGACCGCCGGTGTTCCTTGTCGTTTCTCATGTCACCAAGAAACGGCATTTTTCCGGGCCGCGGGAGCTGGCAGCGGTTTACATGCCCCGTGTTATTCCCTGTTATCTCCGCAGTTCAAGGCCGGTGCCGGAGGTGCGCGTCATGAACTCGGCGAGCCCCTTGAAAGCCGCCCGGAATGCGCTTGACTGGAGTCAGGAGAAACTCGCACGAGCAATCAACGCGCGTGCAGCGGCACACGGATTGCCCGAACGCTCGGTCCCCAGCCGGAAGACGGATATCTCCCGGTGGGAGAACGGCCATGTGGTGCCCGAACCGCCGATGCGCGCCGTCCTGCGCGAGATCTACGGCCGAACCGACGACGATCTCGGGTTCCCCACGGGCGAGTTCGCCGGCCCCTCAGGCGATGAGCTGGCCGAACGGCTGGTCATCGCCCGCCGCGTGGACGAACAGACCATCGAACTGTTCCGCGACGAGGTCATCAGCGTTCGCCATGCCGACCGTCGGTTCGGATCAGCCGCGAGGCTCGAACGGCTCCGCGGACAGATCACCGAGATCGAGGGCCTGCTCAGGCATACCATCCTGCGTCGCGACAGGGCTCCGCTGGCCGGCGTGCTCGTCGAGGCGTCCACATTGGCGGGGTGGAACTCCCTCGACATCGGCTCACTCGCACAGGCATGGACGCACTACGAACGCGCGAAGTACGCGGCAATGGAGTCCGGATCGACCGGATTGCTTGCTCACGCCACAGCTGAGCAGGCATTCGTCCTCATCGACACGGGTAACGTCGATGACGCGCTCGCCCTGTTCGAGGAGGCGCGTTCGATCGGCGAGCGCGCCCCGGAACTGCTGCGTGCCTGGCTCGCGGCCGCTGAGGGCGAAGGCCACGCGATCGCAGGTCACCGGGACGAAGCTCTCCGAGCGTTCGACGAGGCCGACACGCTCCTACCGAACGAAGTCGTCCACCCGGAGCTTCCGTTCGTCTTCCTCGGCGGCAGCCATCTCGACCGATGGCGCGGCAACGCGTTGGTACACCTCGGCGCCCCCGAAGCGATCGAACATCTTGAACGCGTGGTCGATGATGCCCGGTCGACATCCTTCGTTCGCGCCGGCGCCGCCGTGTATGTGGATCTCGCCCTCGCCTACAGCGCATCGGGTGACCGGGAGGCCGCCCGAACCTACGCACAGCAGGCTCGGCGGATCATCTCCCAGGTCGGCTCCGTGCGGCTACGACGTCGGCTGGAACGACTGGTGTTGCCAGGCGACTCAGACTCGGCGTGAGTTGAGGTAGTAGAGCAGGGACACCAGCGTGCCCGATCCCAGCAGTTCCTGACGCTGCGCAAGCTCGTTGACCCTCGACAGTGGCACCCACTCCACCCTGCCGACTTCTTCCGTGTCGGTGGGCTCGCCGATGTGTTCGGCCTCGCGCCACAGGTACACATCGACCGGCGCCGTGACCTGGCCTGGCAGCGGCTCGAAACTCACCAGATGTTCCGGCTCACCGACCGGCTGCCAGCCGGACTCTTCGGCCGCCTCCCGCGCGGCCGTCCCAGCGGAGTCGTCGCCGTCGTCGACCATGCCGCCCAGCAGCTCATAGCCCCATTGCTCGGTAGCGAACCGGTAGCGCCACAGCATCAGCGCCTCGTCCTGGTCGTTCACGATCAACGCGATAGCTATCCGCGCGAGGTGCACGACGTGGTAGTCCCAGCGCTCGCCATTCGGCGCCTCGACGTCCGTCAGCCCGACCTTGACCCACCGGTTGTCGTAGACCAGGCGTTCACCGAACGTCTTCCACGACCCATGCTCGTCAGTCACGCCGCGAGCCTACGGCTGGCAGTTGCCCGCAGTACCACCTCCCGCTCAGTCTTCGCGCCCCGAAGCGATGAGCTGGGCAATTCGACGTTGCTGCCGCACAGACCCGATTTCGACAGCAAGGGCACGAGCACGTGCTGCGTGCGCTCGGCCTTCTTCGTACTCGCCCATCGCGACGAACGCCTTCGCCAAGTCCACTCGCAACGCGGCCTCTGCACGTGTGAACGTCGGATCGAGACGGCTGAGCGCTGTCGAAAGCACGCTTACCGCCTCCGGCTCGCCGATCCGGGCGAGCGCGTGCCCACGCCACCTCGCGAGATGAACAGGATCAAGCACCACGTAGGGACCGTCCACCGCGGACACGTCGGTCGGCAGGAGGACTGCGGCACGATCGAAGGCCAGCAGACTCGCTGAACGCTGCCCGTCTGCCGCAAGAGCTTCACCGTGCGCGGCTGCGAGCCACGCTCGAAGGAGGCGGCCGGCTAGGTGCCGGGCCTGGCGCTCGGCAGCGCGCAACAGGTCGACTGCTGGTCCAGTCTCGCCGACGTCGATCAGCACAAAGGCCTGTTCAGCGAGACAGTGGACTTCGAATGCCTCGTCGCCAGACTCGCGAGCAGCCGCCTTGGCTTGCTCGTAGAACTGCCAGGACTCGTGAACGGAACCCAGATCGAGCCTCTGCCAGCCAGCGAGCGTGCCGAACTCGGCAAGTAGAGCGGCAAGTCGGCCACGAACGTCCGAGGTGAGGCTGTGGGACCGCAAGCGCGCGATTTGCCGGATTTTGGTAGCCACCTCTTCGTGAGCTGTTGAGGCACCCAGCTCCCGATCAAGGCGCCGGACCGAGGACAACTGGCTGTGAAGCAGGGTCAACACGTCTGCGTTCACACGGCGAGCAGCGCTAAGCCGCTGCCGGAGTTCCGCATCCGGGTCTTCGGCGGAACCGCGGACGGTACCAGGTGATGACAGCAGCTCGCCGATTTCGAGACCGAGCATCCGTTCGAGCAGGCGCGCGGTAGCCGGCCGCGGGCGGCCGACCGGTGATCCGTCGGGCTTGCGTCCCGAGATCAAGCGCTGCAGGTGTCGCACGCTGAGCGTGCCAGGCTCACCGAACCTGCGCGCGAACCGCTCGGCATCCTCGACGAACTCGGCGAGCGTCTGATTCCGCTCCCGGAGCTTCATCTCCAGCACTGTCCGCGGTAGGTCGTCGCTGCCGCCACCAGCCGTCATCTCGCCCTCCCGGCGTTCATGCTCCCCGCGAGATGTCCTCGCTATGTCGCCCGCGCGTCCTGTCGCCTAAATGAGCGCATAAGGCAAGCTGATTTCATACCTTACAGCCCGTTGTGGCTGGTCAATCTGTAGGTAGCGGAGGACTCATGCGCGACGTACTGCGGCCGGATGTAGCCGCCGGGACATACGTCACCTGGCACAGGAGCGAGGTTGACGGGCTCGATCACGCCGTAACCGACGAAGCGTTCGCGCGCGGCCGAGATGACGACCTCGGACGATACGAAGGACTCTGCGGTCACGTCGTGCTGCCCTTCTCGATGCTCGTTCCACCTGGGCGACCTTGCGGCCGCTGCAAGGCGTACCTGTCAGCTCGGTCGACGCTGTCCACCATCGACCAGCGCCTCCGCGCGCCTCAGCACCGCAAGCCGTCGCGCTTACGCCGGCTCTTCCAACCTTCTCCTGGCGCTGATGCTCGGAGGCCGTGTGCACGGCATTTGCGGAGCACTGCTCGAACCCGCGGGCTTTCGACTTCGAGCGCCGCTCTCTGCACTGCCGAGCTATCCCGCGGCAAGTCATGACATCGCCAACCGACGCCTCGATCCCCGTCTTCCAGCTTGAGCTTGACCCAATTCTGCTCCTGCCGATCCGGCTGTTCGTGCTGTGTCTTCTCGCTGACGTCACGTGGCAGGAAGAGGGCGCTCTTGCGACGCGTCTTCGCGTCAGCTCACGAGTCCTCACCCCTCATGCCGACCAGCTGCTCGCGGCCGGGTACCTAACTCGGCACGAACGGCATCGAAGCCAGCTACGACTCACCGAACTCGGCTTCGAGCAGCTCGCCGGTCACGTGACCGCGTTCCAGCGAGTCGCTAGCCGAGCCGTAGACCTCGTCGCTGCGCAACGCGCCGGTCCACTTCACCGGTGTGACACCTGATCGCCGTCTCCCCAAAGGCTCGCCTCCAAGGCGACTCGTGACGGGTGTGACGGCTTCAAAGCCAGCCGACCCAACCGTCACACGAGGCGTTCCCGCAGGTCATTGCCACTTTCATGTGTCACAACGCCTTCGACGGCACGTGTCTCGCGAGACGGCCGAGCTGTCCCCATGTCCAGCACGGCATTCGCCACAACACCCCGAGCAGGAACTGGTGAAATCGAAGAACCGGCCTCAGTTGTCTACGGCAAAGCAGAGGGAGTTGGGTGCAGAGCTGCGCCGGATCCGTACGCGAGCCGGATACCTCGCAACCGACATGAGCCGCATGCTCGGCTGGCCAGCCTCCACGATCTCGCGCCTGGAGAGCGGTCTACGCAGCTATCAAGCCGGCGACATCGCCATCTACCTCGCCCGAGCGAAGGCCACTCCTCGCGAACTCGACGACCTCGTCGCACTAGACCGCCTCCCCGACGACGGCTACCAGGTCAGAAGCCACCCCGTAAGCTTCCCCGACGATCTCCCGCTTATCAACGTGCTCGACACCGGCAGCCAATCCATCACGACCTACGACCCTCACGATATCCCGCGACAACTCCAGATCGAGCCCTACATCCGCGAAGTCCTCACCATGACAAGGCATGTGGACGGGCCAGCCCTCGATACGAAAGTGCAAAGGCGACTCGCCAGTCAGCGACTTTCCATTCGAGTGCCAGGTACCATAACCTTCTATGTGCACGAACCCGCCCTTACCCGACCCGTCCAGGACGTAACAACCACTCACGAGCAGGTACTACATCTCCTACTCGCATCTTCGCTACCGAACGTGCGCATTCACCTTGTTCCTGCCGATTCCACAGCCGCCAACATCTACACCAGCTTCACTCTCTACGAACACGATCAACACCGTCCGGCGCTCCACCTTCAGCAGCTCACAACCAGCCTCTTCCTGGAGAACGACAATGACATCTCGCTCTTCACCGGACTGACAGAACAGATCGCCAGTAAGTCTCTCACTCGTCAGCAGACTCGGGACTGGCTCACCGGACGTCTAGTCGACCTCGAACTGCGATGACGCCTAGACGGTAGGCTTCGACAAGGAGCCTCAGAGCGAATGAGGCGCTATCGCGACTGCTCCCAATACTCGCGTATCTACTGGACGGAAAGAGTCGCGAAACGCCGCAATATCGAGATCAAGGCCAGAATTCTTGCGAGCACTACAGCACGCAAAATAGATCATACTCTAATATTTACTCTGACCATATATCCGTTCTGTCAACATCAATCTCAACTCTCCATAGAGAATGAAGCTACCGCTGCATCCACAACTAGGGTTCAAGTGGCAACGCCTTCCCTGTGGCATCCATTGAACGCTATGCGATCCTTGGGCGGCGTGGCGACGTGCATGGTGCACGACTTGCCAGTAGCATGCAATCATGGGAATTCGAGGACAAGAGTCAACTATTCAGCAAATACTAACCGTCTATCGCGTTGCGGTTCCCCGTCATCAGCGACCGTACAGCTGGGAACTCTCAGAGTTGCGCGAACTCTGGCAGGATCTTATTTCGTTCTATGAAAAATACCAACGCAGCCTTAGTGGGCATCAATATTTCTTAGGCAGCATTGTTGGTCAACTAAAAGAGAACGGTCGCGTACTCGAGGTTCTTGATGGACAACAGCGACTTGCCACACTAACCATTCTCCTGACTGTGGCGCGCGACGTTTTACACAGCGAGGGCGCTCTCGATCATGCTAGCTCTATTGATCATGCATGCATCACGGACATGCCGAGTTCTTTAGATGGCCCACGCGAGTATCGGCTTCGCCTCGGAAAGTATGACGACAGTTTCTTTCGGCAAGCAGTGTTAATCTACCCTCCAGATCAACGCAGGAAGGTAACAGCAAAGACAGCAAGCCAGCGAGCAATACTAAAGGCTCAAGCTTTCTTTGTTCAGCAAATCGAAAAGTACTCGACAGAACAAAAGATATCAAAATCAGCTCTGGCAAAAGCTCTTTATTCGGTAGTTATCAACAATGTGACTGTAGTTCAGGTGACTTCTGACAACTGGGACGATGTCACTGAAGTCTTTGAGCGTCTCAATGATCGAGGGAAAGATCTATCGACGCTCGACCTTCTTCGGGTGTATCTTATTGGAGAACTCGCCCCCTCTCAGCAGGGCGAAGCAGAAGAGGCCTGGCGCGCAATTTATGAGCTGTCAGATTCCGCACCCAAGGTAGACACATTTCTTCGACACAGCTGCATTACGCACATGGGCGACGTTAAGACCCATTCACTGTATCGCGTAATCAAGGCGGCAATGGATAATAATGACGCCTCTCCGCCCTTTGACTCACCAATTGCCCTAACTCAGAGCTTGGCAGCAGATGCGGATTTCTACAAGAATGTCCTGGAGGCCTCGCATCCCGATGACTCATGCGCGCACTGGCTTCGGGCGATCAACACCCTTGGAGCGAAAAGCCTTCTGCCAGCTGCACTAAGCGCACAGATTACTTTAGTCGAAGATGACTCTAAGCATGCAGAGATTCTTCGCCGATTGGTTACTACTTTCGTCCGCTGGAATGTCATCCAGGGAGGCGAGTCCACCGAACTCGAGGAAGCCGCTTACCGTGTTGCGCGGTTGATTCGCTCGAAGCGATCTCTAACAAGTGTGACAGCACTACTTCGTCCATTCCTTGGCGAAGATTCGGTTTTGGCCAGCAAGTTTGAGGAACTAACACTGGCTCGCAGTGGATACCAAAGGTATATTCTTGAAGCTATTGAGGACCATCTTCAGAAGCCTCCGGCGGGGCATCGACCAGAAAAGACCTTGGCCGGGTCTAAAACTCTCTGGATTGAGCACATCTACCCGCGGTCCCCTGACTCAACTTGGGGGAGGTGGAGTGATCACGACGACTGGATTAACAAGTTGGGAAACCTTACCCTTATTCACAAAAGGCTCAATAATTCAGCCAAGAACAAGGAGTTCCTTTCAAAGAAGTCAACTTATGCGGAATCATCTCTCCGCATTAACAGGTACTTTGAAAGGGTACAGTCATGGAGTCCAGAGGCGCTTGAGAAGCGACAGAGGTACATAGCGAAGAGCGTGCCGAAGATTTGGCCTAGGTTCTAAATTTGGCGACGCACTGGCCAGCATCTGCTGCGCATATAGCAAGCCAAGATCCGCATCTTCCATCACAATCGTCAATGAGTCTGTTGGCCAGCCAGGCGACTCTTACCTACGAAGGAGCAGATGAAAAGTCTCTCGATGACGCGCTGCTGCATACCGACTTGCTAAAGCGGACGGTTAGGGCGACAAGCCATGGCTCCCGCATGCCTGTCAGTCGACATGACTTGACCTTGCCGGCACGTGGAGCACGTGTCGCTCGTCCGGATGTGTCAATGAGCGGGCTACCATGTCATGTTCCGCCGAAAGGGGTAACCATGGCAGCTGGATGGCGGTCGCCGGATGTCTGGGCGACAGCGGAGACGGTCGACGGTAACGCTGTGCAGCAGCTGCTGGTTCCCACGTCCACGGACTTCACGCTCAGCGCAGTTGATGAGCCGTCCGGGTTGATAGCGCAGAATCGGTTCGGAATCTGGCCTGCCACGCTAGCTGGGACGTCTGGTACCCCGGGCACGCTGAAGTTGAGGGCCGGACCAGGAAGCAGGCCCGGCGGGCCGGTAGTCATCGGCGACTGGGTTGGCCCGCGCGCTCGCTGGTCGTCTGAGACGGTACTTGACTCGTACGACGATGTGCTCAGTTTCCAAGAAGGAACTCCGGAACGCGCCGGTTTGAGGCGTCCACAGCTGGGGGCGCTACACGCAGTGCTGGGGTATTGGACGACCGGGCGTGTCGCTCCAGTGACGGTAGTGATGCCGACCGGTACGGGTAAGACCGAGACGATGGTGGCGTTGCTGCTGGCGGCCAGGTTGCCGCGGCTGCTGGTGCTGGTGCCTTCGGAGGTGCTGCGTAGTCAAATCTCGAGCACGTTCATCAGGCTGGGTGTGCTGCACGAGCTGGGGATCGCGGGACCGAGGGCGATGCGTCCGGTCGTCGGGCAGCTTTGTAGCGGGTTGAAGTCTGTTGAACAGGCGGAAGCGTTCGCTGAGGCGTGCAACGTCATCGTCTCGACCCCGCAGGCCTTGACCGCGTGCGCCCCGGACGCGCGGTCGGCGTTGCGGGCACTGTGTTCTCACCTGTTCGTCGACGAGGCGCATCACGTCGAGGCACGGACGTGGGCCGACACCAGGGACGCATTCGCTGCCAGGCCGGTCGTGCAGTTCACCGCGACACCGTTCCGTGAGGATGGTCGGCACGTCGAAGGTCAGATCATCTATGACTTTCCTCTGTCGGAGGCACAACGGCACCGCCTGTTTGCGTCGATCAACTACACCTCGGTGATCGACTTCGTCGACACCGACCGAGAACTGGCGCGGCAAGCGGTGGAGCGCTTGCGTCGCGATCGGGAAGCTGAGCTGGATCATCTGCTGCTAGTGCGGGTGAAAACCACCAAACGCGTGGACCAGCTGCTGCCGCTCTATCGCGAGCTCGCCCCAGAGTTCGCGCCGGTCGGCGTCTATCACAGTCTTTCGACGAAGGCGAAGAAGAACGCGTTCGCCGCGATGCGCAGCCGCGACTCGCGAATCATCGTCTGCGTGAACATGCTGGGCGAGGGATTCGACCTACCTGCGCTCAAAGTCGCCGCTGTGCACGATCCGCAGAAAAGCCTCGGTGTCACATTGCAGTTCGTCGGCAGGCTGGCACGCACGTCCACCAACGCCGCGCTAGGAGACGCGTCGGTGTTCGTCGCCCGCACCGAGTATCACGTCGACGACCGGTTACGAGCGTTGTACGCGGAGAACGCCGACTGGAACGACGTCCTACGGGATCTGTCGGAGGCAGCGCTGAGCGAGCAGCGTGCGATCGGCGAGTTCGAGGCTGGGTTCACCAGCGCCCCGGACGAGGTCATGCTGCGCACGCTGACCCCCAAGATGAGCACCGTCGTCTATCAGACCCATTCGGACGAGTGGACGCCGGAGAGGATCGTCGACTTCTTCGGCGAGGACAACCTGCTCACCAATCCGATCGGCCTGAACCCGGTCCAGGGTGTGGCGTGGTGCGTCGTTGCGTCCCGCTCCACCGTCTCCTGGGGTGACGTGAAAACCGTTGAAGAGCTGACGTATGAGCTGTTCGTTCTGTATTTCGACCGCCGGCGTCGCCTGCTATATATCAATAACTCGGCCAACAGCGGTTTGTTCCCCGAGCTGGCCGAGCATGTGGCCGGTCCCTCGACGCGGTTCACCGGGTCGAAGGTGTACCGGGTGATGGGCGACATCACCCGGCTTGTGCCGACCACGGTCGGCGTGCTCGACGTCCGCAATCACTTCCGCCGGTTCTCCATGCACGTCGGCGCGGACGTGGCCGAAAGCTTCACCACCGTCGAGTCGCAGACTAAGACGCAAACCAACATCTCCGGATCCGGATACCGACAAGGCGATCGGGTCAATATCAGCGCTTCGATCAAAGGCCGGATCTGGAGCCATAACAAAGCTCCGACCGTGAAGCACTGGCGAGACTGGTGTGACACCGTCGGCGACAAGCTACTCGACGACACCATCAGCATCGACGACATCATCCGGCACTTCATCGTGCCCGAGGAGCTAGATGCCCGGCCTGACGGGGTCTTGCTGGGCGTTGAATGGCCTTGGGAAGTTCTTGCATCCTCCAGCGAACAACTGAAGCTGACGTACGACAAGCGACCCTACCCGATGGTCGACGTCGACCTGCGTCCCTGGGACGAGGCCGAGACCGGCCCCCTGCGCTTCTGCGTGAGCACCGACGCGTGGACCGTCGCCTACGAAGCCGACTTCACCGACGGACGCTTGATCTACCGCTGCTCCGAACCTGACGAGATCGAGGTCAGCACGAGCCGATCTGGCACACTCTCGTTGAGTGCGTGGCTCACCGACCGATACGGCTTGACGTTCCTGCTCAACCGCGACCGCGTCATCTACAACGACAAACTCTTCGACCCTAAACAGAAAATCGCGCCGTTCCCACGCGAACAGCTTCGGGTGCTGGACTGGGCCGGCACCGACCTGCGAGTCGAGTCCCAAGGCAAGACGAAACGCGTCGACTCGATCCAAGCCCGAGTGATCCGCCAGCTCCGGACGGATCAGACATGGGACCTTGTTGTCGACGACGACGGCAAAGGCGAGATCGCCGACGTCGTCGCCCTTAAAGTCGATGCCGACGGGCTGCTCATCCACTTCTTCCACTGCAAGTACGCTGGCGGCGATCCCGGCGCGCGAGTCTCAGACCTGTACGAGGTGTGCGGGCAAGCGCAGAAAAGCGTCGTCTGGCGCAGCCGAGCCGACATCGCTCCGCTATTCGTGAATCTAGAACGCCGCGCCCGGCGCAAGCATGAGCGCACCGCGGTCAGCCCGTTCGAGGTCGGCGGCATCGCCGACCTGTACCGGCTGCGAGAACAGGCTCGTGTCCTCAAGCCTTGCCTTGAAGTCACTATCATCCAACCCGGACTATCGGCCAAAAAGGCCAGTGGCCCCCAGCTGGAGCTGCTGGCGGCCACCGAAACCTATTTGCGTGGCACAGCCAACGCGCCTCTACACGTGTGGTGCAATCGGTAGGCCAGAATTGCTTCCATTCGAAATAGACCAGGCGCGTTGTCGAAAGTGCGAAAAACTCGTACTGACCGACCGGCGCCCACGGGCAGATTCTGAACGATACGCTATAAAACTACTTCTATCAGACCAGCTTGTGACGGACGCGTTTGTCATTGGAACGCAGAACTATCAGGCATCCATCAGTAAATGGTGCTGGCGGCATGTACCCTCCGGTGATCAGCCCGTGCCGGCTTCCGCCTAAGACGATGATGCCCATTTCTCGCAATGCGCCCAAATCTTGCGCCAGAGACGTCTTCGCTTGACGAACTGCTTGCATGCCCTCAGCGAGCACATCCTCACTGACGTCACCCCAATCTTTCGCATTCTGCAGGAATGACGCCGAGCAGTCGAGCTCGCCAGAGGTTGCACCTTCCTCGGCAAGTTCTTCGAGATAGAAGCGGTCGGCTTTACTGACGATCTCCCATACGTCACTACCTGTCTTCAACAACCGAAGCGCGAATGCCTTATTATCCGCGTCAAGCTCAAATCGAATTGGTTCAGGAGACTTGCCGAGTGCCTGCTCAACCCAAGCTTCATGCTTTACCTTAACCTGCTTGAGGTGGGCTGACGTGTAATACCCTGGTTGATCATCGACTGTTTTGTGGTCGGTACGGCACAGCAAGACCAGATTTTCGTATCGGTCAGTATCCTCAGGAACACATTCGCCGTACCGAGGGCCGCCAGGTGAGCGTGCTGCAATATGGGCTTCGTCCCCAACGACACCCTCGTGGTCGGCTGACGTTCGCTCGGCGACGAGCGCTCGGCGGCACATTGCGCATCGGTTGCCCGAGCGTCCCCAGAGGATCTTGCGATCCTTGTCGCTGATACTCACTACCACATGATGCCGGATGCACTCTCCGTCCCCTTGAAGAACCTCCGACTCATCGGCCTCTTGCTCACTGAGCATGGTCGCCTGGAGCTGAGCCCGAGCCGGCGCCCTTCTAGACACCCTGACCTCTGTGCGGCATGCGCTCGCCGTCGAGCCACGCCTCATCACAGCCAGGATCGCCTACTCCTGCGACCAGGACCTGAGCCGAGGTGGTCCGGCGGCGCAGACCACGTCCCCTCAGGCCTCTACCCGCAGAGCACCGAACTGGGACAGCGCGATCGCCTTACCGGCAAAGCACAGAAGTATGATAGCTTTTTAGGGTAGTTATCAGACCTAAAACTGAAGGGTTAACGAGATTGCTTGAAGGCTTGACCCCCGGAGATGAGCTACCTCGGCGCGAGGTACACGCACGCTATGGAGGCCGTCAGCAGGGTGGCATCGGTCCCTCGAGCCGCGAGAAGGTTGTGCTCTTCTTCACCGACCCCGTCAAAGGCCAGCAGCACGGCTACTACGACGGCTGGGACACCGACAACCTCTTCCACTACGTCGGCGAAGGCCAGCGCGGCGACCAGCAGCTCACCCAAGGCAACAAGTCCATCCTCAACCACCGCGCCGACGGACGAACCCTCGAAGGCTTCCGCAGCCGCGGCACCCAAGTCACCTACCTCGGCGAGTTCGAACTAGTCGACCACTACTTCACCGACGCCCACGAAACCGGCGACCCCGACACGCTGCGGCAAGTCGTCGTCTTCAAACTCCGCCCCCTCACCCAGGTCCCAGTCGATCTACCCGCGCTCCCCATCAGCCCAGTAACCGACCCTCGGGTCGACGTCGTGCCCGTCGAAGAGCAGCACACCGAGCGCGCCTTCGTCACCCCCGACCGCGAGCCCTACGAACTCGAACGCCGCGAAGCCACACTCGTCAACCACTACCGACAACACCTCCACCGCCAAGGCCACACCGTCAGCCGCCTCCGCGTCGTCCCGCCCGGCGAAACCCAACCGCTCTACAGCGACCTCTGGGACGAAACCACCCACGAACTCATCGAAGCCAAAGGCAGCGTCACCCGCGACCGACTCCGCCTCGCCGTCGGACAGCTCCTCGACTACGGCCGCTACGCCAACGCCACCAACCACGCCGTACTCGTCCCCTCCCGCCCCCGCAACGACCTCATCGCCTACCTCCACCACGCCGGCGTCACCGTGATCTACCCACACAACGAAACCTGGATCCGACTCACTCCCATGGAAGATGCTGGAACTCAGTAGCAGAAAACCGCAAGCAAATCCTACGACTTTCGATTCAGAGAGCCTGCGAGCTCGATCGACATATTTCCCGTTGTCCAATAGAACCCGAACATCGCAAGGAGGCAACTTGACGACGGCCGCAGAATCCGCATCCAGTTGACCTTGACAAACATGACAACTAGCGCCTTCAAGTTGGACGAGATGATCATTTTGGAAACGACCCATGGTTGACCTGAACTTCGCATACGATCACGCGCTCCGGGTGAGCGCTGGGCCAAGTAACGCCAGCGTGAACCTGATGCCAGGTGCAGGCGCTCATCGGTTTGCAATCGCCGTGACCATGACGTCGGTCGGTTTAGCAGAGGGGTTGCCGATCCAACTGGGCGGCGAGCTGTACATGGAGGTTGACAGCGCACGCCGGTGGCTTGGGCCGCTGCATATCAAACAACTGACGACTCACGGGTATCAGACGACCGAGCAGTTGACATGCACCCTCATTAACAGTCAACTCCTGTCCATCGAGGAACTACGGAACGGCCGCGACATTTCGCTACGACTCCATCTCGACGCCGTACTGCTCCATCCCGTTAATGGCTTGCACCCGGTCGTCCAGGCGCAGGAGGTAGCCCTGATACCAGCTGAGGCATGGGCGCGACAGCTTGACAGCCTCGGAACCGCGGTTGCGATGGAGGTCTTGGTGCCACTTCCATGTGACAGCAGCGAGCTACGAAAAGCAGCCAGCCGTGTCCGAGAAGCCAAAGGGCACATCATCGACGGCAAGTACGAGGAAGCCATCATCAAGGCCCGCGCCGCGCTCGACTATGTGAGGGGTGTGAATCTTGTGGACTCGTCGGCACAGCTAACGAAAGCACGGCAACGTACGCAATCACAGCGATGGAGCGTCCTGGTCGACAGCCTCTACAGCCTCGCCAGCGGCGCAAACCACGATGACGAAGTGACGAACAGCTTCGTGTGGAGTAGGGATGATGCGGTCATGGTCGTCGCAGCCGCGGCAGGACTGTTGGGCAGGCTAGCGAACGGCCCAAAGTAGAGGGGCGAACTTCCGCGGACAGACTGGCCCAGCGGAAAGCGCGGCCCTGTCCGCGACAGCGGACGCTCGACTCGGCCGTTGCGTTAGACTGCGGCCCCATAGGATCGCCGGGCCCCAGGAGCTAAAGGAGTTGATGTTGAGGCATTGGTGGCGAGGTCTCGCCGTGGCTCTTCTGGTGATCGGTGTGGCAGCAGGACTCTGGGCGCTGCTGCGGTTCGGCCTTCCGGCGTGGCTATCGAGCGAGAATCATCCGCTAAGACCCGCGATCGAGGGCTCAAGTTGGGTTGTAGCCATCCTTTCGTTCCCAGTCGCCGTCTCAGCGTTCGTACTCCAGTTGCGGACCGACCGGCGTAAAGGGACGCCCACGAGCGCGCCTCCTCAACCTGACGTCACCATCAACGACGGCGTCCACAGTCACGGATCGGGGCTGACCATCGGGGTCATGACCGGCGGGCAGGCAGAGAATGGAAAACCCGAACAGGACCCTACCGGTCCGGCAAGGGCGTAGGGCAGTCCTTCCCGGAGCGTGGTAATGCCCAGGCCGAGAAGTCCACAGCCATCATGTACGGCGGACTGAACGCCGAATCGGGCGGTTTCAGCATCGGACAATCAGGACCGTTAACCTACAACAGAACGATCATCGTCGGCTCGGTTCCTCCGGGGTCTGAGCTGTCGGTCCCGAGACTGGTACCGATCGACGACCTCGACCCGTTCGAGCTCGAAGTTCACCGCGCCATCGCAGCCCCGGACGAAGCCGAGTCCGCTCTTCCGCCGCTTCCCCGATACGTATCACGGCCGCACGACGACGAGCTCGGCCAGATCGTGCAGCGTGCCTCCGAAGGCACGAGCGAGGTCATCGTCCTCGTCGGCGGTTCTTCGGCTGGCAAGACAAGGGCGTGCTGGGAGGCAATTCAGCACTTACCGGCGGGGTGGACAGTGTGGCACCCCATCTCACCCTCTCCGGCACAGGCCGTCCTCGACGGGCTGGCACACGTGCCACCGTACACAGTCGTGTGGTTGAACGAACTCCAGCATTACGTGGTGTCGCCTGAAGCCACTGTGTGCGAACAACTCGCCGCGAGCGTGCTCGAACTTCTCCGTGATCGACAGCGCGCACCAGTGCTCATCGTGGGAACCATCTGGCCGGAGTATCTCAGCGGGATCACCGATGTTCCTTCTCCGGACGAGGTTGATTCGCACCCACAAGTCCGCGTCCTCCTCAAGGGCAACCAGCTGCCAGTTCCCTCTCGGTTCAGCCAGGAGGAATTGGTCGCAGTACGCGCTGCCGCCGGCGGCGATCCCCGTTTGCGGCAAGCGGTTGCCTTCTCACGGTTTGGCGAGATCACACAGTACCTCGCGGCGGGCCCGGCTTTGGTGGAGCGTTACCAGGCCGCTCCGTCTCCTGCTCGGGCGGTCATCGACGCCGTACTCGACGTCCACAGGTTGGTCGATGCCCAGGATTCACCTCAGTCCTTTTTGGAGTACGCGGCGCCCGGCTACCTGTCCGACTCCGAATGGCAGTCGACCGGCGACCAGTGGTTGGACCAGGCAGTGACTTTCGCCGGCGCGATGTGTCGCGGGGCATCTGGACTCGTGATGCGACGGAGACGGAAACCAGGGCAGAGCCCGACCGGCGAACCTGCCTTCATCTTGAACGACTACCTGGCGCAGTGGGGCAGGACGAGCCGATACTTCGAGGTTCCGCCGGCGGAGTTCTGGCAGGCAGCGCGTGATCATTTCGCGGACACCGAGGTCCTCCTCTCGCTCGGCTCTGCCGCGGCACACCGGTGGCGCCTCCGGCACGCGGCTATGTTGTACGAGCGAGCCGCAGAATTCGGGAACCTCCGAGCGCTTGTCCTGCTCGGCGAGATGCACGCCCGGGCCGGCAACTTCGAACAAGCCGAACCCCATTACCACCGGGCCGCGAACCTGGGGAACTCAACTGCGCAGATCGAACTGGCGCGCCTTCTCGACGCCCGTGGTCAGACCGATAGCGCGGAACGATGGCTGTTGTCGGCGGCGGACAAGCACGATGCCCGATCTCTGCAAATCCTGGCGCAGCTGGCTGAATCAGCAGGAGACAAGGTTCGCGCGGAACAGTGGTTGCGAGAAGCGGTCGAAGCAGCCGGTTTCCTGCGCGCACGACCGCTCCGACAGCTAGCACGCCTGCGCGCCGAAGCCGGCGATCAACACGAAGCCGCGGAACTCCGTGCGCGGGCGAATAAGGGTGTTCAGACCTTCACTCGACGGCCACTCTCAGACATCCAGCAGCGAAGTGGCGGTCCTGACAAGCTCGAGCAGAGCCTCCGGGAAAGGATCTCCGAAGCGGAATCTGCGGGACGCCCAGCTAGCGCGATCGACCTTGCTCTCTTGGCGGAGGTGCTCGAAGACAAGGGGAACCGTGATGAGGCGGAGACTTTCGCAGAGCGAGCAGCATTTGCTGGAGACCCGTCTGCGTTTGAGATGCTGGTCGCCTCACGCGGCAGGAACGGGGAGGAGCAAGAGGCAGTGCGATTGGCGCGACGCATAACAGACGCAGGGAATGCCAACGGTCTTATGATGATAGTAGATGCCTTTTCCGACGACCCTCACTGGCAACGTATTCGCCGGCTTGGTCTTGAGCCAGATGGTACTACGGCCACGGATTGGTTCTAATCATCTGGGACCAGAAGCTTCGCCCGCCTGCTCCTCGAGCTTCACGAGCTCGTCAACCGTTCGCTGCTAGGCGGGAGCGAACGCGGCACACCACCCAGACCTTCGACGGGTCGCGAAGGGCTCCAGCCAGGGGCATCTTCGCCTTCCCGCACATGTACGGCACTGCTGCGAACTGGGCTCTGGTGATCGCGTGCTGCTGGCCTGTGGGTGCCGAGAACTGTGTCACGTCATGCGACCTGCTGATATTCGTGGATCAGTCCGCCGAGCCGATCACGTCGACGAACCCGTACCGTGCCGGTCATGCGGTCGGGTACCAGGACTTGATCGGGCAGCCGTTTGACGCAAGGAGCGATGGGGTCGATGGTGGTTGAAGTGATCGACATACTCGGCCAGCACTTGCTCCAAGTGACGCTGGTTGACGATGAGTATCCGATCCAGACACTCGCGACGCACCGTGCCTACCCATCGCTCGGCGATCGCGTTCGCCCGAGGAGCTCGAACAGGGCTCCGCAGGACGTCGATGCCGACCGACGTGAACACCGCATCGAATGCGGCCGTGAACTTCGCGTCACGGTCGCGGAACGCACCGACGCGGTGGAAGATTTCGCCCGCAGTTACCTCGCACGCGGGTACACCGTCGAGCAAGAAGCCCCAGCACGCGCCACCCTGCAACCGCTCCTATAGGTCAGCCGACGGCCGCGCGGTTGATCTCGAGGCCACACCAGAGAGGTTCGAACAGCATCCACAACGACACGTCTTCCCTGGCATAGGCTGAACACTCACGAGTTGGACCTGCAGAGTAGGGAGGACAGCGTGGTCTATGTGCAGCACCTCTCCGTACGAGTGCCGTGGCATGACAACGGCTGGGACGGGTCGGTCTGCCGCGATCCGCTGGGCAACAGTTCGTGCCTGCTGCTGAAGAACATCGGCGAGAACCGGTGGGACAAATTCGAGGTCGCTAACGCCGGAACACCGATCGCCGACCTGCCTGCGGACAGCGTGCCGTGCGTCGCCGAGCGGAGTACGTTTCTCAGCCCGCACGCTCAACTCGTCACCAAGAAGCATCCGTACCGGTGGACGTCCGCGCTGAAAGGCATCGAGGAGAAAGCGATCCACGTGCCGCCGTGGTCGGTTGCGGTGTCGCCGTACTTCTGGCTGCACCGAGCGAACCTGAACGAAGGCGTGCTGCCGTACTTCAAGGTTGACGACTACAGCGCGGACGCCGAGCAGGAGGCCATCGAAGCGCTGGGCTTCGAGCCGCCGTGGGTGCTGCATGGGGACAACCAGCAGGCCGCGATGACCGAGTTTTTCCGCGATGTACATAAAGGGCAGTCGCTGGTCTTCTTTTACCTTAAACATTCCCCGTTCGAGGACGCAGGCAAAATACTCGTAGGCGCGGCGACCGTCGCCGACCTCCAGTTGCCTGGCCGCTGGCCCGGCAACACCGCGTTCCCCAACCACATGTGGGAGACCGCGCTGAGCCACACGTTGCGCCCAGACGGCACGGGCGGCATCCTGCTTCCACTCCAGGAACTCGCTGCGCTCGCCGAGACGGGAACCGACGTGTCGGCGGCGCTACCGGTTGCGCCGGAACAACACCGCGAATTCTCGTACCTCACCGAGCATGTCTCGGACGACGTCGCGGTGGCGGCGTTGCTCGAACTCCGCCGGGCCGCAGACGCCGCCGTCGAACTCGGCGTCGACGTGCCGGCGTCCGCCGTCACATGGCTCGACACTCAGCTCGGTCTCACCTGGCGACGCCGCGGTCCTTCACCCGGCCTACCTGCCGTACTGCCGCAGCTCGGCTGGGCGCACCCGACTTTCGCCGCGCACACCATCGCTGGGGCCACGCCGGACGGCGGCGACCCGTGGGACGTGTTGGTGGCAGCCCTCGAAGACAGGCCGGCGCCGGACATCGTGCGGTACTTGGCCACCGAGCCACGTCGGCGAATCTGGCGCTCGCTAGACGCGAAAACCAAGCGGGTGCTGCGGCTGCTTGCCCGGTTCGAACTGACCGAGGATGAAGTTGGGTGCGTCGTTGACCGGACGACTCCTATCCCGATCGAGTACGCCGACTTGTTGCGCAACCCGTACCTCCTTGTCACGTACACGGTGGATGGTGCAGCACCGATCCCGTTTACGGTCGTTGACCGGGGCTGTTTCCCCGAACCGGCCTTGGCCGCCCGACACCCGTTGCCGATCGACGAGTCGTTCGCCGACGTCATCGACCCCCGACGGATCGAGGCCGCACTGACCTGGGTGATTGCCACCGCGGAAGCGGACGGGCATACGCTGCTGCCGATATCGCAGGCGATCGAGCGGGTGCGCCAGCTGGCGGTCGCCCAGCCGCTCGACCTCACCCCGACCGTGCTGACCGGCCTCGGCCTGGCACCGGACGACCTCGATAACGACCCGGACCCGGACAAGGCTCCGCTCGCGCGAACGACCCTCGCGGATGGCAGCCCTGCCTACAAGCTGCGGTCCGCCATCATCCGAGGTTTCAGTATCACCGAGTTCGTGGACTACCTGCACAAGTTGGGCCGACATGATGTACCGAGTGACTTGTCAGCGGGAATCGACGAAATCCTCGGCCCGATCAACGCCGACGACCATCAGGAACAGCGAGCCAGAGAAGAAAAGCGCGCAGCGCTGGCGGAAATGTACGCCTCCCGGGTCACGCTGCTGAATGGCCGCGCAGGCACTGGGAAAACGACACTCGTCGAGGCGTTAGTCAAACGGCGGGAAATCCAGCAGAAGGGTGTACTGCTGCTCGCGCCAACCGGCAAGGCCGCCGTCCAGTTGACCAAGAAAGCCAAGAGCCCGGCCCAGACACTTGCCAGCTTCCTCGGCAAGACCAAACGCTACGACGGGGAGACCGGCCGATACCTCGCTCTCGGTGACGACGCGCGAAAGGCCCCCAGGGTCGGCACCGTCATCGTAGATGAGGCGTCCATGCTGACCGAGGACATGCTCGACGCGCTACTCGACGCGCTGCACCCGCCGGACCGACTCGTCCTCGTCGGTGACCCGCGCCAGTTGCCACCGATCGGCGCCGGCCGTCCATTCGTGGATCTGGAACACGCCGCTCGCCTGGACCACGACGGTTCCTGGCCGCGTGTCGCACCCGGCTGGGCAGAGTTGACCGTGCTCAATCGGCAGCGAGGAGATGAACGCGACGACCTGATGCTGGCCCAGTGGTTCAGCGGCGACGAGATCTCGGACGGCGAGGAAGAAGTATGGGACCGGCTGCGCGCCGGCATCACGATGCCCACCCTGGCCGCCGTGCCATGGCAGGGCCGCACAATCGCCAACGTGGTGGACGACGTACTGCGCGACGAACTTGACGTGATAACCGGTGACGACGGCCGCAGCTTCGCCAGGTCCTACGGCGCTACCGTCGACAAGTGGGTCAGCTACCCCGAAGCGCCAGGGAAATGCGAAAACTGGCAGATCCTCTCTCCGGTTCGCGGCCGGGCACATGGCACCGTGCAGCTCAACCGCCACCTCAAGCTCACACACCGGGAATTCGAGCTGAAGAAGGCCACGAGCCGGTACCGGTCTGTGCCGAAACCACTCGGTAGCGAGCAAATTGTACTGGGCGACAAGGTGGTCAACCTCGCCAACCAGATGCTGAAATCCTGGGCTCCCAGCCAGCAGGGCAGAGCCAGGAGCTATGTCGCCAACGGTGAGATCGGTGTGGTCATCGGCCAACTCGCCGGCAAGGGCAAGAAAGCGCCGTGGGAAACGCAGGTCGAGTTCTCCACCCAGCCGGGCACGCGGATAACCGTGAACAACGCGGTGAGCGACGACGACGCCAGTGTGGAGCTGGCCTGGGCACTGACCGTACATAAGGCGCAGGGCAGCGAGTTCGGCAGAGTCTTCCTGATGGTCCCGACCGGCACCCGCGCGCTATCCAGAGAACTACTCTATACCGCGCTGACCAGGCAGACCGACCGGATTGTGCTATGCCACGAAGGCTCACTCGCCGATCTGATCATGCTTACCCGAGCGACTGGATCGGACACCGCCCGCCGGTTCACCGACCTGGTCCGCCCGGCCGACCCGCGCCTGGCGGTCAGTCCAGACGGCCACGACCTTGGCGTACTCGATGCCGGCCTGGTGCACCTGACCAGCAATGGCGTCCTGGTGCGGTCAAAGAATGAGGTGATTATTGCGGAGATCCTGAATGAGCTCGCCCGCAGCTCGTGGTCTTACGAGCAACGCCTCACCGGCTCGGATGGGCGGGTCAGGTTGCCTGACTTCACCATTGAGGCACCCGACGGCCGCACGATCTACTGGGAGCACCTCGGCCTCCTGCATGACCCCAGGTACCGCAACGGCTGGGAGAAAAAGAAGGCCTGGTATGCCGGGCAGGGAATCCTGCCGCTGCAGGAAGGTGGCGGTGAGAACGGCAGTTTGGTATGGACGGACGATCGGACCGGCGTGGATGTTCCGGGATGGCGCGCGCTCGCTGAGTCTTTCCTCTCCGATGGTCCGCGTCGGCCTAAGCGCCGCCGCAGTGGGGGTCGGTGATTATCCGTCGCTCGTGGCCGAGGAGATCAAGCTTGCGCTCACCGAGTGTCTCTCCACCACGTCCGCGCTGGCCGACGACGAGGCGCGTCCAACGCCGTCGTCAGCAAATCTGTCCGGACACAGTGCTGCCCTGCCAGCGTAACGGTCCGATGCTCGGATCAAATGCCGAGAGCCTACGAGGGGTGCAGTGTCACGACCGACCGCTAGACCGGCGCACGCCATCGGGCCGAGAGTAGCCAGTGCCTGCCCCTTGCCGAGATTGCCGATGTCGGTGTGCCATTGCTGACTTGGTGTCGGTGGCACACCGGAGTGAGTGTCGGTGCGGATGTCTGGGCTGTCAGAGTTGTCGCCGGAGCATCGGGGCGCTGCGGCGTGCTGGCCGATCATTTCATCGTGGCCCATCGTCATGCGACCGCCGGCTGAGTGCAGAGCACCGACGGAGCACGGGGATTCGACAGTGTTTCGACCGCGACAGGATCCGCGCTGGGCCACTGGCTACGAAGCTCCCACAGCGGGCGAGCTACCGATCGGCTTCAGAACTTGATTCCCCCTTGGATATCTCGGGCTTGCACCACGTTGCCGCCGATGTGACCGGAGATGTGGTTCGTCACGCCGTCGGATTCACCGTACTGCTCGACAGTTGCTCGTTCCCATTCCTGCCGCAACTGCTCGCCGAATGCTGGGTCGGTGACCTGCATTTTTTCGAGGGTGGCGGCGAGTTCGTTCACTTCCGCAGAGTCCTCTGCGGCGCCTTCCGCGGCATCGAGTACCGCAGTGGCGTCGGGGTCATCGGCGAACCTAGCTTTGATCAACTGGTACAGGCCAACTACCGCACGTCCCGCAGCGGCAGCGGCGATCGACACAAGTACAGGCTCAGGCATAGCAATCCCCTCCGTGGCGCGCTGATAGCGCATCGGCTCGCTGGTGAGCATAAAGGGCTAAGTCGTGGCACGCAGGCACCTACGCCATGACGGTAGTACGGTCGCCGCCACTCCGGTGGGGAACATGCCTGTGTTGCGGAGACGCTTCGAACGAAGTTTGTTCTGGCATAGCCGAGCTGAGCCAGCAGGTTGCCGAGATCGAGCTAGTCTGTCAGGCCCAACCTCGGCGAAGCCGGGCCTTTCGCTCAGCGATGCCGCCAGGACGGCCCCGCCCCGGCGCGGATTCGTATGAGGCAACAGGTCCGGCTGAACGGGTGATTCGCCCGACAATCAGCCTCCGACCAGCTATCGTGATTGGTCGTGCCAGATGATCATGCACACCGGGGGTTTCGCGCGCTCGTCCCCGAACGCACCTGGTCGACATTGTGCAAGCTCGGCTTCCGACGCGCGTTCAGCAAGGGCGAGCCCATCTTCGTACGTGGTGCCCCGGCGACCTCGGTTCTGCTGCTGACGTCCGGGCGGGTCGAAGTGGGGTGCCACACCGAGGACGGCGACTACCGCCTCATCGCCCTGCGCGGCGCCGGTGACGTGATCGGAGAGGTGGCGTTCGAGGTCGGCGGGGTGCGCACGGCCGACGTTTACGCGTTAGAACACTGCACAGCGTTTGCAGTGCCCTCAGGCACTTTCGAGCGCGTGCTCGTCGCCGACGGTGTCCACCGGGAGGTCGGCCGGTACGTGGCAGCCAAGCTGCAACGGGCGGGCCAGGACTCGGTGGACATGTTGAGCCTGCCCCCGTTGAGGCGGATCGCACGGTTGATGGTGCAGTTAGCCGACTTGGCCGAACCGGGACATGACCCTCGCCTGATCCCGCTCTCGCAGACCCGGCTCGGTCACGTGCTGGGGCTGTCCCGCAGCCTCGTGGCCGGCCTGGTCGCCCAGCTACGCCAGGAAGGCGTCCTGAGCGCCGAGCGCAACTTGACCGTCGAACGGTTCGACAAGCTCCGCCGCCACGCATACCCGACTCTAAAGTGACACAGGTCACTTCTGTTCGTCTTCTGGTGGACATCACCTCGCGGCCCCGCAGGCCACAGTGCTTCCCATGACTGAGGACACGCACTCCCCCGCCGACGAGCTGCCGCCGTACCACGCGGTGCTGTCGGTGGACGTCAAGAACTTCAGCGGAGTCACCCCCGCCGACCATTACGCGCTCACCGAGTTGATCCCTACCATCCTTGAGCGTGCGTTCGAGCGGGCGGGCCACGCCGCGGTCTGGGCGGACCGTCGATTCCCGGCCGGTCGTGGCGACGGGTTCGTGGTCGGCTTCCGCCCGGAGACCCTGCCGATACTCATCGGGTCGTTCCTCGACGCCCTGCAAGATGAACTGGCCTACCACCACCGCATGCGCCTCGGCCAATCCGGGGAGCCGACCCGGCTGCGGGTGAGCGTCGCGGTGGGCCCGCTGATCGATTCCGGGAATGCTCGGCTCGGAGACGGCTCAGGTGCGGCCATGGTCGAGACACACCGGCTCCTGGACTGCGAGCCGGTGCGCGAGCTGCTCGCCAGCTCCGAACCTGAGGTTACGTTCGTCGCCGCGGTGCTCTCGGCGCGCGTTTACGAGGACGTTGTGCTCTCCGGGTACGCGGCGAAGGCACCGGGTGAGTTCGTTCGTGTCCCGGTGTCGGTGAAGAGCTATGTGGGCGACGCCTACCTGCACGTGCCGAAGCCCTCGGGTGATCTGCTGTCCCGGGGCATCGGCACGCCGGACGAGCTGGTTCCCAACGATCCGGTTTCGCCGAACGAAGCTCCCGAAGCCGACACCGCGGTGACCAACACGATCAACGGCACCGTGTACGGGAACGCGTTCCAAATGCGGGACCAGTATCGCTGGACCGACAAATCCCGGCACTCGCATCAACACACCGTCGGCGACGGGAACATCGTCACCGGTGGCAGCGTACGCGGCGGTATCCGACAGAACGTGCGCAAGAACGGGAAGAAGGACTGATGACCACCACGGACAGCTTCACAGCCCCCACCGACAGCACCTCGGTCACCGGCGATGGCAACGTGACCGTGGGCGGCGACGTCACCGGCGGCATTTCCGTCGACGTGCAGAAATCGGGAGACATTCTCCAGCTCTTCGGAACCGGCAGCGGGTTCCGGGACCTGATCGTCCGGGACGAGATCGATCCTGGCCACCTCCGCTGGCTCAAGGACCGCTTCGCCGAGCCGCACGACTTCACCGGAATCGTGAACTCGTTGCGTGCCAACAAAGTCGTCTTCCTCTACGGCCGCCCGCACAGCGGACGGTGGACGGCCGGCGTCTTAGCGCTCAAAGCCGTATCTAGCGCCGAAACACCGACGATCAACGTCATCGAATTCGATGAAGACACCCAACTCAACTTGCGCCGCGTCGCACAGAACGCCCACATCCTGCTCGACCTGACCAAGACCGACAACGACGTGCTCGACAACGCCGAAGGCCAGCTCAAGAGCTTCCTAGGTACCGTCACGGCCGCGAAAGCCCATCTCGTCGTGCTCCTGCCCGAACCGCCACCGCCCGGACTGCAGGCGCTCTACCAGGGCCGGACCAAGCAGCTCATCGAACCGCCTGCCGGGGACGTACTGCTCGCCCACCTGCAGAAGACCACGATCCCCGCGGAGATCTCATCCAACCCCAAGATTACCGACGCGCTCGCATCGGCCCATCCCGCCGACGCGGCCTGGCTGGCCGACCTGATCGTGCGAGAACACCACCTCGCAGGAGAAGGCACCGCCATCGACACCGTGGTTGAAAAGGCGGTCCTCGCCTACGGCAACTGGACGACCGAGCTGATCACCGTCTTCGACAAGGAAGAAGACTGGAACCGACGCAGCCTGATGCTCACCGTCGCCCTGCTCAGCGGCTGTTCGACCGAAACCCAGTACTGGGCGGAACGCGAGCTGCTCACCATCGCCGGGTACCCGCCCCCACCCGGGAAGCTGCTGGAGGGCCGTGGCTTCGCCGGCCGACTGACCGAACTCAAGGGCGTTAGCTCCGCCGACGACCGGGCACAGTTCGACCGCTTTTACTACGACCGTTCGGTCCTCCGGCATGTCTGGCACGGGTATCACGAACGCCGCGAGGAATTGGTGGATTGGGTGACCGCGCTCGGACTTGGGCAGCGGCTCCGGTTGGACGATGACGCCAGGGCCGGCCTGGTGAGTCGCTTCCTCGACCTCTGTGCGTCGCAAGACGCCGCCAAGTTCATCACGAAGGTGGCTGAAAGGTGGACAGGCTCTGGCAAGGCGATGCCCGCCCGTATGGCCGTCGACCTGGTCACCGCTGGGGCGCTCGACGATCGCAGCGCTCCAGTGGTGCACCGTCAGCTGAACGATTGGGCCCGGAAATCCGACCTCACCCCCGAACTCGTCAATCTTGTGCTGGCGGTGTGCCGGTCCAAGTTCGGCCGCAAGCACACAGACAAGGCGCTTACCCGGCTGGGCAACCTCGCCCTGCACAACGACCGGTGGGTCAACGACGAGGTCGTGGCGGCCGTGCTCGCCCTTGTCCGCGACAACGGCGCGTTCCCGCAGGTGCTGGCGAAACTCGACGAGTGGCTGCGCAGCGGCAAGGAACGGCAGCGGGCCGTCGCGGTACGAATCCTGCGCGAACTGCTCTCCGCGGACGCCGGCGAGTTCATCGGGGTCCACCGGCAGCCACTGGTCCGGATCTGGCGGGCCCAACTGGCTCTGGAAGACCACGCGCTCGTCCACGAGGCGATCGGATCCTGGCTTGACCTGGTAACCGCCTCGGACCAGCAGGCTTTCCTACTGGGTGTACTCGGCGAAGCCGCGGCAACGTCCGACGCGCCGGTCACGCAGATCGGCGCGGTACGCATGGCTGCCGACCGCTGGCTCGGATTCATCCCCCGCTATTGGGAAGACCACGACCGCACCGACCCCCGCCTCGCCGTACACCAGGCACTGGCAGAAGAACTACTGAACAGGCATCCGTTCACCCCACAATTCATCCGAAACGAGGACTCCTGAACATGCGATGGCGCCGTCGCACGACACCGGTCGAGCCCGCGCCGGACGAGCCCGACCGGCGCGCACCGTTCGCGGGCCCAATTCCCAGTGAACTGCCCGGCTTCGACTTCGAGGTGACCTGCACCGTGGTCTGGAGCGCATCACCAGCTTGGCAAGAGAAAGCCTGCAAGGAAGTCACCTCCCGCGCCGCCAGGCTGCTGAGCAGCTACTCGCCTATCCACGCAAACCTCGCCGGAACCCAGCTCGCCGCGGACCTGGCGGAAGCCAGCCTGCTGCCCGACAAACCTCCAATCCGTGTATGGGCGGAAGATGTCGTCCTCACCGTCAACCCGGACCAACTCGAACTGGCGCAGCAACACGCGCAACACCTCCGGCGGCGAGAAGTCGCCGCCGCCGGGCACGAGATCGAACGCGCCGAACTCACCTACCTGAAGGACACCGTCTTCAAGAGCACGGCATCGGCAACCCTCTGGTGGCTACGAAACCACAACCACGACATCACCGAGCTGAATTCGGTCGTCGAAGACCTAAATCGTACGGTGAAGATCGTGGCCGGTGATGACATCCTGCCTCCGGTGGATGCCCTCATCGCCGCTTTCGACGCGTTGATCCCGGATCTCGCTCCAAGCGCGCGGTACGAAATCCACGATCAACTGGCACAGATGCTCTCCGCCTTGGGAATGCACAGGGACGCAGACGCCTTGCGCTCCCAATCCAGGAAGCACCCGGCAGACGGATGAGGGGATCATGGGCCTGACCAGCGAACGACTCCTCTGTGTCACGGCTTCGTTGACAGCGAGTTACCATTTCGCGAACAGTACCCATCGACGAAGCCCAGCACCTGGTACCGCAGACCACGTCGTCGCTTGCTGGTCTCGAGCTGTCGGTGTGAGTGACTACGCTGCCTAGCTGTGGGCAAAGTGCAGTATGGCGCCGTGGCCGGCGTCAGCGTAGGGGACCAGTTCGCCAGGTACCGGGACATGCATGCCGTGGGCCTGCATCGGACATTGCAGGCGGGTATCGCTGGGGGCAAGGAGGGGGCAGATTCCATCGTCGTCAACGGCGGGTATCCCGATGACGACGATCTCGGCGACCAGATCATCTACACAGGACAGGGCGGCCGTGACGAAACCACCCGTCGGCAGGTCGCCGACCAAGAGTTGACCTTAGGAAACGCCGGTCTCGCCGTGGCATACCGAGACAAGCACCCGGTCCGGGTCATCCGCGGAGCATCCGGAGACCCGACGTACTCCCCGAAGACCGGCTACCGGTACGACGGGCTGTTCGACATCGTCAACATGTGGCCAGAGACAAACGGGGACGGCTTCCGCATCTGGCGGTTCCACTTGGTGCAGGCTGCCGCTCCCTTGACACATGCTGGCCGAAAAGTGGCCGTAGCAAGGGCGAGACGGCGCGGCACCACGCGCAAGGCTGGCACGCGGACAACGTTGGTCGAGGTTCGCACCGGTCAACCAGGGTTTCGACAGGATCTCATGGATCGGTACGGGCTGGTCTGTGCGGTGACCGGCGACGGTCCCGCAGCGACGCTGCAGGCAGCTCACCTGCGCGCCTTCTCCAAGTACAAACGTCACGTCGCTACTGAGGGACTGCTGCTGCGGGCGGACATCCACCGCCTATTCGACACCGCCCAGATGACTATCGATCCGCGCGAACGAACAGTTCTCGTTCACCCAGACCTGATGGTGTTCCCTGCCTACGCCTGCCTGGCCGGCCGGCAGCTCGCGATCGACGACGCTGTGCTGCCCGATCTTGAGGTACTCGTTGAGCACCATGCCGAGGTCACTGCTGGATGGCCGTAGGAGCCGACAGGTACTCAACGATGGAGGATGCTCCAGCAGATCTCCGGTCGGCACGCCCGCCTGCCCTGCCAATAGCTCTCCTCCTTTCAGATCTCTGAGCTGCGGAGGATCGCGGGCTGTGATCGGGCACACTGAGGGTCATGGTGGGGACCTCAGAGGGACAGAACCTGATCCGCGGCGATGTCTTGGGCAATGCTATTCAGGCGAGGGACGTCGACACGATCATCCTTGAGCAGGCGGGGCGCCCGTCGGTGGTGCCGCGGCAGCTGCCCGCGGCGTCGTCGCTGTTCACCGGCCGCGAAGCCGAGCTGGAACGGCTAACTGCGGTGCTTGAGCACGAACTGGGTAAGGGTTCCACGGTGGTGATCTCAGCGCTTGCTGGCGCTGGCGGGATCGGGAAGACATGGTTAGCGCTGCACTGGGCGCACCTTCACCAGGATCGTTTCCCAGACGGGCAGCTGTTCGTTGACCTGCGCGGCTTTGACCCCAGCGACGACCCGATGCCACCGCACGAGGCGGTCCGCGGGTTTCTCGACGCCCTCGGAGTCGCCTCGGACGCCATTCCTGCGGAGCCGTCGGCACAGATCGGGTTGTACCGCAGCCTGGTCGCAACGCGACAGATGCTCATCGTGCTCGACAACGCCCGCGACAGCGACCACATCACCCCGCTACTGCCCGGTGGTTCCCGCTGCACGGTGCTGGTGACCAGCCGGGACCAGATGGCCAGCCTCATCGCCCGGCACAGCGCACAACCGGTCACCGTCGAGGCACTCGACGAGCAGCAGTCATGCATGCTGCTCGCCCGCCGGCTGGACGAGGCTCGGCTGGCAGCCGAGCCCGCCGCAGTGGCTGAGCTGGTGAGCAGCTGTGCAGGGTTACCGCTGGCGTTGAGCATCGTCGCTGGCCGCGCGATCCTGGACCCGCACGTTCACCTGGCGGATCTGGCCGCGGAACTGCGCGACACCGCCACTCGTCTGCAGGCACTCGATGAGGGAACCCCGACCAGCAGCCTGGAAACGGTGCTGTCCTGGTCCTACCGTGCCCTCACTCCAGAACAGGCCACAGTGTTCGCGCTGCTCGGCGCGGCGCCCGGCCCCGACATCAGCGTGCCCGCCGCCGCCAGCCTCACCGGCACACCCGAACCCCAGACACGCACAATCCTGCGGTCACTCGAGCGCGTGTCGCTCATCCAGCAGCACGCGCCACAGCGCTACCGGATGCACGATCTGGTCCGGCTCTACGCCGCACGCCACGCCGACCCCACCGCCGAAGCCCAGGGCCTGCGCCGCCTGGTGACCTTCGCCTGCCACACCGCGCACGCCGCCGACCTGCTCATCGCACCCAACCACACCCCCATCAAGCTCGACGAACTGGTTCCTGGCTGCGTACCCCGCCAACTCGCCGACCGTGACGACGCCTGGACCTACCTCACCACCGAGCAGGCCAATCTCATGGCCACCCTGCAACTGGCGACGAAGAAGGGGTGGGACTCGGCGGTATGGCAGCTCGCCTGGGCCCTGACCACCGTCCAGCTCCGCCAGGGACACCTCCAGGACTACCAGACAGCATGGAAAGCAGGACTGGCCGCGTCCCAACACCTGCCCGATGTTCGTCTCCGCACCCGCGCCTACCGCCATTGCGGCCGCGCCGCCGCGCTACTCGGCCAACATGATGACGCACTCCACCACCTGCAAGACGGCATCTCCTGGGCACAAGAGCACGGCGACCAGCTGGGTGCGGCCCACACCCATCGCGCACTGGCAGTGGCCTGGGACCAACGCAACGAATACCAGAAAGCCTTGGAACACTCCGAACGCGCCCTCCGCCTCTATGAGGACGTCGGTGCCCCGGCCAGCAGCGCTCACGCACTCAACGAGATCGGCTGGTACACCGCCAAAACCGGCAACCTCGACCATGCGCACCAGCACTGCACCGACGCCCTCGAACAATGCCGAAGCCGACAGGACCGCAGCGGCGAAGCAACCACACTGCTCAGCCTCGGCTACATCGCCCACCACACCGGTGACACCGACCACGCGATCAACACCTACCAGCGCTCCCTATCCCTCTACCGGGAACTCGGCGATGCCGCATCTGAAGCCACCGCGCTCGATCTCCTCGGGGATGCGGTTCAGGCTCGAGACACGGCGGCGGCGCGCGAGGCATGGGAACAAGCTCTCGAGCTGTTTCAGTCGCAATACCGCACCAAAGACGCCGATCGCGTCCGCCAGAAGATCAGCACAGTCAGCTAAGCGACATTTTCAGGAGTGTGCTGCGTTGTCCATGTCCGAGAGCCCGGCGTCTGCCTTTGTCCGCAACGGAGTGACTTCGTCTTTACTGCGCGGCGCTGCCCCACAGCTGGTGTCACTCGTCAGACTGACGCTGACGCATAGCAACTGCCTCGACAGCATTGAACGACGCTAATAACAGGCCACCAGCACCTCGGCAGGTCAGCATGCGGGGGGGGGAGCAGTAAGTGCTCACGCGTAACGTCGGCGTTCCTTCCACGCCACATAGCTATCCACATCGTCACGCAGGGCATGGTGAAAATCAGCCCGCAGCTGCCCCAAGTCGCGACGCGGACCTGCACTAGCCGTTGCGAGAAGAGCTCCCAATGAATGACTAAGAAGGCACCCGTGCCAGGCGCTGTACACCGCCACCGCATCGATCCGGAAGTTGTCGTGGCGGTCCAGGAGCACGTAGCCGAGCAGCTGCCGCAGCCAAGCCGCTACGTCGTCCGTGGTGGGCTCGACGGCCAACTTGACATCGATCAACGTCCTGCCAATCACCAGATCAGCTACACCGAAACCAGAGGCCCACTCGGGTGCGACCACCACCTTCTCCCCCAAGGCCACCAACGCCCGACGACCACGAGCCAGATACAGGTCCCAGCAGTGGCCCACCATGTCGAGCAGCTCGCAGCTTCTGCCCATGCTGTCCTCATCCATAGCCAAGCTCAGGAAAAATGAACGGCGCCGATCGACCGTGCGGGAGTTACCCCAGCGATGCATCGGCTGCCGAAACGACGCCAGATCCAGACACGCGGCAAAGACCCCGCGCTGGGCATCATCCACCGCGACACGGTGATGTGTGCGCTCCCAGTGCAGCAGAACCGGGTCAGTAGTCCCCTGACCAGCAAACGACGCCAGCGGACGATGTTCAAAGCCGGCCGCGGCCAGCGTCGCAGCACACCGGTCGACGGGGAGATACGACAGCTCCTGCATGCGGGGCGGGGTGGTCGCCAGGTCGAGCCCAATACACAGTTCGAAGGCCCACCCGACGCTGTCACGCCCGACGACGGGGGCGCTCGCGTCGACTGCATTCGAGGTCAGCTCGTGGACCCACGCTTCCACTACGGACTCGCGATTCGGTAGCTGGTCGTCGAGGAACCGCGACAGTGGAGTCCCTGCGTACATGGCTTGCTCTTGGATACCCACGCCGTCTCCGATCACTCAAGCCGGCCTCATTAACGGAACCGACCATGCTGCACACGTCGTGCAACCGCAAGCCATCAGCAGAATGGCTCTACCGTTGGTAGCATTCATGCTTCTTTGCTCGTGCGCATACCACCATCCCGCATCATCGATGAATGCGGTGTCCCGGCTGCGCAAGGCGCTCGGTCCGGCGGCCGCGGCGGTCGGGGTGCCGGAGCTAATCCTGACCCGCCCGCCCGGCTACCTCCTAATGCTGGACCGGACACGATCGACGCGGTGCGGTTTGAACGGCTGGCCACCGCGGGGTGCACGACAGCTGCGGGGAGATCGGCGAGGTGTTACCACGACTCCGCGTGCGATCCCTCCAACCGACCTCACACCGCATGGGCGACCGTCCACGCCGGCACCAATCGTGAGCAGACGAGTCGATAGACTCCACCAAGTGAAGGTGCAAGCCCGCTTCAGCGAACCGGTCGAGCGCATCCACTGGGTCCCCGGCTCGACCGGCCGGCCCGGCGACGAATCAAGGAGGCGGGCTGAATGCCCGAGCTAGACCGGGACCGCACGGTCTTCGTGATCCACGGGCGCGACAAGAAGGCGCGACGTGCCCTCTTCGAGTTCGTCCGTGCGATCGGCCTTCAGCCATTGGAGTGGTCACAGGTGTTGGCCGAAGTACAGCAAGGCTCCCCGAAGATCGGTGACGTGGTTCAGGCAGTCCTGAGCAAGGGCCGCGCCGTCATCGCGCTATCCACGCCGGACGACCTCGTCCAACTCAAAGACGAGCACGCCGACGACGAACACGACTTAGAGACCCAGTTGGCGGGGCAGGCCCGCCCGAACGTCATCTACGAGACCGGCATGGCGATGGCGCTGATCCCGGAGCGCACGATCCTGGTCGAGCTCGGCAAGGTACGGCGGTTCACCGATCTCAATGGTCACTTTGTGGTGCAGTTGAGCAATGACGCGGCACCGCGCAAGCTTCTCGCCCAGCGACTGCTGAACGTCGGGTGCGCGGTCGACCTCAGCGGGAGCGACTGGCTGGAAGCGGGCGACCTCACCCCGCCTGCCACGACGACGAACGCGCGAGTCACCCTGGCGCGACTGGCTGCTCGCCCGGAGCAGACCGACGAAAACGGGATCCTGCTGGAAAACTTCACCGTCACGCCCGATCACAAGGTGTATGGGGAGGCGCACAACAACGGTACCGCCACGAAGCATCTGATCATCAAAGTCACGTTCTACGATGCGAACGGCAGGATCCTCGGCACGGGCAATGGCGCGCTGAACGGCCTCGCCCCGGAACGGACGAAAACCTTCACTTTGACCACGCAGGACAAAGTTGACGGCTACCAGGATTATAAGGTCGAGGTCGACACCGCGTTCTAACGAGGTCAGAACCCATCGGGGCGCTCGCATCCGCGGGCGAATGAGTCGACAATTGGACTCATGTCCCCAGAGCACCACGTGCGGAACAGCCTCACCGGTGACCAGACGTTCGCGGTGCAAGCCGGTGTCATCCATGACGGTATGCACATCACGATGCCTGACGGCGACAGACCCGAGCCTCGCCAGCTTCCCGCCGGCGTCGCTGGTCTGATCGGTCGCGAGGGCCTGCTGGCCAGGCTGGACGAGTTGCCACCCGACGGACTCGCCGTCCTGTCCGGGATGGCCGGTGTCGGCAAGACGGCGCTCGTCCTGCACTGGGCGCACAGCGCGGCCCACAGGTTCCCGGACGGTCAGCTGTACGTCGACCTGCACGGCTTCGGGGTAAACGAACTTCTGCGCCCGCATAACGCATTGGCAGGGTTTCTGCGAGCGCTCGGGTACTCGCGCCCCGAAGAGCTGGCCACGCTCGACGAGCGCGCCGCGCACTTTCGGACGTTGATGAGCGGCCGTCGGGCGCTCGTCGTGCTGGACAACGCACTGTCCGCGGATCACGTCCGGCCGCTGCTACCCGGTCCCGCCGGAGGCACCGTCATCGTCATCAGCCGCCACCAGCTGAGTGGCCTCGTCGTCCAGCACGCGGCCACCGCGATCCGAGTTGACCCGCTGCCGGAGGAGGCCGGCTTGATGCTCCTCCGCTCGGCCATCGGCGACCGATCTCGCCACCCCGATGCAGGCACGCTGGTGCGTTTGTGTGCCGGATTGCCGCTGGCGTTGCGCATCGTGTCCGAGCGGATCGCTCGCTCCACCTCGGCCGAGCTCGATGGGGTCGTTGCCGAACTCGCCGTCGAACAAGCGCGCTTGGATGTGCTCGACACTCACGACGACCCCCGTTCCGCAGTGCGAACGGTATTCTCCTGGTCCTGCCGGGCACTGCCGGACCACGAGGCCCGCGCCTTCCGATTGCTCGGGTCGCACCCTGGTTCCGAATTCGGTCCGAACGCCGTCGCTGCGCTTCTTGATATCTCTCCGGAAGCCGCTACGAATTTGCTCAGGTCACTGGCGCGGAAGCACCTCCTATTCGATCTAGGTCACGCCCGATTCGGCTGGCACGACCTCCTCCACACCTACGCTCGGGAGCTGAGCGACCGCACCGAATCAGCGGAAGACCGGCAAGTCGCAATGGCCCGGCTGTACGACCACTACTTGCACTCGGCGGACCGGGCGGGGCGAATCGTGATGCCGCATCGACTCCGCTTTCCGCTCGAAGGAGAGGCAGTGGCACTGCCCGGCATGCAGAGTCGCGACGACGCGCTGCGGTGGCTGGATCTTGAACGCCGGAACCTCGAAACGATGTGCGCGATCGATGATCCGGCGCTCGACAGACGGCACTGGCAGCTCGCATACACGTTGCGGGACTACTACTTCCTGACCAAAGCCCGCGACGGGTGGCTGAGCACCCATCAGAACGCTCTCGAGGCATGCGTTCGGGCCGGCGATTCGCTCGCCGAGGCGCGCACGCGCAACAACCTCGGCATGGTGCTGGTCGAAATCGGCGAGCTGGACGAAGCGGCGAAGCACTACCGGCGGGCACGCGAACTGTTCGAAGAACTAGGCAACGGGCACGGCAGAAGCAATGCCCTCGCCAACGAGGCAGCGGTGCTGCGAAGGCGGGGTCACTTCATAGCGGCGTTGCGAAACCAAGAGCTGGCACTCCAGTGGTATCGCGAAAGCGGGGCACACCGGAACGTGGGGATCACCCTGCGAAGCAAAGCACTCGTGGAGACGGAATTGGGCCGCTTCACCAGCGCCGTCGAGCACGCCGGAGAGGCCATCGACATCGCGCTCGGGCTCGGTCTGGAGGTCGACGCGGCGGAGGGTTACGGCAGGCTCGGCCGGATCCACCAGCGGGCGGGCGACCACCTTCTGGCCGAGATCGCGTTCCATCGAGCCCTCCAGCACGCGCGGAACGGCGGCAGCCAGCACGAGGAGGCCTGTGTCCTGCAGGAACTCGGCGGGCTCGCCGCGTCGGCAGGCCGGTTCGAGGAAGCGCGGGACTTCTGGGTCGCCGCACTGAGCTTGTACCGGAGGCTCGGCCCGGCCGAGGGTAGCGCGGTGGCGATGGCACTCGCCCAGCTTGGGGTCAATCAGTAATTCGGCTGGTCCCCCGCGAGTCCGAGCAGCCAGTGGTGGACCACCTCAGCGATGGCGAGATCGAAGGGCTCCAAGATGAGAGGCGTCCGCGCGGCCGCCTCGCCGAGACGGTCACGCGCGTCCTCTGCGATCGCCACAGCGGCTTCGAGCTGATCTCCGACGACCTCGCCGGCCGCTCCGAGCGAATGTGCCATCACCACGTTCGCCCGCAACGCCCTTGGGTCATCCGGGCCGTGCGCCGATTCCTCCTCCGCGAAGGCAACAGCCAGCTCCATGACCTCGACCACCGTGTCTTCCCACGTCACGACATCTTCGTCCTCAGCGGATCGGTGGTCGCTGAGGTTGGCTTTGAGTAACCTCCGTGCCGTCTCCAGTGTGTCGAAGTGCGCTGGTCCCTGCGCCCGGAGCCGTTCGGCATATACAGCCCAGTACGACAGTCCGTGCGCGGTCGCGCTGTTCTCGCGGGCGTCGATGGTGTCCGGGTGATCGGGGCCGAGAACCACTTGCCTGCAGGCAGCCACGTAGTCGTAGACGTCCGCGGCCTCATCGGCCCGGCCGAGCCGACGCAGGTTGTGGCCAATGGCTTCGACCGCTTCCAGCGTCTCGGGCGTGTCCGGCCCGACCGTCCGCTGCCAGCGGGCCCAGGCGCCGTAGGCCAGTGAGAGCGAGTTTCCTTGAGCCACTTCGCCCCACAGCGAGCACAAGGTTGTTCAGCGCGATCAATGTTCTGCGCGAAGTACACCCGTCGACTTCGCAGCGACTGCGGTAAATTGCGCGGTGCAGGCTCAACGACTTCTCGGCGGCGCCGAGCTTTCCGAGTGTATTCGCCAGGTTCTCCTTGGCCTGCAAGCTGTCGCTGTGCGTCGGTCCTTTAAGGGCGCTGTACCGCACAACGGTCTCCTCCTGCAATTCCGCCGCGGTGGTGAAGTTCCCTTGCCCGAAATGCGCTGCCGCGAGGCTCACCAGCGCCACCAGCCGCGTCTCCTCGTCGGCCTCCGCCGACGTCTCGCACAACCGGTGGAGAACCTCGAACGAATACAGGGAGCCCGAGGTGTCTCCGAGTTCGTATTGCGACCGACCGGCCTCGTTCAATACGTGCCACTCGCTCGGCCCGGAAGGCCACTCCTCGGTAGTAGCGAGGGTGATCACGTGGTCCAGCCAGGACGACAATTTTCTGGTGACGTCGAACTGGTCGCGGGCGGATTCGAGCGAATCGCCGATCACATTCACTGCCGCCTCGTGCAGCCGTTGGCGATAGGTGGCGGGGAAGAAGAATTTCGCCGCCCTGGCCAACAGCGCATGTACCCGATGACTGTGGTCGCCCAGCCGGGTGGCCAGGCCGCGCTCGACCAATGCGCCGAACGAGGCCGTGGTGGCTCGGCGGTCCACAGCTGCGCGGAGGATCTTGTCGACGAGATCCCTCGGTAGCGGGGCGTCACCAAGGACGCTACTCACCGCCAGCGCGTCACGGCCATCGTCGCGAAGCGCTCGGAAACTACGCAGCACGGTGGCACTCAACTGCTTGCGGTAGGCGACGGGGATGTCCGTCAGATGTGTCGCCATCTCCAGCGAATCAGGCGTGTTCCGCTGCAGTTCCCGTCGAAGTGACTCATACCCCGCGAACCCGGCTGTCCTGGTCAGTCCAGCAGCGATCGTCAAGCCCAGCGCGTTACGTCCGAGGTCGGTGACAAGTCCTATCGCTCCCGACCGCTGCGCCGATGGGCCGGCCGGAAGCGGATGAGCCGCCGTTAGGACCTCGACGCAGCTCCGCTCGTCCAGCGGGACGAGGACGAGCTCATCCGATACGAGACCTGCGAACTCACCGCGTGTGGTCAGAAGTGTCTTGCCATTGTCCGTAGGGGCGTACATCACGCCCAGCAAAGCTTCGTCCACCGCCGACGGAACGTCATCGACGAGCCACAGGTACGGCTGCCCAGCACGCAATCTCCTGCCAATGGCCGCTGTCAACTCGTCCGTACGGTCCACTTCGGTATCCACGCCGAGCATTCTCGCGATGTCGCGCAACTGTTGGTGAAAGCGCGCCAACACGAGGGCAGGGTCGAACCGGCCGCGCTGACCGCTACCCCCGAGCCGGAGCTGAAACACACCGCCAGGGTGGTCTTCGGCGAACAGACGTGCGTACTCCTCACACAGAGCCGTCTTGCCCTCGCCCGCATCACCCCGGACCGAGACGACCGGATGGCCACGGTTTCCCGGCTTCGACTTGACCCGCAGCGATTCGTGCAATTCCCACATCATTTCGCCGCGCCCACGAAATCGCTTGTTCGCGGGCAACGGGCGCGGATACCAGTCCGGCTCGCCCACCGGCACGGCATCGCCGAATCTGCGCTGGTCGGTGGCACGAACACGAGCGACCTTCGCCGCGATGATCTCGGCTTGCTCCGCGACGTCATGACCTTCGCGGGTGAGCAGCTTCGGCCGCTTGAGCTGACGCGGCCGCAAGGCGCTCGGACGCACGCGCCAACTGATGGGCATGACCCGCTCGGTAGCGCCCTGTTCGAGTCGGTAGGCCGCGGTCAAGGCGATGAGCAGTTCTTTCCGGCAGCTCGGACTTTCGTGGAACGTCGGCGTCATCAGCGGAACGAGCATCCGTGCCCCGAGCAATGCGTCCTGGAGCGCGGGGTTCAGTGTGTCGCCGAAGGGGATGTTCTTGTCGTCCTGGAACACCGCCACGCCACAACCGACGAGCGCGGCGTGCAAGGCGTCCGCCCAGTCCTTGTCGTCCCAGTTGTAGCAGATGAACACGTCGTACACTTTCGCCAACATAGTCGTATCCGTGCCGCGACGAGCACCTGGACAGAGCCGCCGGGATGCAGGTTGTCGGCGACGCCGTGGCTGTCTCAGCAGCCAACACCCACGACATCCACGCGCTCACACCCCTGGTCATGACGATCCCGGCGATCAAGTCCCGGCGCGGCCCGCGACGACGCAAGCCGCCAAGCTGCATGCCGACAAGGCCTACGATCAAGCCGACCTGCGGCGATGGGTCCGCGACCGCGCCATAGATGCTCACTGACGTCATCTTGGCCGAGTACCGCACCGAATGATCGCGATCATGTCCGTCCTCGTCCTGGTGCAGGTAGCGGTACAGGGGTATCTGGGTCGGGTTGGGAAACCGTTACGGCGCGGAGCAAAACGACCAGTCCGGCGGTGTTCGGCCTCTGACACGGGCTTCATACTCGCCTGATGCCCGATGATTCTCGGACTCACAACGAAATCAGCGGAGCTGTGATCGGCAACGTGCTGCAGGCCGCGACCGTGGAGACAATCACCGGCACTCCGCGCCCCACCGCGCTGATCGGGTTGCCGCCCGCGGTACCGGCATTCGTCGGCCGAGACGCGGAACTCGCGCGGCTGACTGGGATGCTGAGGCTTCGTGATCCGGACGAGTCCTCCGGACGCTTAGTCGCCGTCATCGCCGGAATGGCGGGTGTCGGGAAGACCGCTCTCGCTCTTACCGCCGCCCACCGTACTTGGCAAGCCGGATGGTTCCCCGTTGGTGTGCTGATGATCGACATGCTCGGCTACGATTCACCCGAGCACCGTGTTCGTCCCGAAGTGGCGCTGGGCAGCGTGCTCGGCAACGTCGGTGTCATGGGCGAGCACATACCCGCTGACGGGCCGGGCAGAGAACGCCTGTGGCGCACCCTGTTGGCGGAGCGCGCCGCAGTGGGCGAGCGCATGCTGATCATCATCGACAACGTCTCGAGCTCCAGTCAGGTGCGTCCGCTGCTTCCTGGAATGCCACCGCACGAGGTTATGGTCACCAGCAGGCACATCTTGGCCGACGTCGAGGCTGCCGCGCTGATCAGACTGGGTGTACTGAATCCCAGTGAGGCGGCTACGTTGCTCGGCCATCAGCTCACCACGGCGGAAGCCGACGACGACCGTGCGATTACGCAGTCAGCCGAGGTCGAGCAGATCGCGCGGATGTGCGGGGGGCTGCCTCTCTCGATTCGGATCGCAGGCGCGCTGCTCGCGGCCGATCAAGGGCAGCCGTTGGTGGAAATGATCGAGACGCTGGCCGACGAGCGCGTCCGGCTCGACGAACTGAGCTACGACGGCAGCTTCGCCGTGCGCTCCGCGTTCGAACTGTCCTATCGGCAGCTCGAGGAAGCCGACGCCCAGCTGTTTAGGCTCCTGGCTGTGCATCGATCGGCACGCGGACCCCGACAGCGACACATTCATTCCACCTGCTCAGCTCCGAAGGGCTACTGAAGACGAAAGTAGACCCTCCAGCGGCTCTACTCCTGCCCTCAGTCGTGGAACCCAGGCTCAGCGTAACAAGTGGTTCGCGGCCGGTTTCAGTGCAGACCACGGGCAGCGAGCCTCAACTGATCTACACAGGAGAACAGCATGCTAGGGCAGCCAGGCGTGGACAACGGAACCATGTCCCACTGGGCGCGTTCTGCAAGTTAGGCAGCCATCACAAGCCGTGTGGATAGTGAGCAACACGCCCCATGAATACAGATAGGGAGACGTCCGGCTACGCTACCGATGATTCTGGTTGCATGACAGTGTCCCAGGTGCATCTCAGGTCGCGCGCCGGCGGGCCTCGATCCAGAGAGCCGAGCCGGGGGAATCCGAGCTTCCTCGTTGAACGAGCAGCCCCGCAACAAGCGCTAGTCCTGCGCGTGGGTGTAGCATCGCGGTCGGCGGGCGCGGACCGCCATCGTGGAGGATCACTTGCGACCGGCAGCGAGTGATGCAATTCCCCTAGGGCTGTGCCCACCGCGCAGGCGACCTTGTCATCGGTGTACTCGCTGTACCTGACGTCCTTGTCCGCCTGGCCGGAGGCAGAGCAGGGAGTCTTTCGTGCCTGGCAAGTTTCTGGATCAGATCACTCGGCTTGTCGATGACCTCACGATGCAACGACGCCGTACGATCAGTGCCTTCGTGCACCAGCTAAGCAGCCAACTGTCCGAGCCAGAGCAGCGGATACTCCTAAGGGCACTAGCCGATCCGTACCCCGCGGTTGGACGGCTTGAGTACGAACCGACGGTGCCGCACGTCGTGCGACACCGTCTCTTACCCGTAGCGGTGCACCGAGCTCAGCAGGAACTGGAGTCAGCGGTATTCCACGCGCTGTTGCAGGGAATGGTCCTGCTCGAGTCTCATCCGGTCGCCCGGGACTATCGGGTGGGCCATCTAGTTGACGACGTGCGGTCGTACCCGGATGAGTTGCGACTGCGACTCCATCCGGTGGCACTTGGTCCGTTACTAACAAATCTGTTGCCGATCGTGGATCCGGACGATCCAGCAGAACTTTATGGCACCGCTGGTGCACGGGTGTACTGGGACGACGTTGAACGTGTCGAGCTGTGGTTGGCGGACTTCAGCCCGCGGCCCCGCGTGGTGATCACGGGGATCTCGGAGACGGCGTGGAAAGCGGCTAAGGCTTATCTCGATGCTGAGCAATCGTCGGCACTATTGCTGGCCGACGCTTATCCCCACAGCTTGGCGCCGGCTGAGGCCGAGCTGCTGGCGCGGCGGCCGCGAGTATTCGGGCCGAATTCACTAGGCAGTGGGCTTCTACGCCGCATCGGTGTATTTCGCGATGCGTGGTGGGTCAAGTCCAGCGTACGTGGCAACGAATCGCTGGTGGTCGAGTGGCCCGACGCCCCATCTCAACTGAACGTGCTGGAACAGCTCTGCCACCTAGCGACCCAGCTCGCTCCTGGCAGATTCCGCCTGAACATAGATCCCAGCGGACGCATTGTCGAGCTCCACGACATCGATAGTTCTGTGCCGCTGCCCAACGATCCCGGTTGCAAACTGCTGCTCCGGAGAATTTCCACGACGCGCGAAGAATACCTGCGTTCTCGCCACCGATATACGCCCGTTCCCGACCACTGGCAGGCATGGCAGAAAGTCTTCCAGGCCGGCTGGCGGGAAGTTCAGCTCGATCTGGCTGTGCTGTGGAATCGCTACACCGGCGAAGAGCTGCACCCCAGCTCAGACAGAGTGGTCAAGATCAGAAAAGCGGTAACCTCAACTCCGCACGGTAAGGCGATACCAGAAGCACATTCCACCGCGCAGAGAATCCTGGAGACGTCACTGCTGTTGATGATTCGAGGATCCCAGCCTCCTTACAGCGGAGAGCGCTATCGTGGGCACCAGGTGTTTCGCGTGGTCAGCCCTCGACGCGATAAATTGGTTATCAACCTACACGAGAAGGTGGCGCGTTGGTTCCTTCGCGCGATGCTCGCGCCCGTCCAGCCTCACCCAGGCACAGACGGCGTACCTGGGCTGCGCATCGTGCCACAGGAACATGCGCTCGAGCTTCGGTTACTCGATCACGATGGTGTGTGCACCGATGCGTTAGTTGTACTGGACGGAGTGGGCGCTAAACGCTGGCGAGAAATCTGGCCCAATATTCGCGACAGTGTGCATTATGACAGCGGCTGCGTCGACCCAGTGCTCATGGCGAGCCCTCAGCTTAGCAACGGCGAGCGCGCCGGAATGAAATTCCATCGGCACAGCTGCGGGCCCATCTCGCTCGGCAGCGCTTTCCTACGTCGGTTCGGCCTTGTCAGCTGTGCGTACGCCGTGGACGTCTGGACTGGTGGCGAAGGCCGAGATCTGCATGTCGAAATTGACCAAGGACCTTCCGTCCCCACACTTCTCGATGCCCTGGCGGATCCGGTCTTCGGTCTCGTCGACGGATCGGCCTCCATCGTGCACCCATCTCAACGGCACCCCTGCGTTCAGGACCAACGCGTCGTCCCGGACCGATACATCGGACGGGAGAACCCGCCTCGACAACCACCGGCACTCATTCTGCGCCAGTTAGATCCCAGCACCATACCGTCGGCGATGCCTGGTCCGGTGATTTCATGAGCGCACCACGCCGAACGCATATTCTGGTCACCATCGCGGACAAAGTACTGGACTGCGATCAGCGGACCAGGCGAGCTAGCCAGCTCATGCTGACTGCCGCAGGATGTGTCACCTTGATACTGGCCGGTGCAGGGCTTCTTCTTACTCTTCTGCCACTGCCGATCTATGTGACGGCGGGCGTATTAACGGCAGCTGCTGGAATTTCCGGTGTCTTATCACGCCGCCGCCGCTGACTTCGGTTTAGTCTTGTCTTGTGGAACTGCGACAGGTTGGCCAGCATGGACGATTGATGAAGAACAAGTATGCATCACTTGAGGAGAAGAGTTATGGCACTGACGTGGGATGACATCGTGGATCCCGTAGTTCTGTTCGCGGACTCCGGCAACATGCTTGGGCACATGTGGTGGGTAGGCGATCCATCCCTGGCGCTTGAGATGGTCGAGGGGTTTTTCGACGTCGCACACGCATATGATGGTCTCGCCCGTCCTCTGCGTCTCGTCCAGGACGGCGACGGGTTCACGTTCGAACTTGTTTCAAGCGAGCCACGCGAGGCAGAGATGCGCGCCCGCGTGTGCTCGTATTACCGCAGATTCGCACGGAACCAAGCCCAGGAACCGCCGGACGTATCCGGCGTGCGGGAGTTCCTTTACGCGGTCGCGGACGACCATGTCGACGAGTAAGGCTATCGCGGGAAGCTCAGCTGGAATACGCCACGATAGCCGATAACGCAGCAGGTCATCGGGTACCGCGTTATCGACGGAGTCTTCGAAGTCGATCCTGAGGCGCGTCCCATGATGAGCTTCCCGAGTGGCGCTTGGAAGGCGAGGTTACGCAACTCCCCAGGCCGCTGTGACAGTGAGGTAGTGATCGCGGATGGCGGCCGGGTCTGGCCCCTTGACTACGGGCAGGCCGTCGAGTTTGGCGTAGTCGTCGTAGTCGGCCAGTGTCGGTGCGATAACGACGGTCCAGGTCTCGGGGTGGATGGCGAGCAGGCCGCGGTCGAACAGTTTGTGCACGTCGGCCCGCATGAGAAGACCGTCATCGTGGGATTCGTGTTCCGCGAACTTTCGCAGGTGCGCGGCTTCGAGCGCTTCCACTGGGGACGGCCCTGTGATCGCGCAACGCAGGCCGTAGTCCGCGAGCAGGTTCTCCCGGAACTTGTCTTGGCCGACGCGGACCTTTCCTCGTCCCCCGCAATGGCCGCCGGCCGGGACAGTCCGACGGCGAGTCCCCGGCATCGCCGGTGTGGGTACCGTCAGGCCTTTCAGAAGCGCCAGTAACGCGTCGTGGTCGAGGGGGCGGATCGCGTTCTGCGGAGCGCGGTCCAGCATCCGGGTGCGCAGCTCATCGAGTGGTATCGCTCCATCGAGAGCGCGATATCCTGCGCCGTATGGGAGCGGATCTCGGCGGCTTCGGCCATCATTGAGGCCTCGTCTTGCTGGAACTCTTCCAGGACGCGCAGGTCGGACTGACCGCCCTTGGTGGGGGTCTTGGTGTACTCGGGTAGGCGTGTCTGCAAGTCGTACAGCTTTCGCTGCACACTGTTGACCGACCGAAACTTGTCGCCGTACTGCCCTGTAGAGCCGCTCACCCGTGTCCGAAGTCGGAGACACTATGGCCCGCCAGCACTCCCCTCCTGCCCACCGTAGCCCAGATGGATCTTGGCGAACGGATCGTCTCGCGAGCGATCAGCAGGGTGATCATCTGGTTCAGCCGCAGACGGTCTTCCGCGGCCGAACAACTCAGGTAGTCACACCACACTCCGTCTCAGCCTTGAACGGACCCCGTTGATCACACGTCTAGGACTCCTCTGCCGGCAATATCACTCTCACAGCGGCACCCGGCAGTGTCGGATGTGGTGTGTCGGTTACCTCCATGTCTGCCTCGACCACCGAGTTCGAGTAGCGCCGCAACAGCTGGCGAGCCCTGTACAAGCCGAAACCGCGCCCAACTCCTCGGGTGGTCACTCCCTTTCCGAAAATCCGGCGGCCACTCACCGAGGCAGCCAGCCCCGGGCCGTTGTCCCGCACCTCGACCAGGACCTCAGGGGTGTTGATCACCACCATCATCATGACGATCCAACCGCCGTCACCGGGCATCGCCTCCGCAGCATTGTCCAGCACCTCGTACATCGCTGCCTGGAACACCGCGATCGGCACAGCGACTCGCACCACAGAGGGACAACGCAGGTCGATGTGTACGTTCGGGTACTCGCCGCGCCACTGCTCGACCAGATCCGCGAGCACTTCCGGAACGCTGGTGGATGCTGGGGGTATGGCGGCCCACTCATCCTCGGCGAGTTCCTGCCGCATCGCGGTAGCCAAGGCTGCCAGTTTCTCCGGCTCCGCTGCCTCTCGCTCCGCTTCAGCAAATGCGGCGTAGGAAGGTATGATGGCAAACCTGTTGCGGTGCCACGCGGTCAGCGCACTCGGCGTCGGCTCGGCAACGTCCTGCGCAGCATAGGCCGCCATCTGATCGAGTGCGCGGATCAACCTACTCTCGGCCTCGCTGCGAAGCACTCGCACAGCACCGGCGAGCGGCACCACGAGTTCGTCTCCCGCTTCCAGCCGGCTGAGCAGTCCGTTCGCCAGAAGTACGTCGACGCCGCCGTCCACGCTCTTCCGCGACTCACCGTCTTCCGAGACTATGTCGACGCACTCGAGAAGTTTCTCCCGATTCACCGTTCCCGTGTCGTCGTCACAGCTGGCCAGCGCCGCCCACCACGCAGCTCTGGCTTCTGGTGGGCCGCATCGCGCCAGGAGGACTTCGCGCAACGCCTCGTGGAGCGCCAGTTCGTTGCGCCACAAGGCATCTCTAGAGTTCCAGAGGTCCCGGCTCGTGTCTTGTGAGTAACGCAACGCGACCCTCAGGAGTGAGGCGTCCGCACCCGCGCACTGCTCCATCTCGAACGCGGCGGCAGCGGTACCCCGCAGCGACAGGTGCACGATCCATCGAAGCGTCAACCAGCGGGAACTGGCGTCATCGCCGAGAATCCGATCGAGATCCTCCGCCCTGTCCCCGATCAGGGCGTCGACCGGCCACTGGGGAGCCACCAGGCGCAACAGGCCCGCCGCGCGATCACTGGGCAGCACCAACAGCCTGAGCAGGTCCTGCAGCGAGAGCACCGCCGTCGAGTGACGGTCAGTATACCCGTCTGGCGTGAGATCAGGCCCCACCGCTATGTGCGGCTGTATCGACCGCAGCGACGACGGCACCTCGGTGGTGCCGGGGCCGGCGACGTACAGATCGACCTTGCCGTTCGGGTGCAGGCGTGACAGGTGGTCGGCCGCGAACACTCCCTCCAGCACGGCCATGTACCCACCGTCGGACGGCACGGCGGTGCTCCGAGGGTGAGCCACCCCGAGGAACGCGTCGAGGGCCCTGGCGAACTCGCCCGCTGCCTTCGCCGCCTGATGCGTGCCAAGCTGCTGGTACGCGGCGAGCGCCTGCCGTGCGTCCTTCCCCGACGGCTTCCACCTGTCGAGCTCCGGCGGGCGGCCCCTCCCTGAGTTGAGGTGGTATCCGAGCATCTCCTCGGGTGACCACCGCCCCGTCCAGGGTGGGAGCGCCAGAGCGGCTTCGGGGATCGGAGCGCCCACCGGTTCCCGATCCAGCCTGGCGCGGACGGCAACCAGTTCCCCGGCCTCGAGAAGTGCCAGCAACTGCTTCGATGCGAACTGCGCTGCGTCGGCGCCGGCCGAACGCGCCTGTTCCGCGATCCGGTCACGTAGGACCTCCGTCGCCTCCCCGACCTGCTGCTCGAAGCGCCACCACGCGGGCTTCAGCAACTGGTCCGCCGCCACCGCGCGAAACCGTGCGTATTGCAGAACCTCGGTGAGGTTCGGCTTGTCAAACGGCAAGCCTGCGGCCTCCGCGCGACGCACGAACTCGTTGACGGACTGGCGCAACGTCGCAGCCTTCTGCTCCCGCGCCGACGCCAGCCTTAGGGCAAGCTCCGGCGAGACCTTCCAGGCCACATCGGGCCACTGCCCCAGCAGATGCTCCGCCGCGGCGAACTCACCACGGTTCAGTAGATCGTCGAACGTCGCGTGCGGGGACATGCCTCCCGCCCCGCCGAGCACAGCTCTGCCGAGCGTTTCCGCGTCCGGCGACGGCGCGTCCGCGAAGTCGTTCAGAGCGACGAGCAGGTCAGGAAAACGCAGCCTGCCCGGCCACGTCCTGAGCAGATCCAGGTCGAGCTCGGTCATCGCATCTCCCTACCAATCGCCGGCATCGAGCTGAATCGGCGCAACAAAGCGTTCGTCGCATGACCGACCGGCTCGCCGAGCGCGCCGGCCTCGGATTCGAGCCGATGCCATTCCAACTCGAGGAAGCGCGCGAAGTCGCGTTGACCGGCAGCCAGCACGGGATGGGCCTCATGGTCGTCGACGACGAGGGCCAACTGGCGTGCCTCACTCACGTAGCGATCGACTCTCCGGGCGTAGGTGAGGTGATGCTTCCAAGCGACCGGCTGGATCTTGAGTTGTCTCAACGCCAACTCGTTCATGTAGACGCGGGCCTCCTTGGGCAACGTGGCCGCGAGTCGCGCCTGTTCTTCTTCGCCGATCTCGTTCCGCGCGATGCTCAGCACGTGCGACATGACCTCGTCCGGCATGAACATCTGCCTGTGCAGCTTCCGGCCGGAACCGAAGTTGAAGTGGTTCTCGCCTCTCTGGAACGCCTCGACCTCGTCGCGGAGGTCCTCTCTGCGCTGCCGGACGTCGGCGTGGAACGCTTGCTTCCGCGCCCACTCGTCGATGTCTGTGAGCGGCAGCGGGGCGCCGGTGGCCCTGAAGCAGTTCGCGGCCTCCTCCGCCAGGCGGCACCACGCGAGCGGGAAATCGTCACGATAGCGGCTGTCTCCCAGGACCACGAGGTCGTAGACCTCGAGCCCGCTCTCCGCGCCGTGCAGGAGCATCTCCGCGACGACGCCGAGAAGAAGAGTGAGACGTCCTGCGGGCGGCCCCTCAGCGAGCTCCACCGCGAAATCGTATAGCTTCTCGCCGAGCGGCCCGTGTTCGAGCGGAATCGCGGCGGCGGCCTGAGCGGCAGGCAGTTCCGGAACGCGGATCACAGACGCGAGCAACCCCGCTTCCACGAACGCCCGCCGTTCCCATGCCTCGAACAGCAGCCACCTACTCCAGTACTCGCGCCGCTGCCCGCTATCAGACTGCCCGGCCAGCAGGATCGCCGCTTCGCGACGAAGCTTCTCCACGGGTGCCCCAGCGGCCCGCCGATCGTCGAGCACCGTCCACGGATCGTCGTCGACTCTGGCCGCGGCCAAAGCCGGCAGCGGGGGGAGGAAGCAGGGCGCGTCCTCCTCTCCCTCCTGGAGGCCGAACCAGTCCCGGATGCCCATGTTCGCGCCGAACTCCGCCGTGAACATGGTGCTCACGACGTGCAACCCGATCTCCTCGAGGGGTTGTCCGTGCGTCGGGCGCGCCGACTTGTTGCCCACCGCGCCATGGCCGCCGACGACGAGTTCGTGGTCACGAATCACCGCTCGAGCTTTGCCTCGGGTGCCGCGGAACGTCCGCGCGGCGACGACTGCGCCGAGTACCTCACCGTACTTCCCGGCAGGCTGTCGCCCGTCGCGGAAGGGCGGGTGTTGCAAGTGGACGGTCACATTGCGGCTGATGGCCTCCTGAAGTACCTCCGCGAACTCCTTACCGCAGTTCTCGTTCTCCGCGTTGTCGTCGATAATCGCGAGCCGCTCGGCGCTTCCCGCGATCAGACGGTGCACGAGGTCGACGTAGTCGCCACCCCCGACCGCGCGCACAACAGGAGTACCTCGATAGACGTCTTCCACGGCCGCCAAGAGCTCTCTTAGCACCCGGCCCCAAAGGGCAGCCCACTTGGTGCGGTACGCGACCGCATCCTCGCGCCAACCTTTCTCCATCTCCGGCAGCCTCAACCGTCGCCACAACAGTGGCTCTGCCTCGTCCGGATCTGTCTGCTGTATACCGAAATCGCCGGGCAACACCGCGATTCGGCGCGCCGTCTCCCAGTCGGGATAGGCGTTTTTCGCCCATTTCAGCACGCCCAGAACGCATTCAGGTGCTTTCACGGAGCCTTCGCATGGACTGACCAGTACTCCGGCACCGCCGTCCTCCGACAGGATGCTTCGGGAGCCGACGTACATCTGCTTGTCGTCACATACGACCACCGACGTGGTACAGCGGCTGCTGTTCTGCTCGAGCAGGATCTGCCGTGGAAACTTGGCCTTGAGATTCAGCAACGCGATCCTGACCTTCCCGTCCAGCACGGCGGACGGGTGGTCTCCCCAGAGGAATACAAGCCGCTTGCCGGCCTCTGCCGCTGTCTCCAGCAGGGGCAGATTCTTGTTCAGGACGGAGTGGGAAATCCGCGGCACCGATAACACGATCTGCTGCTCGGCCTGCTCCACCAGGTAGGTCAAGGCCCAGTCGACGCCACGCCCTGGAGCCACGCACTCCACCGAGCATCTCGAACGTTCCGCCTCCTCGACATGGTTGAGCACGTCGATGACGATGGCGTGCAGCTCTTTGTGCCTGTCTTCGAGTCGATCCAGCTCGACCGCGCTCACATCGTCAGCGAGCTTCGCCAGTTCGACCATCTGCTCGCGGAGGTCGGCGGGCGGGGCGACAGCAGGAGCCTCCTGGTCCAGCAAACCGCGGACGAACCGGCTGTCGGGCCTGTCCCGCACCAGTTCCCTGACCCTGGACTGGAATCGCTGCGTTGCGCGCGTGTTCCATCCCGACGGGGGTTTGACCAGGGTCAAAGTCAGCTGGCTGGTCAGCTGGTCTCGCCCGAGCAGCACCTCGACCGACTTCCACTGGACAGCTTCCGGCGGGCTCAGCAAGGGATTCGCGAACGAGACCTTCAGTACCTGCCGTCGCAGGCCTCGGCCGCGTTCGACGCGCACGGCCTCTCTCACCGCTCTGAGCAACGAGTTCGGCGGGATGTCGCTGGCGTCGACGCCTCGGGACACCGGCATTTCGAGCGAACCGAACTGAGCTTTCTCCATCCCCGGCCGGTGGGGCATGATCGTTTCGGTCACTGGGTCGAAGAGGAACTTCGCCTTCTCCACCTTGGCCACCAGAGACTCGTCCTCGCCTCCGCCGCACGCGGCCAGTCCGGTGGACGTCGCCTCGAGCACATTCTTCGAGAAGTCGACCGCCAGCAGGCCGCGGCTCCATAAGCCGTGCACCACGTCGAGCATGAGCCTGTTGGGCAGTGAGAACAGTTGGGACAGGTCCCCAACCGTTGACCGCCCTTCGGCCACTGCTCGCAGGACCAGCCCTTCCAACGTGGAAGCGCCGTCCGCCTCGCCTAGTTCCACGTTCAGGGTGATAAGGCGGCACGGGACGGATATCAGCACCGATCTGGTCATTCGACGACCTCCCCGGTGGCGGCGTCGACGATCCGTCCCACTTCGCGGAAAGTGGTGATCACGGTGGCCCAGTCGGGACCGCCGTAGCGCTCGAAGTGAGCCAGATTGCCCACCACGACCATGAGCGTCTTCGCTCGTGACAGCATCACGTTGATCACTTCCGGACTGGCTGTGTGGCCCACGTTCTGCCGGACGTCACTACCTCGTACCGTGCTCCGCACGAGCGAGATGATGCCGATATTCGACTCACCGCCTTGAAACGAGTGCACCGTGTGCACTCTGTCCCCGAGAATGCTCTGCCCGAGTTTATCGACCTGCTGACGGTACGGCGTCAGAACAACGAGTCTGTCCGGGTCACGGTCGTCGCCGAGGTTCAGGTGGTCGACCAATGTCTTGATCAACACGACCTCTCCGGGGTTGTGCCACATGCCCTCGTCCTCGCAGCCCTCGTAACGTGACGTATCCAGCCACACGAGCGGCGCGCCTTCGAGATACCGCGGGGTAGTCAGGCCGTGAGCCCGATCGTCCCGCAGCCCGGGACCGGACTCGATTCCGTCGTAGAAGGCCCGGGCGAACGGCTCCGCCATGTCCGGGTGCATCCGGAACTGCGTGTCGAGCGAGTTGACGGGCAGCAGGTTCCCGCCGGCCGCGGTTTCGCCCTTCTTCGTGAAGAACCCTTCGAAGAGGCGGACGAACTCCTCATAGCCATCGCGTGCCTCGTAGTGCAGCGAGACCTGCTCGTGTTCGTAAGTCGACAGCTTCTCCAGGAACGCGTACATGTCCTGCGACCGGTGCGGACCAAGTTGCCGATGATCTCCGACAAGCGTCCAGCGTACCCCTCGCACGAGCGGGATGATGATCTCGGTCGGCCAGGCCTTCGCCGCTTCCTCCACGATCACCCAGTCGAAGATGCCAACGGAGTCACGGAAGTCGTCGGTCAGCGCTCCCGCGATCGAGCACGTCGCGAACACGACATCGGCGCTCGCACGCACCCGTTCGGTCAGCTCCAGCAACGTCTTCTCCGCGACACCGGCCCATCGACTCATGAGATTCGCCTCTTCCTCGGTGGTCGCTTCCGCGCAGCCGTTCTCCACTCGCTTCCGTGCGCGCTCGACCAAAGCCCGCGCCTGGCGCTCTGCGGTCATCCATCTCAGACCGTCGGGCAGGTCGTCCTCATCCTTGCTCCTCGCGAGCTCGCGCAGTACCAGCACCGACTGGTTCTCGACAGCGGGCCGGAGCAGCGCCACCACCTTGGCCGCTAACTGGTTCAGCGCATCGTTCGACTGGGCGCTCACCAGCACCCTGGCACCGTGCTCGGTCGTCAGGTACTTGTGCAACGCCCGTGAGACAACGGTGCTCTTTCCGGTTCCCGGTGGTCCTTGCAACGCGTAGAAGGGGTGCAGCCGGAGCATCTCACCGATGATTTCGTCCGCCTTACCCACGAGCTTCCTGGTGTTCGGCGGGAGCGGGATCTTGACCACTGGGTCACGTTTGTGCTGCAACTCGATCGATCGCGGTGACTTCAGAACCTTGGCGAGACCTCTCCGTTGCCGGAGGGAATCGACACCCGCACTCTCCCGGCGCAGCTGAACGTCCGTTCCGACGTCGCTCTCGACCCTCAGCCACCCCCTCGCCTGCGTCATCAGCCCCCCGCGCTTCGGCTTGACCACGATCGCGTTGTCGTCGAGTCGCTCGATAAGGGTGACCTCATAGGCGTCCCCGCCGAAGTAGGGAGAGGCCCGGTCGGCCCCGATCATCAGCAGGGGAGCACGGGACTCGTCCAGCAACTGTTCGGCGAACGCGCCCAGGGAGGGTCTGAGCCGTCCGCCATCGACCGACACGTAGGCGGCGAAAAGCGCGTCGCCGTGCTGCCGTGCCCGATCCTTCTCCTTATCGTGGACGAGCACGACTGCGCCATCTTTGCCTTCTCTCCGGTAGAAGGGGTACTGGCGGGCTTTGTGCATCAGGCCGCGGTACTGCAACGTGAATCTGGCTTGGCGCATCAGCGCCTCCACGTCACCGTCCTCCTGTGCCTGGTCTGTCGTCACGGCGTCTGTCAATGGTTTCCAGGACGGACGGCCGGCACGATGGTCGTCGATGGGGTCGCCCTCTCTGAACGGGATGAGATCCACCCGTCCGATGCGTCGCCGAGGGCGAATGGTGAGGATCTCCGGAGCGTGCCGCTTGTCAGTCAAGTACTTGATCACCAACGTGTCGTGGTGCGTTTCCCTGCGCCATCCCGAACTGGACGGCGTGTAGTGGAAATCGCAGAACCACACAGCCTGTTCACCGATCAGCACCCATCGCGCATCGCGCTGGCTAGCCTCGTTCGGGTTCGTCGCCTTCACCAGGCCGAACGCTCCACCGTGCGAGAGGACTAGCTCCGCGTTCCGCAACTCGTTCTGCAGGAAGGTGTGGAGTTCGGCGCAGCCCTCGGGAGTGTCCGGTGAATGGTCGATCCAGCCGCGGACCTTGTACAAGGTGTCGATCGAGCGTTCCGGCATGAAAGCGATGAGTTTCGTCTCGCTGTCGGCGGTCTCCGTCGTCAACGCGGTGCAGATGTCGGTCCAATGCCGCTGCAACTCACCGGATGCCTCGAAGGAGGTAGCGCGGTCGGCCGGTGCGGGATCGAGCATCGTCAGCAGGGTCGCACGCAGCGATCGCGGCATCTTCTGATCGTTGGCGAGCATCCGGCGCATCGCTCTGTGGAGATCGGACAACGCCGAAGGTTGCTGGTCCGGCGCAGCCGATTCGACCGCTCGGCACTCGTTCTCGAGCACGCGAGGCAAAGGGCCGACGAAGAGCTCCCATCCGAGCACGCCCAAGCCGAAAACATCCGTGCTTCCGTAGTCGAGCTGCCGGAACCCGACCTCGTGAAAAATGGGGGCGTGTCGCTCCGGTGGCAGATAGGCGAGGTGGTGCGCCGGGGCCAGATGGTAGGGAGGCTTCAGGTACAGGGCTTTCACGACCTCGTCGTATTCCTGTCTCCCCTCTTCACCGAAGACCGCGTGCAGCAGGTTGTTGATCAGTGCGCCGACTTCGAACCGTGCCAGCGAAAACGTCGTCCTGTCTGGCCTGCCCTCGACGTTCTTCACGCGGATTGCGCCGAGAGAGAGGTTCCGGTGCATGATTCTGGTCCCGTGCAGCTGGCACAGCGCGTCCACCAGAAGACTGAACTGTTCGAACGCAACCACCGGTTGAGCACGCGCCCACTTGGTCACCAAGTCTTCCCAGTCACGGGCGAACGGATACCCCTCGAACCTTGTCATCACGAACGCGACGCCCCTACTGCGATCGAACTTTCCCTCCTCGATCTGCGGAAGCGCGGGATGCCCAAGAACCTGCAGCCGCAGCAGACTGCGCACCTCGTGTTCCCACAGCTCCCCGCCTGCCTGTTCGAGTCCGAGGAAGAGCGTCACAGTCCGCACCTCGGCGATGTTCTGCCGGCCCCGCAGCGTAAGGTTCACCAACCTGTTCGGAATCACGACTTCGGGTTCGAACAACAACGCGTACTCGCCGTACTTCGAGTTCGGGCCGAGGAAGAGGTCGTCGAGAAGATCCCGCAATTCCTGGTCGTCGTCCATCATCGGTCTCCGATCTCTGATGAGCACGCGTAGCTCACGTCCAGCACGAGCACACCGTCATCAGTGGACACGGCCAGTCGCAGATCTCTCAGTGCCAACATTCCTCTGCATGGCGATCCCAGCTCGATTACTCGGAATTGCTCCCACCGCTCCGGGGCGATGCACCGCCACAGAACGACGCTGCCATTTCTGTCCGCTGTCGCGGCCACTCTCACCCGTTCCTCGTCCAAGATCAGAGGTACCTGCGCCGTCACACGCCGGCCGAGATCCACCTCCGCGTTTTCGACGATCGTGTTCACGTCGGCGTAAGACCTTGTCTCCACCTCTACCTCCGCCGCCAGGGCCCACTCCTCACCACTGATGGCATCGAGCACCGTCGTCGTGGGCCTACCTGCACTCTTCTCCACAATCACGAGTGCTTCATCGCCGTTCGCACCGACGTGGAGACCCATGTGCTCGGCAACCGGGTAGGGGCCGGCTTCGCCTATGGACCCGAGGGAAACCGCGGGATCCCAGAAGTGCACCCGCCGGTCACGCTCGACCGTCACCGCGACGACAGGGCCAACGTTGGGCCCACGCAGGACTGTCATTCCCCGGATCGCTCTCTTGCCCATGGACACGGCGGCGAGACATCCGTCGCCGGATGTCATCAGCAAGTCTCCATTAGTCCGGCCGAAGATCGGCAACGTCATTCCTGCGTCCACGAAAACGAGCAGGGTCTGTCCTTCCAGATTTCGCGGCAGGTCGTTCCGCTGCTCGCTCTCGACGTCCGGAATGATTCTGTCGTCGTCGAGCTTCCAGTACCCGGCGGCTCCATTCACGGCAGTCGTGACCAGGACCGTTCCCGCCGGTGTCGTGGCCGCGGCCATTCCAGACAGCAGACCGGAGAACTCCGTGACGGAAAGCAGGACAGGGCTCGCCCCGTCCGCACTCCACAGTCCGATGTGGCCAGCCCTCTGTGCTGTCACGAAAAGCCGCTCGCCGTCCCGTCCCGAGATCGGCACCACCGCGACGACCTCAGCGCTCGAAGCCGGTTCGTCCCGCTGGGGCGCGATCCCCGCTTCGTCGAGCAGAGCGACGTATCCGCCCTCACCCACGACCACGAACCGCGTGGGCTCGTCCTGCACTACCGCGACCGCCCTGACCAACTCACTGGATGTGTAGGTCCGTGGTTCTGCTCCTTCGTCCCCGACGTCCCACAACTGGATCTTCCGGTCTTCGTGGGCGACCGCGAGAAGAGCAGGTACGTCGTCATCGGTGTTGCCCCATGCTGCGATGGCGACGACCGCACTGGTGATGTCCCTCAGCACCTTGGTCGGGCAGTGTCGTCGCCATGGTTCCCACACCAGCACGGTGCCGTCGAGCGAGCCGGTCACCAGCCATCGGGCGGACTGGTTCGCCGCGACCGCGGAGACCGCGCCGTCGACACCTTCGAGTTGCAGATGGGGAGGCGTGCGACGCAGCCGACCCCAGCAGACCCGCCACGCCGCGTTCGCACCGGCTTCGTGAAGACGACCGGTGGCCCGTAGCCCTCCGAGTTGGCGGAGACCAGGACGATCGTCCCGCTGGGACGACTCGATAAGATGGGCGGAGGCGACCGTGCCCAGCACCTCGATGGGCAGGTCGATCTCGGCAGCCTCGGAGCTAGGCCTCGGGCTGAGCGCCAATGCGCTCAACGACGGCATAGGCAGCGCGTCCAGCACCACGGTATGCGCGGCTAGGGCCGCCCATCCCTTGGCCCCGCAGTCCGAGGCATACTCCGCGAGCCGTGACCGCAGATGCGGACTCAGCCGTTCCCCCAACCGAGCCTGGCGGGCAGCGAGGTCGAGCAGGGCGGCGAACACGCCGAAACGATCCTGCTCCTGATCACCTGATTCCAGGAGCAGGTCGGTGAAGCTGCGGTGTGCCAAGCGGTACACACTCCTGCGGTACTCGCCATCGACCATGATGTACCCCGCCGCACGATGGAGGAACAACGCGAGGTCGCCGTCGTCAACCCCGTACTCACCTGCTAGACCCGCCGCGGCCTTCACCCAGACTCCCTCCGCTCTGGGCAAGCCGCGACCGTGTCCGTACGTAAGGGCCTGCAAGAAGGCTTTGGCCTTGGGCATCTCCGCAGTGATGCGTGCGACCGCCGCGCCGAAGAGGCCGCTGGTGTTGCTCTCCAGCAGGTCGCTCAGAGACTCGTCCTCGAGGAGGATGGTCGTTCTCTCCTCGATCGCCTGGACCACCAGGGTCGCTTGGAGGAACTGCCACTTCCCGCTGCGTAGGTGCCATTCGACGCGGTCGGCGACCTTGCGCACGATCGCGGACAAGGCTTCGCCGGGAGCCAGATGCCGCTCCGCCAGCCGGCGCACGTGGTTCTCAGTGTACTCGCGTGCGCCGACCACATCCGGGCCCACCATCCACACTTCGGCGTGTCCGGTTCGCGACCCGAGCACCTCGAGCAGATCGGTCCCAGACACGGCGCCCGCTGCCGTCGCTCTGGTTCCCACCAGCAACTTGACGCCAGTCACTTCGGCCAGGTCTCGAAGCATCGACGCCACCTGAACCGGGTCCCTCGCCTCGTCCAGTGCGTCGGCGACGATCAGCCAATGCCCCTCCCGTGGGTTGTGGGCGAGAGCGGCACGAACAGCCTCGACGGACGTGGTGTCCCCGTCCCGCAGGCCCAGAGCGGACGCCAGCCGTCGCATGACGTCGTCCGGCGTACTTCCCGTCAGCGCCAGAACCACCACAGTCCTCGAAGGATGGCTATCAGGAGCACGACTGACTGCCTCGGCGAGCAACGCCGATTTACCCGCGCCTGCCGCACCCGTCACGATCAGCACGGGCGCGCTGTCCGAGCTCCTGGCCCAGCCGGCGATCCGCTGGAGGTCCGCGGCCCTGCCCGTGAACCGGGTGGTTGTTTCCAGGTGGTTGGCTCCGGCGGCGATCTGGCCCACCGGCATCGGCCGGGGCACGCCTCCCGCCTTCAACCGCTGCCGATCGGCGACGGTCATCGCCCCCGCGTCCCGGAGCTCGTCGGCGAGCACCAGCCGGAACTCAGTACCAGGGTCGACACCGAGGATCTGCGCGAAGAAGACTTCCCTATCACCGCACACGAGGTCGACGATGTCCCGCATCGTGAAGACCTGGTCGTGGTGGCTCAGAGACGCCAGGTAGTCCTCGAGTGCCTGGCGGAACTTGCCCAGATATCCCGGTCCGCTGGTTTCGCCGGAACCGACGAGGAGCAGCGCATGCCCGGAAGGCTTGTGGGTCCCTTGGAACAGGTTGGCGACATCACCGACGAAACTTCTGCCGTTACACGCTTCGATCATGACGATCGTCCATAGGTCGTCGCTGTTGTGCTGCCGGCGTCGCTGCTCCTCGTGGACGTGGTGCGCGAGCATCGCCGGCGTCACGTAGGCATTGCCCGGCGCCGGCCCAGTGCGCGGCACGTGCAACACAGCGCCAACGGTCCTGCTTTGGCCGTGGCCGAACCAGAGCAAGGCGGAAGAACGATCCGCACCGTCCTGTTTGGTGGACCACCGCGCCATTGCGGCGTCCGCACCGGAGAGTGATTCGATCAGCTCCGGCCCACCGTCGGGTGTGACCTGCACGCCGCCCATCCGGGCGAGCGCGGCCCCTGTCAGCTTGGCCTCATCGAGAGTTTCGGCGTGAGCGAAGTCCTCAACCGGTCCGACCGGAAGGGCGTGGACATTGAAAGTGTCAGCTGACATCCGCGCTTCACCGCTCCACAACCAGGATCAGCCGGTAGACGGGCTCCTTGCCACCCGTCACCTCGACCTCGTAGAGCCCTGGCGCATGCAGCACGATCCGCGCTGTTGCCGTGCCGTCGCCGGGCAGCAGTGGCGGATAGTGCTCGGCTCCGCTCCCGACTTCCCTGAGCACGCACGTGGGCAACGCTACGCCATCCCAGCCGCTCACTGTGACGGTGAACGCGTCTCCTGCTGGAGACCACTCGGGTACCTCCAGCCCGATTTCTCCTTCTCCAAGCATGTCTGGAAGCTGGTCGGGGTGGCTCAGTCCGCGCAGCATGCCCACCGCGAGTTCGACCACGGTACTGCTTCGAATGAGTGCGCTGTGGTCTTGGCGGATTTCGATGGGCTTGACTCCCGAATGAGAGCCGTACGCAGCGAACTGGTAGACGGTCCCGTCTCCTCGACGGTCTTCCCGTCTGGGCGCGCCTCCGGAATCTTTCAGAACGCGACCTCCATCGCGCACGTACATGTACTCCTGCCCGACCGCACCGGACTCCGTCATGCGATAGCTCTGCAACGTCCGATGCCCGTACCCCACCACCATGCTGTGCTCCGGTAGGAACCCGAGGTGGCGCTGCTGTTGCCTCCAGTCGAGCGAAGCCCGTGCCAGCTCTGCTTCGCCGCCCAGCGCGACGAAGTCCTGGTGTCCCGGCGCTCGCATGTCAGTGCCGTCGTCCAACGAACGGTAGGAAGGCAGAAGGTCGTACAACCCAGGCATGGTCGGTGCGACCTCCCTGAGCAGGTCCGGGTCGATCGGCACAGGTGCGCCAACGCCGGAGTTCAGCATCACCGCGGCCTTCACCGACCCCTGGAAGGGTGTTCCCGCCGTCAGCACCGCGCGAATGTCATCGCGCACGTCCTCGAATCGCAGAAGTTCCTGCACGAGAAGCCCTCCCATCGAGTGGGCGATAAACAGGAGTCGCGCGGGCACGGATTCCGGATTGCTCGTGCGATACGCACGATGGGCAGGATGGTTTCGCCATGCGTTCAGATGAGCGAGTGCCGCTAGGCGCAGCAGGGCACCGTTGTGTGCGACAGAGAGCCGCCAATCGTAGGGAAACACTGCCACCGCGTCCTTGTGCAACGCGTTGCGGCTTAAGCGCCGAACGACCTGGCCGTAGGGTTGCATTCCGCCGAGTCCCGGTAGCCAGTCCGCGACGTTCAACAGCTTAGTCGCCTTCACCCTGGTGAGCTGCCCAGCACGCTCCTCCTCGCTGACCGCGAGTCTGCGCAGCCGATCAGAATGCATGCGGATGCTGTACTTGAACAGCTCTCCCACACCCCACAGCGTCTCACCGGTATTCGCGTCTTCGAGCGCGCTACCCATGATTCCCGGCACAACGATCACAGCGTCGTGCAGCAGCCTCGTCGAAGCCGGTGAGCCAGTCTGATTGCGCGAAAACGGCGGCATGGCCAACTGATCGATCAAGACTTTTTGTTTGTTACACTGCGCTCGCCGGGAACACCAGCCAGCCAGAACACTCCCTGTGACCCGTTATCCACGACCAGCAATCAACCCACGACAGCTCTTGCCACGCTTACTCCGATCCAGTGGTGATCGCGGCCGTAAGTAACAAAGCTTTGTTCCCCCGCGACCCAGCAGGGAAGCCCAGCCCTGTGCAGCGCAGTAATTCCAACGCGAGTTAGGAAACTCTGAATCGAAGTCGCCCCTGATTCGCTGCCAATTCGTGATGCCACGGCTGACTCAGGGGAACCGTGCCACTTAGAGCGTGTCTCATGTGGCGTGTTTGCGGAGTTTCTTGTGGCAGGTGAGTGCTGCGGCGAGGAGGAGGAAGGCGAGGAAGTGTTCGGCTTTGCGTTCGTAGCGCAGGGTCAGGCGGCGGTATCCGGTGAACCAGGCCATGGTCCGCTCGATGACCCAGCGGTGTTTGCCGAGCTTGCCGGTGGATTCGATTCCTCTGCGGGCGATGCGGACCTTGATGCCGCGGCGAGCGATCCAGGCTCGGAGGTCGGGTTGGTCGTAGGCCTTGTCGGCGTGCAGCTTGGCGGGCTTGCGCCGCCGCGGGCCGCGCCGGGATCTGATCGCCGGCACCGCCATGCCCAGTGGTTTGAGCGCGCAGCTGTCGTGGGTGTGGGCCGCGGAGATCGCGACGGTCAGCGGGAGGCCGTCGCGGTCGGACAGGGCATGGATTTTCGAGCCGGGTTTGCCGCGGTCCACCGGGCTGGGTCCGGTCATGGATCCCCTTTTTTCGCGCGCACGCTTGCTCCGTCGACGATCGCGCGCGACCAGTCGATCAGGTCACGGCCGCCGAGTTCGTCCAGAACCGCGTGGTGCAACCGCCGCCACAGACCAGCTTCGGTCCACTGGCCGAAGCGGCGGTGCGCGGTCTGGAACGGTACCCCGAACGAAGGCGGCAAATCCCGCCAAGCACACCCGCTGCTCAGCGCATACACAATCGCCGTGAACACCGCGCGGGCGTCCAGCGGCGCCGTACCACCGCCCTGCGGGCGCGGCTCGAACGCCGGAATCAACGGCTCCGCCAATTCCCAGAGCTCATCCGGCACCAGCCGCAGCGACAACCGATCCACCACAGCCAAGATCATCGCTTACGGGCAACCGAACACCACGTAAGACACGCTCTTAGGGGTCGTAACAGAATGATCGTGGGTGTGGTTTGATGCTGTGTCTCGGTGATCGTCTGTGAGGGGTGGGCTGGTGGGGCAGCGGCGTCCGTGGGAGGTCGATGACGGTTTGTGGGAGCGGATTGAGCCGTTGTTGCCGCGGGTGGAGCGTCGGTTTCGGCATCCGGGGCGTAAGCGGTTGGATGATCGTAAGGCGTTGTGCGGGATCATGTTCGTGCTCTATACGGCGATCCCGTGGGAGTTCCTGCCGCAGGAGCTGGGCTATGGGTCGGGTATGACGTGCTGGCGTCGGTTGCGGGACTGGACCGAGGCCGGGGTGTGGCAGCGGCTGCATGAGCTGTTGCTGGCGGAGCTGAATGGGGCGGGCCAGCTGGATTGGTCGCGTGCGGCGGTGGACGGATCGCATGTGCGGGCGTTAAAAGGGGGCCGAAAACCGGCCCCAGCCCGGTCGATCGAGCCCGTACCGGGTCGAAACACCATGTGATCACCGACGGCACCGGGATCCCCTGGCGGCGACTCTGACCGGCGGGAACCGGCACGACGTCACCCAGCTGATGCCCTTGATCCACGCGATCCCGCCGGTGCGGGGGCGGCCCGGGCCACCGCGGCGGCGGCCACAACGGCTCTACGCCGACCGCGCCTACGACCACGACAAATACCGCCGTCTTGTCCGCGCCGCGGGAATCACACCTCTCATCGCCCGCCGAGGCCAAGAGCACGGCTCCGGCCTCGGCGTTCACCGCTGGGTCGTCGAGGGCGCCTTCGCCTTACTGCACTGGTTCCGGCGTCTACGCATCCGATGGGAGATCCGCGACGACATCCACGAAGCCTTCCTCACCCTCGGCTGCGCCATCATCTGCTGGCGCAGACTCAAAGCCCACTCAATCTGTTAGGACCCCTTAGTCGCCGCGCTCGCCGAGACATCGAACCACTTCATGATCGTCTCTACGACAAAGATTCCCGACCTTCGTCTCGGAGAGGTGTTTCGCCAACTCCTCGGCTCGGTGAAAGGTGACCTTCCGGTCGATCATCGCTCGCGTGGAGCCGCAGTCGACCGACAGCGCTCTGAGGGCGTGGCCGAATCGCTGAGAAGCAACAGAGCTGCTCGGCACGCACTGCGAGTCCGACCGGAGTTCGGCTATCTCAGCCGAATCGTCAACGACGACCGCATGTGGTCCACGGCTTGGTCGAGATCGGACTCGCGATCGAGCGCACTGAACCTCGCCTTATACAGCTCGACCATGTTCATGAGGATCGCTGGGACCATCGGATGCACGTCGTAGAGCACGTCCAGCACGTCCGACGCGAAACCGACTGCGTGCTGTCGGAGCGACTCGTCCCCGCTCGAATGCGCGGTTGCCAGGAATTCAGTGGCAAGAAAAGCGAAGTAGTGCTTGTCAAACTCCAGACTGATGAGACCGTCAGACGATCGCATCATCATCTTGGCCGCATGGACAATCTCCGCGCTTCCCTCACCCGCCGACATGGCCTTCGCTCGGCACCAGTGAAGTCCTCCGGCGAACTTGACAGTTCAAGAGAAAGTCCATCCGACAAGGAACCGCTGCCGTAAATCTTCGACACCATCAGGTCAACGGCTTGCGTCTGTGTTATCGGGGCAGTGTCGCCCGCCTCAACCTGTCTGATCCTGTGATTCAGCTCGGCGACAGCCTCGTCTGCCACGTAGACCTCCGAAACCTTGCGGTCAGTTCGGCACAAACTGAACGTCACGTTAGCCAGAGCCGTGTGGATAGTGAGCAGCTCCCCCCTCGGACACACTTTCGTGGCATCAGTGCTACGTATAACGTACAGGTGCTTCAACGCACTCCAACACCCTGAACTGGCATTATGCCGGGCCCCGTCATGCCTACGGCGGTGGTGGGCATGACCGGCGCTGTGATTGACCCGGTCGCTTTCCCGCCCACGCCTGCCCGGGGCGGGCGTTCCTCGATGGCCGCGTCGAACCGGCCGCTGCCGTTACCCATCGTCCCCACGCCGCGCACCGAGACCGCGGTGTACGGAATGGCGGCCGTGGACTGCCGAGGGCGGGTAGCCGACCGCACGATGTTCGCCGCGCTGGGCTGGGTAGCGGGCACACCGCTGGCCATCAGCGTCACCGACGGAACGCTGGTGATCGGCACCGACCCCTGCGGGGTGTTCGGCATGACCAGCCAGGGGCATCTTCGCCTTCCCGCGCACGTACGGCACTGCTGCGAACTGGGCCCTGGCGATCGCGTGCTGCTGGCCGCCTACCCCGAACGCGACCTGCTTCTGGTGCACCCACCGACGGTGCTCGACCTGCTGCTCGCCGACTGCCACGCAACGCTGCTGGGCGGTGATCCCGCATGACCACGGAACATCACCAGGGCGCGTCGGCGGACCGGGCCGCCGATCTCGACGCCGCCAGGCTGCTGCTGGCCCGGATGGGCGTCACCGCCGAAGACCTCATCAGCGAGCCGGTCACCCGGCCGCTGCTGCCGACCTTCGCCGAATACATCCCCGTCGTGTCGGACGCCGTTTCTGACGGCACCCGCCGCGTGTACACCTCGTATTGGAACCGGATCCTCGAACACTGGGGGCATCGCCGCTTGGACGAGCCGACGCCGTCGCAGATCAAACAACTCGTCGAGCACATCAAGACCAACGTTGTCGCCCGCCGCAATGCCCGCGGTGGGCGCAGCGCGGGCGAGCACCTGATCGCCGCCCTGCGCTGCCTGTACAAGCACGCCGAAGACGACGAACTCATCGACCCGGCCAATAACCCAGCCCGCAAGGTCGCCAAACCGTCACGCCTCCCGTCGACGCGCCGCGCGGTCGCAGGCGAGCGGCTGGCCGAGATCAACCACACCGCTGCCACCACCGGCAACGACCCGGCCCTCGACACCCTCCTGCTGCGGCTGCATACCGAAACAGCGTGCCGCCGCGGAGGGGCGCTCGCCCTACGGCCGCAGGATCTCGATCCAGCCCAGTGCCTGATCTTCCTCCGCGAAAAAGGCGAGACGGTGCGTTGGCAACCGGTCTCACCGACCTTGATGGCTCACCTGCAACAGCACGTACACGACCGTCACGCGCCACGCACCGGACAACTGCTGCGGTACCGCAACGGCCAGCCGATCACCAGCCGCCGCTATGACCACCTCTGGACCCGGCTGGGCAAGCACCTGCCCTGGGTAGCGACCCAGCAAATCTCCACCCACTGGCTGCGACACACGACCCTGACCTGGGTCGAGCGCAACTTCGGCTATGCCGTGGCTCGCGCCTACGCCGGACACAACGACCATGGCAGCGATGCCGGAACCACCACAACCTACGTCCGCGCCAGCATTAACGAAGTTGCCGCTGCACTGGCAACTCTCACTGAAGAACCGCACCCCCTTGCCTAAGGCTTGATCGCCGACAAAAGCAATTTTGTGAGTCCGATTCCAGCTAGCGACAAGACAGGAATCAAGCGCACCGAAATCAATTTCAGACTACTGGAGCTACGTCTTGGTGTAGTCCACTCGCCTCGTTCTGAAGAACCCCTTGGACGTGGAGTAACCGAGGCGAGGGAGCACTCGCAGCGCCTTGTCTTCGAGAGTCTTGTTGCCATCGACAGCCGCCTTGAGCCGCTGCCCAAGTGCTCCCTTCACGCCGTGGGGCAAGGGGTCGCCGAGGCTGTCAAGGGCGGTAAGGGCAAGGTCTACAGCGCTGGCGTTCCGGCCATTCTCAGTATGGAGATCGATGAGGCCGTAGACGACTGTCTCGAGAAGCCTCTTCCGTGCCGCCATATCGTGAACGTCTGCCTTTACCCACAGCTCTACGACAGCTTGGCGTTGGCTGTTGTTCGTTGTTCGCGAGAAACGGTCACAGAGAAGGCTGGCAACCTCGCCGTCGTCAGCGGCCGCGAGGCCAATCGTCCGTAGAGTGAGATCGGCGGGAACTTCGGAGTCGGGTTGTGCAAGGTAGCGGTCCAAAAAGGCACGCCGTTGGGCGGGCGTCCAGGTCAGTTGAGTTTGCAGTGCCGCGTCGGCGAACTCAGTCGATACCACGCCCTTGGACAACAGTCGGTCGAGGACTAGCGCAAGATCATCGGCATCGGGCCTGCTTAGGCTAGCCCACCGTGTTGCGGCGTCGGAAGCCTGATCTGCGTAGTTGTCCACAATGTTGGCAACGGCCTGAGCGGTCGGAAGCCCTTTCAATGCTGTTGCCGAGCGTCCAGTGCCCGTGGCGAGTATGAGTGGAAGTTCGGCATGGCCAAGGTCGTCCAGCCACGGACTGCTCGCCGCTTCGCTGAGGATGCCATTCAGTACCTCATCATTGATCGATCCAGCCCGGGCGGCTAGAGCCGTGGCTCCATTTACGGCGACGTACTGGTACATAGCATGGTCGTGGTTCACCGGGCTCAGCGATTGAGCGAGCGTTTCTCGGAGCGTGGAAATAACAGCCTCGGCAACGAGCGAGTCATCAACGAACCCGCGGGTGGCGAACAGCTCCGTGTGTGCAAGGAGCAGTTGGCGTGCGGATGCTTCGTCGGCGTCAGAGACGAGAGGCTGAAGTTTCTCGAGGACTTTTGAGGTGAGGCTCGGCCGGCGATCCGTTGGAAGAGCATCAACCAGCGGAGTGATCGCCTCAATGGCGGCATTCGTCTCCGATAATGGCGGCTGCAGCGACCACAACTTGAGTACCAGACGGTCGAGCAACGCAGCGTGGAGAGTATGGATCGCGTGTTGGGCTACTCCTTCCAACCAGGCGGGCCAACGAGCGGCCTTCCGGCGATGGGTGGCGCGGAGCATTGCTGTTACGAGTTCTGGCTCTGCAGCGGGTTCGCTCCGGCGGATGAGATTCTCCGCGGCGTCCCGTGCCTCTTGAACGTCGATCTCGAGCAAGAGGCGTAGTGTCTCGTGCTGCACTGGCGTCTCGCGTGGACCGGCTTCTTCTGCAAGCGAAGCGAGCAGAGCCCTCGGGTCGTAGGGCCTACCTTCCGACTCCGAGGCAGATGCTTTGGATGTAGCGGTTGCAGCCGCTGCGGTGGAGGTGGTTTCCTTCTGGGCCTCGGTCCAGGCATCGTGAGCTTTGATGGCAGCGTTAGCCCGCTCGGCGACGGGGGCGCGAAGGGCTGCCAGCAACTGCACCACGTTATCGTCTGGAGCCGAGAAAATGGCGCTCAGCCTGCTGGTTCCAACCTCGGAGACCAGCGACGACGAGAGGTAAGCCGTCATTTCCGTAGGCGCAGCACGTAGGGCAACCAGTGCGTCAGCGATCAGGAAGTCCGTCGACATCTTCGAATCGGGTGCGACGGCAACCGCGACCACGCGGCTGCGCAGGGCAGCCGCACCAGCCTCGGATCCAGCTTTGGCGAGCGCCCACGCGCTGACTATCGTGTCCTGGTCGAGAACGCCAGCGGCGTCGTCGTGTAGTACACAGATAGCCTCGACAACGGCATCGACCACGTTATCGATACGAAGGTCAGGTATTGCTTCGTTTAACAGAAGGAACGAGCGGGCAGTGTTCGGCCCAGCAAGCCCGCTGCCAGTCCGAATCTGCTGAGAAAGAAGTTGGAGGACGCCTTCGTGCTCCGTTTCGCTCAGCCCGGCGACCCGACGCTGAAGGGTCTGGATGTCCCCGTCCTCTGCCGCTTGTTCGAGTGCGAGCGCGAGTTCACCGTCGAGCCCGAAGACGGTCCCGCTGCTCTGCATGTAGATCAGGTTTCGCGACGGCCCAACAATCTGCCTTGTGCGGCTCAGGTAGTTGAGCAGCTGCCTATTGTGAGCCCGAGCAGTCGAAGTCGTCTGCTGGGCATCTGTCTCTTCGTTGGCTTCTTCACCAGAGGCCAGGACCGTGGCAGGAGCAGCACCGTCGAGCGCGTAGGCACGTGCTAGCTCCTGCACCCGGTCTGAGACGCTGGACGGGAACTTGGTCCCCTCGTCTCGTACAAGTTGGAGCACCAGGCTTGGCAGTTTCGGATCCACTTCCAGGTGCCGAGCGAATAGAGGGAACTCGACGCGCAGACAGACAAGTCGCGCGATCGCAGCCGCGCTATCGCGTGGATTCTCCGACAGCAGGCCGCTCCGATGCCGCTCCTCCGCGAGGCGATAAGTAAGTGCGAACGTGTTTAGTAGGTGCTTGACGCGCCGGGGGCTGGCCACATGGGTCGGGATCAGCACAGAGAGTACGTACTCGGTTTTGATCTCGCCCCAGACTCCGCCACGACTGCCGACAAGCGTGTTCGCGTAGTTGCTGACACTCTGAGTCAACAGCGGCGGAAGACTGACTTGGTACTGGAATACCTTGTCGAGGTAGGCACTGCCGGTACTGTAGTAGGGATTCGCATCGTTGGCGGGCGTCTCCTGCTTCGCGGCCCGCGTGAGTGCTTCCTCGAGGACATTCTGGTCCGCCGCGATGATAAAGACGCATCGCTCGATGCCCAGGAACGTGCGTACCGTGTCCAAGGTCGCGACAACCTCGGTAGCCGAGCATCGATCAAGCTCGTCAACGAACACAACCAGGCGTTTCGCGCCTGTGTCGGAGACGAGGTCACGAAAGAGTTGTTCGAACTGTTCGTCGCTCTCCGGCTTGGCGAGGCTACGGTCAACGCTGAAAGTTTTGCTTGCCAAGGCGATTAAGGCTGCAAGCAGGGTTGCAGGAAGAAGGCCCGCAAGAACGGCTTGCTTTGACAGGGAACGAAACGACGGCCAGAAGTCTTCCTGCTGAAGCCCGGCGACGACCGCGACGATGACACCTAAGATAAGCGTCAGACCGCCCATGAGGAGCGTGAAGACCCAAAGCAGTTTCCCGACGGTCGCCGGGGGAACACTAATATCTGTCTTCGTACGCCCGCTGTAGAGGTCGGCGTGGTACTTGCTGTCATTGCGGCCCAGGCCCTTGGCGACGGCGCTGATGAAGTTGCGGCGGAGAGGAACGTCGGCGTACTTGAACGCGTCGAAGCGAACGAATCGCACACCGTTCTTGCGGTCAATCCGAGATTGGAGCAGGTTGGCGATACCGCTCTTACCCGAGCCCCAGGGTCCATAGAGTGCGATGTTCGAGGGCGTGCGGACCGAGTTCACTAGAGCCGCAAGTTGGTCCACCATCCCCTCGTGGGAGAGTCGGTCATCCTCGACAGCAGTAAGTTCCCGGTCGTCGACGAGGTCATCGGGATGGAGGTTGACTGCTTCGGCCTTCCCAGTCGCTTCTCGTGACATGTAGCCCGCTCCTCAGTAGCTTGTTGAGGCGCAGCCTCTTACCCAATGATGCCCCACGGACGGGTTCGATGGATGGACGTTGGGCCCGTGTCGCGCCAGGTCAAGGCCCTGAGGGCCGCGCCCCTGCCCAAATAGGCGGGTCGGCAGTGTAGCCGCCAACGCTGGCCATCCAGTTCTACCGACGACCCACTGATCACGCGCTAGGCTCAAACAGCGCTCGTGGTCGCTTGTTCGTGAAAGCCGCCGCTGAATGCGTCTGATCCCTCTGGCGTGCGGTCCACATAACCACCGGGCATCAGCTGTGGAAGACGACCTTGTCGGCCAGCATGCTGCGTTCGGCGCCTTGCACCGAGAGTGCTCCGCGGGGACAAGCCCGTCCCTCGCGATCGTCAACGACGGCCGCAGTAATACCAAGCTTGTCCCGATACAAAAGACCGTCCTTAGAGACCAGTCCCACTCGCTGGAGCGAGCGGATGTAGCTCTCCGGTCAGCGCGGCGAGCGCGCCGGCGACTTCGTGTACGTCGGCCCGGACGTAGGTCGACGTCGTTCCCGCGTCGCTCTTGCCGTCGTGCCCGGCGTAGGCGCGGGCGACCGCGTAACCGAAGTTGCGTTCGACCCAGGTGAGGGTGGTGTGCCGGAGCCAGTGGGTGCTGACTTGCTGGGTGGCAACCCAAGGGAGCTGTTTCCCGATGCGTTGCCACAGATGGTCGTAGCGCCTCGCGCTGATCGGCTGCCCGTCGCGGTAGCGCAGAAGTTGCGCTGACGAGTCACCGTCTCCTCGCTGTTCCTGGTGGTTGATCAAGTGGCGCATCAGTGTGGGCGAGACCGGCTGCCAGCGCACGGTTTCGCCCTTCTCCAGTAGCCGGACGAGGCACTGGTCCGGATCTAAGTCTTGTCTCCGGAGAGCGAGGGCGCCACCGCGGCGGCATGCGGTTTCAGTGTGCAGGCGCAACAGGAGCAGGTCGAGTTCGGGATCGTTGCCGGTAGTTCCCGCGGCGTGGTTGATTTCAGCCAGTCGAGCGTCGGGTATGGCTCGCCGGGTGCTGGCCAGTCTTCGCGGCTTGGCGACCCGCTTGGCGGGATTGTCGTTCTCGCTCAGCAGTTCGTCGGCAATGGCGTGCTGGTACAGGCAGCGCAGGGAGGCGATCAGGTGCTCGGCTGCGGTGCGTCCGCCTCGTGAGTTCTTGCGGACCACGACCTGGTGCCTGACGTCTTCTGCCAGTTGCTTGATCTCCAGTGGGGTGGGCTCGTCAATGCGTCGATCTCCCCACACCTCCACAACCCGCCGCCAGTACGTGTTGTAGACGCGACGGGTTCCGGCGGGAACGGCGGCGGAGACACGATTGACGTAGTCACGAATAAGCGGCATCGGCTGACGTGCGGCGGAGGGTGCGGCGAGAAGTTCTTCGGGCGTTACTCCGAGCCGAGCGAGCAGAAGGCGGGCCGCGCTGATCTCCGCGTCGTTCATCGCACATCCCGATGGCGCAAGGTCTTGTGGTAGGCCAGCAAGCTGGCTTCGACGGACGAAGCTGGGTAGGCAGCCAGGAGGTCACGGTCCGGTGATGCCGCGACGAGCAGACGAGCGCCGGTACCGAGGCGGCAGGCATGGCGGACTGGCGCGGGTAGTCGGAGGTGGCCTTGGCGGGTTACGGCATCCGGTCCGGCGGACCGTGTAGCAACGATGACCGCGCGGCCCACGATCGTGATGTTGATCGTGCAGTCTGGAGACCAGCCGAGGACACGTAGGGGCGACCGGTCTGCCAGTCGTCCACGACTGTCGATCGTCGTCACGACGAAGTAGAGCGTGCCGTTCTGAGTGGGTTCGAGCAGCGTCGCAACAGGAAGATTCTTGGCTTGCTGGCTTGTCTGCGGAGTGCCAGCCGACATCGTCGACAGAATGTAGTCCTCGACGGACAGAGGTCCCTCATCCTTCGCGCACATCATGAGTCCTTCATGGATGGTTGGATCGGCCGGGCGTCCCGTTCCGGGGAGCTCATACACGGCTGAGGGGTAACCGAGAGGCGACACCTAACCGGCGGCGATTCGGAGGATGCGGACTCCCCGCGCGCCGGTCATATCGACGCGCAGGGGAATCGGCGGAACAGGTATCGTCCTGTCTAGATGACCGTCGGCTGCTCCGCGACAGAACTCGAGCGGCCCGCTCGGAGAACCAAGATGTCCTCGTGCGCTATCACCCAAGCGGGCACGCCGCGGTCGCGGAGCTTGCGGACGTAGTCGAGCTGGAAGAACGACGAGCGCGGGACGAGCTTGCCGTCGCGCAGTCCCGCCAGCAGCCCGACGCAGCGCTGGACGGGGTCAAGTCCGGCGTTGATCGCGGCGTCCAGCGTGAGCGACGGGAAGTCGATGAGTTCCCCATCGACGCGGAACGGCCGGGTGGTGATGGCGACGACCCCACCGGGCTGCAGCAAGGGGACGGCACGGCGCAGGATGTCGGTGAATCCGCGCAGCAGCATCGGCAGGCTGCGGTGCGCGAGGTTCGCGCGATCGCGGCTGTACCGGTTGTCGTGCTTGCGCACCGGGCGGTGCCCGGGTGCGTGCACTTGGCCGTGGACGCTGGACCCGTACGGCGGGGAGGTCACCAGCAACCCGACCCGCCCGGCGTAGCGGTCAGCGAGATCGGGCAGTACCTGGCGGGCGTCGCCGACGTGGACCTCGCCACGGCCGGTCGCGTCGTTGTCGGCGGCGAGGGTGAGGTTGGCGTCGGCGACCTGCGCCCACCGCTGTTCGTACTCGATGCCGAGCGCGTTGCGGCCTTTGTGGACGGCTTCGACGAGGGTGGTGCCGACCCCGCACATGGGGTCGAGCACGAGGTCGCCGGGTGCGGTGAACGTGTCGATGGCGTGGCGGACGATGGCGGGCAGCATCTTCGCCGGGTGCGCGGTGGACTCGGGCACGTACCGGTCACCGCGCTGAGTGCGTGGGGGCTGCTGCGCGGTCGGCCACACGGTGACCGGAAGCTCGACGAGGGTGTCGCTGCCGCGAGTCAGCACTTCCTGTCGAATCGACTCGTGGGTAGTCATCAGGCGGCTCCGAAGTCGTTGTGGAAGACGAGCAGATCGGTGTGCCCGTCTGCGTGCGCCGCCTCAGCGGGCAGGGTCACCGAGGCCGGCGGACTCGACAGGAGAAGCCGGTCGCCCTGGACGTGGGCGAGCACGGCGATGATGTGCTGGAGGTAGGACAGCCCGGCGTTGGTGGCGGCGGTGACCACCGCGCCGGTGTGGTCGGCGAACCGGCCCGCCCCGGCGGGGTTGCGGGTGGCCACGGCGAGCACCCCGCCGGGAGCCAGCCACCGCGCCCACGAGAGGTATGGCTGGCCGTCGGTGTCGATCCACGGGGCGGGCAGCTCGGCGGTCAGCAGGAGGTCCACCGAGCCGGGGTCCGGGGTGCGCGCCTCGCCGCCGACCCGGTCGTGGTGGCCACCGATAGTGACAGTCTCGGGGTCGACGCGGAGGACTCGGCGGTCGCCGACCGTGTCGGCGACGGCGGCGATCCGGGCGGCGTCCGGTCCGGTCGCCGCGACCGTGTTCCCGCGCGTGGTGAAGGCGGTCACGGCCTGGGTGACGAGGCTGCGGGTGAGGCCCTCGATCAGCGGCGGCAGGCCGTGCTCGTCGGCCGGGGCGGGTGCGCACAACCAGATTCCCAGCGGCACGGACGCGCTTTTCCGCGACCGTGGATGCGGGTGCGCGTCGATTTCAGTTGCGGATTCCGAAGTGATGGGAATAACGCTCATTGTGAAGTATCCTCGCAATTCGCGGTTGCGGGCTCGTACATTGTTCTAAAGGGGGTTTTTCGTGTCGGATTTTGCAGACGAGCCCCAACTTTTTTCTCGCGCCGCGAAGTCCCGAGGTCGGCGTGGTGTTCCCGTGCGGCGGTGCCCTTACCCGCTCGCTTGCTCGTGTCATCGCGGTCGTTGCCGACCGCCCCGGCGATCGAGACCGGAGGACGTTGCGCCCGCGCGGCACGAGGCGTTGACCGCATCGTGGTCGGCGGGCAGCAGTGATGTGTCGGCGGCGTGCGGTGGAGCGTCGAACCCGGCCATCTACACGCCGCGGCCCGGCCGGTGCGCGCCAGCGCGGCCAGGTCGATGACCGCGCCAGGCTCGACCACGATCGACTACCTCCGGCACCGGTGCGAGTTCAACGCGACGCACGCGGAGCGCTCGCACCCATGCGGTGTACACCCGAGGAGCGGGCCTGGACGCAACGCCTCCGGGTAACACGTGGGGCCCCGTGCTGCGCGTAGAACGTCTGCCAGGGTCGTCCGGTTGCCGACACCCGACGGAGCGGCGCAGTGCATAGCGGCTCCGCGGGTGCGCCGACCGCGGGGACCTGGGGGTGCTGGCATGGGCAGCGTCACACCGTCGTCATAGCCGCGCACGCGGTCGGAAGCGGCGCAGCGTCGGCCGCGCCGGAGGCTCGTGTGCGGTGCCCGCCGGGCACTCATCGCGGCGCAGTTCACCGGCTCGACCGACAACGCTGCCCGACGCGACCGCAGGGTGCCGGGCGAGCGGTCGCGTCGGGCAGCGTTGACGCCCCCGCGCCTGGCCACCCGCGGCACCCGTTCGCCGCAGCCCGCCCTTGCCCGCATACGCGTGCAACCGGTTCGCAAGCGGCGCGACGACCGGGGATAGTGAAGATCTTTTCGCGGAGCTGCTGGCGCGGGCGGGCACCGCGCGACGCACCCCTTACGGATTCATTGCACCCCAGGTCAGACGGTATCTGCGTCCGACTGAGTACGGGTACACAGCAGTCAGGGTGACCCCCTTGCGGATTTCTTACACCACTGATTTCAAGATCAACAGGGAAGGTTTGCGCAAGCGGCCTCTGGCGGCATGGACGGCGTCACGTCCACGCCGTTCCCGCCCGCTGTCTCGAGTGGATCGGCTCGCACAAGGGAGTCCCACGATGCCGATCACACCACCGCCGGACGCCCCACGCCCCGGGCCATCGCGTGTCGACCGCCGCGCTCGCCACACGAGCGCTGAGCCGGTCGAGTTCGCCTCGGCAATGAACGCCGCGGAGTCGGCGTTCCAACTGTTGTGCACCGGCCCGAGCCCGCTCGCCCTCGACTGCGCCCCGATCGGGCACGGGCTTCCGCGACGACGGGTGCCGTTGGTCGAGCTGCGCGATGTCCTGCTGGCTCGAGCGACCCCGAAGGCCGCACGGGAGGCGGTGTGGCGCCAGCTGGTGATCGCCGCCCAGACCGACGGCCCGGCATGGGTGCTCGGCGCGGTCGGCGTCGCGCTGCCCGGTCTGCGCAAGGCCGCCGGGAAGCTGATGAAGGACTACACCGGCGATCCTGACGACATCGACTCCGAGGTGCTGGCGGGGTTCACCGCGCGGCTCAAGACGATCGACCCGGACGCGGGAACGTTGGCCAGGAGGCTGGTGCGGGAAGCCCAGATCGCCGGGGCCGCGGTGCGCGCGGCCGAGTGGGACTACGCCACCCGCACTAGGCCGCAGTGGGAGTCGCTCGAGCCACGCCAGCCCGATCAGGGACACGAAGATCTGGTGCTCGCCGAGGCGGTGCGCGACGGAGCACTCACCGAGGCGGAAGCCTCTCTGATCCTGTCAACCCGCCTCGAGGACATGCGCCTGTACGAGGCCGCGGACGAACTGGGCGAGTCGTATTTCCGGGTTTTCCGCGCCCGGAAAAAGGCCGAGTCCGCGCTCATTTCCTGGCTCGACGCCAGGCGCACCAAAAAGCGGAAGATCCGCGAACAAAGCCGGGACCCCGCGTGCAAAAAATCGGCCTGAAAACCCCCTTTAGAACAATGTGAGGGGAATCAGGTCGAGAACCGGGCACACGCGCACCGCGACAGCGGTCCGCCACCGCCGTCTCTGTCGGGCGCAGCAGGCCGCGGGGCCGGTGACCGGCTCCCTGGTTCCCCTCACCTCCACCTCGCCCACCCGCTACCGGTGTCCTCGGGAGGGATCCTGGATGTCTCTGCGATCGCCACGCCATCCACGCGCCTCGTCTGCACGGCGGTTACGTGCCGTCACCGTCCTCACTGGTGCCGGGGTCCTGTTGTTCGTCGCGGTGACTCCCGCGTCGGCCGACACGCTCGTCGTCGCCGCGCCGCCCGGCTCGCTGGACCAGGTCATCGACAACCTGCGCAAATTCCTGATCGGTCTGCTGGTCGGTCTGGCCACGCTGTTCCTGACCATCGGCGGCGTCCGGTACCTCGCCGCGGACGGGGATCCGGGCGAGGTCGAGCGGGCGAAGAAGAGTTTGCGTAACGCCGCGATCGGCTACGGCCTGGCCATGCTCGCGCCGGTCATCGTCACTGTCCTCAAGAGCCTGGTGGGCTGACCGATGACGACCCTCTGCGCACCAGCCACCAGTCCGTCCGAGCCTCCGGTGCGGCGCATCGCCGCCCGGCTGCGCACCGCTGTCCTGGCTGGGCTCGTGTGTGCTTTCGTCGCCGCACTACTGGGTGCCTCGGCCGGGCACGCGCACGCGCAGCCACCCGTGCTGCCGCTGCCTACCGGCTCCAACCCGGGACCGGAAATCCAGTTCCCGCAGGCACCGACAACCACGCCGAACCCGCCGTTGCCGCTGCCGACGAATCCGGACCCGGGGTGGCCCAGCGAGTTGCCACCGCCGCCGACGCCGGGGCAGCCGCTGCCGACCTGGAACCCGCCGACTCCCGCGCCGTCGAGCCCGCCACAGCCGCCACCGATTCAGGTCGACCCCGGCCATCCGGTGACACCCGCACCGCCCGCACCACAGCAGGGGCCGCAGCCGCAGGCCGGGGCCACCGATTGCGGGTGGCTCGACGTGGTGTGCAAGGCCGGGCAGGCGATCGACGAGTGGTTCACCGACCTGGTCACCTCGGCGATGGACCCGGTGCTCGACCTGGTCGGCCGGACCTCGATGACCACCCCGGACCTGGCGGGCAACCCGCAGATCTCGCAGCTGTGGGACATCACCCGCTGGGTCGCGAACTCGCTGTTCATCCTGTTCGTCGTCGTCGGCGGGATCGTGGTCGCCTCGCACGAGACGCTGCAAACCCGGGTCACGATCAAGGAGACGCTGCCGCGGATCGTGGTCGGCTTCATCGCCGTCAACGCCTCGCTGTCGCTGATCGGTCTCGCGATCAACTTCGTCAACGGGATCGCGACCGGGATCCTGGCCGGCGACTCGTCCGGCGGCATCACCACCGGTGTGAAAGACGAGATCCACCGGCAGCTCGAACAGGGCGGGATCTTCATGATCCTGGTCTCGCTCGTCGTGCTGATCCTCGCCGTCGTCCTGCTCGCGCTCTACGTGCTGCGCCTGACGATCACGATCGTCATCGTCGTGGCCGGGCCACTCGCTTTGGTGTGTCACGCCTCGCCCTATACCGAGGGCATCGCCAAGCTGTGGTGGCGGGCGCTGTTCGGTGTGCTGGCGATCCAGGTACTACAGGCGATCACGCTGGTCGTGTTCGTGAAGCTGTTCTTCGTTCAGGGCACCTCCGGCCCCGCCACCACCGATCTGCTCGGTGTCTCGGGCGGCCTGATGAACCTCGTCATCTCCGTGGTGCTGCTGTTCATCTTGGTCAAGATTCCGTCCTGGGTGATGCAGCAGGTCGGCCTCGGTGGGCGTTCGACGATCGCCTCGATCGTGAAGTACGCACTGCTGGCCAAGGGCCTCGGAATGCTCGGCGTCGGCAAAGCCGCGGGCGCCTCCGCCGCCCGCGGCACATTCGGTCGCCGCGGCACCGGAGGGGCGTCCACCCGACCGCGGGGGCGTGGTCCAACCGGTTCTCGCCCCGGCGGTGCGGTGCCTCGCCGGGGCGGCGGTGCAGCGTCTGGGACGGGTGCGCAGCGGATGGCCCACGGTGCCGCGCGGGCGGCCCGGGAGCGTGCGACCCGCGCGTGGGCCGCGCCCGCACGCATGGCACGCGATGCCCGCGCAGCCGCACGCGAACGCAAGCAACCACTGAGCGATGGCGGGTTCACTCCTGTCTCCGGCGCGTCCGTGCCCGCGCCGATGCCAAGCATCCCGGCCGGGGTGAGGGTGGCGCCGCCGATCGAGTCCACCCGCTGGGGTTCGCCCGACCCCCGCAGTCATTCAGGGCCGCCGCCAACCACCGCAGGCACCCGGGCGTCGGCGGCAGCGCGGCCGCCGCGTCCGGCGACCGCGAGCCAAGCGCGGGACCGGACCATGGCGCGCACTCCGCCCCGTGCCACCGGGACAACCGCGCGCCGCACGCCGGTCACCACGCCGCCGGTGCACACGCCCACCTTTCAGGCGCCCGGCGCCGCTCCGTCGTCGCCAGGTGCGCGGAAACAGCCACGCGCACCCCGGGCCGGGACGGCGAAGCCCACACCCCGTAACCCGAAGAAAGGAGGAGGTCGCTGATGCGCAGTGATGACGAGGTTCCGATGTCGGCGCGAGTGCCCGCCGATGTGGAGAAGCCGGACAAGATCGTGTTCGGGTTGACCGCCCGGCAGGCCGCGATCCTCGGCGTCACCGGGCTGCTGCTGTGGGGCACCTACCAGCTCATCCACACGGTAGTGCCGCCGGTGATGTTCGCCGCGGTGGCAATCCCGATCGGCGGGGCCGCGTTCGCGCTGGTGACCATGCGCCGCGACAGCCTCACGCTGGACGCGTGGCTGCTGGCCGCGCTCAGGCAACGGCTGAGCCCGACACGACTGGTGCCCGCCCACAGCGTGCGCGGCGACACCGTGCCCGACGCTCCCGCCTGGGTCGGAGTCAAGGCCGGACCGCTGCCCGCGCCCCTGCGGCTTCCGGCGGAGGCGATCTCGGCCGAGGGTGCGATCGATCTCGGCGAGCAAGGCACCGCGCACGCCGCGGCTTGCTCCACGGTGAACTTCGGGCTGCGCACCGCCGGTGAGCAGAACAGCCTCATCGCGGGATTCTCCCGCTGGCTGCACTCGCTGTCGGGTCCGGTGCAGATCGTCGTCCGCGCCCAGCGCCTCGACCTTGAGCCCTACCTCGACGTGCTCGCCGACGAGGCCGGCGGACTCCCACACCCCGCACTGGAGCAAGCCTGCCGCGGGCACGTGGAGTTCCTGCACGAGTTGTCGGCCAGCCGGGATCTGTTGCGGCGCCACGTCACCGTCGTGCTCCGCCAACCGGCCAGCGGACACCGTGGCCGTGATGCGAGCGCGGCGCAGACCGTCGCGCGGCGCGCGAGCGAAGCCGCCCGTGCGCTGCGGAGCTGCGAAGTCGTCGTCGCCCCGCTCGACGGCGCAGCAACCCACGCCGTGCTCGGCGCAGCCGCCGACCCCAACGGCGGCCCGCACGCCACCCGCGCGGGCACCGCCTCCGGCGTCGTCACCGCACAACCAGCCCTACACGAACCCAGCACCGACGACGTGGAGGTCTAACCGATGAGCACGATGAAAGTGCTGCGGCGCGGCGCCAACCGCATCCTCGGCCGCACCTCCACTTCCGGCTCGGCCAGGACCGGTGCTGGCGCGGTGGCCGGTCCGGATGCGATCGAGGTCGGTCCGCGGTGGCTGCGCGTCGGCGACGGCTATACCGCCACCCTCGCAGTCACCGGATATCCGGCCGAGGTCGGCGCCGGGTGGCTCGAGCCGCTGCTGTCGTATCCAGGCCGGGTAGACGTCGCGCTGCACATCGATCCGGTCAACCCGGCGGTCGCGGCGAAGCGGCTGCGCCGCCAGCAAGGCCGCCTGGAATCCGCCCGCCGGTCCTCGGCGGAGAAGGGCAAGCTCGACGACCCGGAGACCGAAGCCGCCGCAGCCGACGCCGCCGACATGGCCTTCGCCCTCGCCCGCGGCGAATCGAAAATGTTCCGTGTCGGGCTGTACCTGACCGTGCACTCCACGACCGCGGAAGATCTCGAGGCCGAGGTCGCCGAAGTGCGGTCACTGGCCTCGAGTCTGTTGCTGGACGCGCAGCCTGCGTCGTGGCGGTCGGTGCAGGGCTGGACCTCTACCCTGCCGCTCGGGGTGGACCTGCTTGGCATGCACCGCACCCTCGACACTCCCGCTCTCGCCGCGAGTTTTCCTTTCACGTCCCCGGATTTGCCTGCGGCCGATCCGTCACCGCATGCGCCGTTGACTGGCCGGTTGTACGGGGTCAACGCCAGCTCCAACGGGCTGGTGTTGTGGGACCGCTGGAGCCAGGACAACTACAACTCCGTCACACTCGCCCGCAGCGGCGCCGGGAAGTCGTACTTCACCAAGCTCGAAGCGCTGCGCTCGCTCTACCCCGACCCGCACCGGCCCACCCCGGAGGGCGAGGTCGCGGTGCAGGTATTCGTCATCGACCCCGAAGACGAATACCAGCGCCTCACCACGGCCGTCGGCGGCACCTATCTGCACCTGGGCGCACCGGGTGTGCGGTTGAACCCCTTCGACCTTCCCCCGGGCGCGCAGAAACTACCGGACGCATTGACCCGCCGGTCGCTGTTCATCCACACGCTCCTCGCGGTGATGCTCGCCGAGCCGTTGTCGCCACAGGAGACCGCAGTACTCGACCGCGCCGTCACCGCCACCTACGCCAGGGTCGGCATCACCGCCGACCGCCGCACCTGGAACAGGCCCGCACCGGTACTGGCCGACCTCGCCGACGTGCTCACCACCAGCGGTGACTCGGCCGGTACAGACCTGGCCGCGCGCCTCACGCCGTATGTGTCGGGATCGTTCTCCGGCTTGTTCGACGGGCCGACCACAACCACGCCGGACGGGCACCTGGTGGCGATCTCGTTGCGGGACCTGCCCGACGAGCTCAAGTCGGTGGGCACGCTCATCGCGCTGGACGCCGTCTGGCGCCGCGTGCTCGACCCGCACCACCGCCGCCGCCGGTTGGTGATCGTGGACGAGGCATGGCTGCTGATGCACCAGCCCGAAGCGGCGAAGTTCCTCTACCGGCTGGCGAAATCAGCGCGCAAGTACTGGGCCGCGCTCGCGTTCGTGTCCCAAGACGCCGGTGACGTGCTCTCCAGTGATCTGGGTAAAGCGATCGTGGCCAACGCCTCGACACAAGTCCTGTTGCGACAGGCCACGCAGGCCATCGACGCCATCGCCGATGCCTTCCATCTCTCCGATGGGGAACGGGCTTATCTGCTGGCTGCGGGGCTCGGCGAGGCGCTGTTGCTCTCGGGCACCAGCCGGGTGGCCTTTCACGCCCTGGCCTCCGACGCCGAGGACGAACTGATCACCACTTCCCCGGAGTTCCTGGCAGGAATCCCGGCCGACGACGAGGACGACCTCGAACCATGAGCACTGATTCGACCATGCCCGCCTCAATCCCGAACCCCGCCACCAAACTCCTCACGACACTCACCGCCGTCTGGGACGGCGCCCGCACCTGGGTCACCCAGCATCTCGCGTGGGTGATCGTGGTCGCCTTTCTCCTTGCCCTCGGCGTCGCGGTCGTGCTGCGGTTGCGGCGGGCGGCGCGGCGCCGCTGGTATGACGGCGCCCGGCTGGTGACCGTGCTGCCCCCGGCCGGACTCGACCCGGCCGCCGCGCTCGCCGGAGCGCGCCGGTTGTGGTGGGACCTGCCCAGCTTGGCCCCACCTCGCTGGAAACGGCTCGTCGCCGGGATCCCGCACCTGGCGATCGAGTACCACCTGGCCGCGGGCGAGGATCTCGCCGTCTGCTTGTGGCTGCCGGGTCCGGTGCCGACCAGCCGCATCGACGCCGCCCTCCGCGCAGCCTGGCCCGGCACCCTCGTCCTGGACCGCCCCACCAACGGGCAAGCCTCGTCCAGCGACGCTGAGGCGGAGCCCGCGCCGCGGGCGGGGCTGGTGGTCACCGGGGGGATCGTGCGCCCGGAACGGCCGGAGCACCTGCCGCTGCGAGTGCCCGATCCCCGCGACGAATCCGCCGACCCCTTGCGGGCGTTGGAGGCCGTGGCCGGGCAGCTCACCGAGGGAGAGTCCGCAGTGGTGCAGATTCTCGCGCGGCCCGCGGTCGGACGGCGGTTACGCCGCTACCGGCGGACCGTGGACCGGTTGCACCACGGGCGCCCGGGTCGCCGTTCCGCGCTGGCCAGCTTCGTCTCGGTGCTGGTGCGCGAACTGATGGAGATCATCACTGGCAGCAAGTCCACCGCCACCACGCACGGCACCAGCGACCGGGTGCCGCGGCGGCTGGACCCGCAGCAGACCGAGGAACTGCGCGAGATCCGGGCGAAGAAACTCCAGCCGCAGTGGGAAGTCGGGCTCCGCTACTACACCGCCACCACCGCCCACGGCCAGCAGGCCGCCGACCGTGTCCGTGGTCTGGCCGACGCCCTCTTCGGTGTCTTTGCCCTGCTGGCTGGTCGTAATGCCCTGGCCCGGCACCGCCTGTCCAAGCCGCGCGCGGTGATCGGCGCCCGGCGGATGCGGCGCGGCGCGCTGCTCTCTGCCGGGGAGCTGGCCGCGCTGGCGCACTTGCCCGCCCGCACCGACGCACTGTCGAGCGGCCAGGCCCGCAGCGTTCCCGCGCCACCCCACACCACCCGGCGCCTCTGAGCACCGCGGCGAGAGGAGATTCTTCGTTGCCCACACACAAGAAACCCTCACCTACTCAGGGCAACACCGACGCCGCAGCGACGCCCGGCCCGGCCCGGCTCACGCTACGTCCGGGACATGACCGGCGTCGAAGGACGCCGAAGCCGCTCGGGGTCACCGACGCCGGGCCAGCACGCCGGGTCGTGCTGCCCGTTGTCGATGCTCGCCACCATCTCCATATCGCCGGGACCACTGGGAAAGGAAAGTCGACCGAGCTGCTGCGACTCGCTCTCGCCGATATCGAGGCCGGGCGCGGGGTTGCGGTGATCGAGCCGCGCGGCGATCTCATCCGTGACCTGCTCGACCGGATGCCTGAAGATGCCGGCGAGCGGCTCGTCCTCATCGACCCCGACGAGACCCAGGCACCTCCTGCGCTCAACGTGCTGGATCCGGCCGGGCTCGGCGGCGAGACCGTCGCCGAGCACCTGGTGTCCACTTTGCACCGCATCTACTCCGCGTGGTGGGGACCCCGAGTGGAAGACACGCTGCGCGCCGCGGCGTTCACGCTCACCCGGCGCCCTGGCTCGACGCTGGCGGATATTCCGTTGCTGCTGACCAACACCCGGTATCGGCGGGAGGCCACCCGCCGGATCAAGCGGGAAGACCCTGCCGGGATCGGGGCGTTCTGGGCCGCCTACGACAAGCTCACTCCCTCGGCCGCGGCGGCGCAGGCCGGTCCGGTGCTGTCCAAGCTGCGCGCGGTCACCGCCCGCCGGTTCGTCGCGGACCTGTTCGGCACCGCAACGAGTTCGTTCGACCCGGCCGACATTCTCGACGGCGGGATCCTGCTCGCCCGGCTCCCGAAAGGCGAGCTGGGCGAGGACTCCGCAAGGCTGGTCGGGTCGCTGCTGGTGGCCTCGCTCTGGCAGGCCGCGATCGGGCGCTCGCACCAGCCCGAGCACAGCCGTGCCGACGCGACCATCCTGATCGATGAGGCACAGAACTTTCTTAACTTGCCTACCCCGCTCGGTGACGCGCTGGCCGAGTCCCGGGGGTATCACGTCGGGTGGGTGCTCGCGCACCAGCACCTCGACCAGCTCACCCCCGCCTTGGCGAAAGCGTTGGATGCCAACGCTCGCAATAAGTTGTTCTTCGGGGTGAGCCCGGACGACGCCCGGCACCTCGCCGCGCACGTCGGCCCGCACCTCGACGCGGGCGACCTCGCCCGGCTGGCCCGCTACCAGGCCGCGGTCCGGCTCTCGGTCGACAACCGCGACACCCCCGGCTTCACCCTGCGCACTCTCCCACCGCCGCCGGTCATCGACGGCCGCGCCGACGAACTCCGCGCGGCGGCCCGCGCTCATGGCATCGATCGCGCGACCCGCGACCGAGCCCGCAGCCGCCGCGTGTTCGCCACCCGCGCCCCCAGGACCGAGCTGGATGCCGGACTCGACCACGACGACGACCTCGACTGACCCACCCCCGCGGGTCGTCTTTCACCTCTATACCCGCTCGTGATCGGAGGCACCGTTCCCATGCCCGACAACGACGAGAACTCCACGGCCGCGCACACCGGGCGGACTCGCCGACACCGCCACCGCGGCTCGGTCGCCGACCCGGTCGAGCTGGCCTCGCGACTGACCGAACGCGACCGGACCCTGTTGTCGCTGCTGGACGAGCACCGCGTGCTCACCAGCGCCCACGTCGCCGACCTGCTGTCCTATCCGAACCTCAACCGGGCACAACGACGCCTGCTGGCGTTGTGGCACTGGCACGTGCTCGACCGGTTCCGCCACCCCCGCGGCGACGGCGCCCTCACCGGCTGGCGCTACACCCTCGGCATCGCCGGACACGGCGTGCTCGCCGCCATGCGCGGCCAGGCCCCGCCCCGACCGAACACCGTGCGCGAACAGGTGCTCCGGCTGGCCACCAACCCGAGACTGGCCCACCTGCTCGGCATCAACGACGTACTCGCCGCCCTGACCGCACACGCCCGCCGCCACGAGGATGCGGAGCTGCGCTTGTGGCACGGCGAACGTTCCGCCGCCGCCGACTGCGGCGGCCTGGCCCGCCCGGACGCGCTGATCGTCTACCGCGAAAACGGTGCACAGCTCGTGGGCTGCTACGAACACGACACCGGCAGCGAACCACTCACCCGCGTGGTCGAGAAACTCGACGGCTACGCCGAACTCGCACACGCGGGCGGCCCCCAGCCCGCCCGCAAAATCCAACAACGCCACGGCTTCTGGGTGCTGTTCGGCCTGCCCACCCCCGCGCGCGAAACCCACCTCCGCGAACGACTCACCGCCACCGACACCACCGGCCCCGGCATCGCCGCCGGAGACGTCGGCTGGCGCATCGCCACCACCCACGCCGACGCCCTGCGCGACCCCGGAGGCCCCGTGTGGCTGCCCCTGCACGGCAACCAGCGCCAGCGCCTGGCCGATCTCGCCCGAACACAAGATCCCGCGCGCTAAAGCCCCAAGGCACCCACCCACCGCTGAAGGGAGGACCGGGTGAAACCCGCCGTCAAACTCGCCGTCACCGCCGGGTGCGTGACCCTCACACCGGTGCTGTTCCTCTCCGCCAGCCTCGGCGCGATCCTGGGCACTGACGGCGCCAACGGCACAGGCGGCGCAGGCGGCTCTCTCACCTGCACCACGACCGGTGCGCCGACCGGGAGCGTGGCCGGATACGGCCCCGACCAGATCGCCAACGCCGCTACCATCGTCGCTGTCGGCAAACAGATGCGGGTACCCGGATACGGGTGGGTGATCGCGATCGCGGCAGCGATCACCGAGTCCAAGCTCCACAACCTCGACTACGGAGATCGGGACTCGCTGGGATTGTTCCAGCAGCGACCGTCGATGGGGTGGGGTACCCGTGCGCAGATTCTCGACCCCGTCTACGCCGCCACCAAGTTCTACCAGCACCTGCTCGCGCTACCGAACTGGCAACACATGGCGCTCGCCCCGGCCGCGCAAGCCGTGCAACGCAGCGGATTCCCAGACCGATATGCCCTGTACGACCAGGCCGCACAGCGGATCGTCAGCGCGCTGACCGGCGTGTCCTGCGCCCCGACCTCACCGTCGCCGAACAACACGGGGTGGGTCGTCCCGGTCGCGGGCCGCTGCAGCTCGGGCTTCGGACCGAGAGGCAGGGAATTCCACAATGGGCAGGACATCGCCGCGCCGATCGGCACCCCGATCGTCGCCGCCAGCGGCGGCCGGGTGATCGCCTCCGGCCCCGCCAGCGGCTACGGCCTCTGGATCCGTATCGAACACGCCGCAGGCGTGATCACCACCTACGGGCACAACAACCGCAACCTCGTCACCGTCGGCCAGCCCGTGCAGGCCGGACAGCCCATCGCCGAAGTCGGCAACCGCGGCGAATCCACCGGCCCGCACCTGCACTTCCAAGTCGAGCCCGGCGGTCAGCCCACCGACCCGGTCGTCTTCTACCGGCAGCAGAACGCACCACCGTTGTGCGGCCCGAAGTAACACCGCCCGGTCCGGCTCCGGCACCACCCGCGTCGTGCGATCACGGCGCCGTTCGGCGGATGCCGGTGAGCCGGGCCGACCGGTTCAGTCTGTCGCGCGCCGCTGCCGATGCCCGGTCGAGCGCCGAAGGTCGATGCCGAGTTTGCTCAGGTCGCGGATAGTGTTACGCAAGCTACGGTGGTCCGAGGCAGTACCCGGGAAAGTGTAGGTGCGGCCGTCGGGAAGCTTGACGCACCAATGCTTTCTGCGACGACTCAACTCGCATCCGGCCGCTTCCAGTTTGGCACGCAGCTCGCGCCAGGTGGTGGGCCAGACTGTCCCGGCACCACCGCCTCGTCGTCGACGCCGCAGTGGCGACGAGGTCCGTCTGGACGGCGGCGGACGGCGGGTGTTAGCGCGGCAGCTGAAGGCGACGAAACACACCAGACCGTCGGCACGGACGTGGAGTTCGCACTCGCCTCGACGGTAGCGAAGCACGCCGGGGTCGCCCGGAACGGGTGCCGTCCAGTGTGGCTGGTAGAAGGCGGCGAGCACCGCCCGCACCGCGTCCTGGCCGGACACGCGGCAGGCGGCGCCCGGTGTCATGCGCGGAAGAGCGTTCCCTGTCACAACGACACGTCCACTGTGGACTTGCATCGGGACGGCGGCGTCGTCGCCGAGCACCTCGTCCGTTCGCGGTGCGGCGAGATTGCGGGTGGACGTGGGTGGCATGGCGGGCTGGGCGTGAGCCGCTCGGTCATCGTGACGGCACCCCCTCGACGGCAAGCGACTCGGGATCCGGCCCCCGCCACACCGCCGGTACCGATCCGGAGTCGGTGCGGCGCAACGGGTGGATCCGCAGCCGAGCGCGGTAGCTGCCCGACCGCCCGGCGCCGACCGCAGTCTCGATCCACGATCGCGCGTGCGTGGTAGTGGCGAACGGGCCGACGAACAGCGCCAACCGGCGGGCGGGCGGGTCGACCATCATCGACACCACCACTTCGTCCATAGAGGATAGTGGCGGACGGTGGTCGTGCACGGTGAGGGTGTCGGCCACCGGATCGGGCAGTTCGATGACGTCACCGGTCATCGGGGCGATGGCATGGGTGGTGATCGGGTCCGTCTCCGGCGGGTGCAACGCGATCGCGCGCGCGAAGGTGTCCTCGGTGGTGAGCCACTGCGCGGCGAGGGTCGCGTCGCCGCGCGTTGGGAAGGTGCCGTAGGCGCGCAGACCCTCGCGGGCGCACACCGCGATCGCGGCGAACACAGCGGTGTTCATCGAAACGATGTCCCTTCAGGCGGCTACGGGGGGCGGGGGGGGGGGGGGGGGGGGGGGGGGGGGGGGGGCGCGCGCGGGGGGGGGGGGGGGGGGGGGGGGGGGGGGGGGGGGGGGGGTGTA
>NZ_JBVHDI010000003.1:726346-784171 GCF_055563465.1 Amycolatopsis sp. NPDC000009
CCCACACCGCGTTCGGCGACTACTCCCCCTTTGTTCATGCAAACTATGACCTTTAGGGCGGATAGGGGGGTGTTCCGTTGCTCCCGGCCCTCGGCGCGGGCCACCACGGCACGGGCGGGGTTACGGTCCCGTGTGGTGCATCGTGCCGATGAATCCACACAGGATCTTGTCGCTGTCGGTCACGACGTCGATCGCGAGGATGAACCGGCACCGGTCGGGGCGCAGGCGCTCGGCCCGGTTGTAGTGACTCGCCAGTTCGAACACGCTCCGGATCGTGTCCCGGATGACGTCGTGATCGACCGCGATGGACTCCGACGGCATCGTCAGCCCGGACACGATGACGCGCAGGACGCCGACCGGGCCGGATTCGTCGGCCCGGACCTCGAACACGGCCTCGCGGGCGATCATGCCGTCGCCCTGAACATCGACCACGTCCCGGCTCAGCAACGCGGCTACGTCGGCGAGCGACCGGTCGGCGGTGGTGTCGTAGTTGTCGCCGATCAGGTATTCGACATCCGGTACGTCGGTTGCGGGCGGGGTTTCTGTGTGCGCCATGGTTGCGGTTTCCTTTCATTGGTGGATGTGTGGCCGTTCGGCCGGTCACCCGGCGGCGGCCACCCCGCCGTTCGCGGGGTCCACATCAACGCTCGACTCGTGCCGGAATGTCAAGTCCCCCAACGGAAACACGGCACCAACAAAAAGACGTGCGTCTTGTTTGGACACATTGGTTGACTTCGCCGGGCGATCGAGGGTTGATGGACGTCGTAGCCCGCACTACCCGGTAGCGCACCGGAGGGCTACCGCCCCCGGGGGCATGACCATCCACCAACCCGACAACCACGGGAGTGACTGTCATGCCACGCACAACCAAGACCACCACGACGAAAACCACCGCGGCCCCGACGAAGGCGAAGGCCGCCACGAACGGCACCAACGGCCCCTCGTCCGCGGACAAGCTGCGTACCGCGCTGCGCCGCCACCCCGAATCCACCGCCCGCGAACTCGCTGAGTTTGCCGGCATCGGCGCCTCGACCGCGACCAAAATCCTCGCCGCCTGGGCCGACAGCGGCGACGCGGTGCGGCTGCCCGGTGAAGACACCGGCGGCGGCAAGCCCGCGGCCCGCTGGGCGCCGCCGGAACCGGCCGAGCCCGCCCCGGCGGCCCCCAAACGTGCCAAGGGCGCACCCCGGCGCACTAAGGCCACCACCGCCAACACCACGGCGACCACCGCGACCGTCACGCCGCCGAACGGTCGGCTGCCCAAGGGTGCGCTGCACGGCCTGGTCGAGGACTTCCTGTCCGAGCCGGACCGGCGCGGCAATGCCTACACCGCAGGCGAAATCGGCCGCAAGCTGGTCCGTTCCGCCGGAGCGGTACGCAACGCGCTCGACAAGCTCACCGACCAGGGCGCGGTCGTGCTGACCCAGGAAGAGCCGCGCCGCTACCAGCTCACCGACGACTGACCCACGCAACCGGGCCGGGGCGCCGTCGCAATGTCGACGGCGCCCCGGCCCGGTCCCACAATCACGACCACCACCGCAGAAGGACCGTTTCCCCTGTCGTTCACCCCGCCGTATCCACTGTGCCTGCTGCGCGCGGCCCCATCGGGGCGCCGCCCGCGGTGACGTCCTCACCGCGGCCGCCACGGTTCCCACACCCCACCGCGCCGCCGACATTCCGCCGCAGGTGTGCGGACCGGTCGCCGGAACCGGGTCGCGCATCACCGTGCACAACCGCGACACCGGCCGTCTGGTCGAAGACATCCGCGACACGTGGGTCACCCGCGCCACCGTCGAGTTGAGGTGGTACCCGACTCGGGTGACACCTCCTTGAAATGGGCTGTGGGCGCCCGTTACGACCACCGCAAGCTGCCCGCAGCCGCGTGGGGTGCGACCAGCCCCGGGACCGTCGCCATCACCCCAACCGAGGACGGCGACTGGCCCGCCAGCTTCACCTGGACCGCGCAATCGGCCGCACCGCTACCTCGACGGCCGACTCACACAGCATGCGCGGCTATATCTGGAGTCCACCATCCATTGTGGACTCCAGATATAGCCGCGTTGACCGGTACGAGGCCATGGCGCGTCAGCCTCCGAGCACGAGGCGCCGTGGCGAAGGAGTCGGCCAGCTCACCGATCAGCGACTTGTTCTATCGAACGTCTTCAAGACCAAGGATGCCGCACGGGCTCAGCTCTTCCGCATGCCCGTCCTTGCAGACGCGAACCCGGCCGTAGCCGGGCGGGGCCACCTGGGCAACCACGGTGGGGCGTGCGCACTGTCGGCACGTCGGGCCGTCGTACCGGAGGCGCGCATGGTCCTCGGAACCAGCGCGGAAGGTCAGTTCCGGATCGAGGGTGCGCGCCGGTTCCCACGGGTCGGCGCGGGTGCGGCGGGTCCATACCCGGCCGTCGTCGAAGGCGTACGCGAGGTTAGCCAGCTCGCCGTAGGCGGTCGAGTCGGACTCATCGGGCACGTAAGCGTGGTCGACCCACTCCTCCCACACCCGCAGGAACGCCGCGACCGCGGCACGGTAGGCGGCCTCGGTGGTGGCGTCGAGGGGCTGGTGCCCGGCCTCCGCGGCGGCCAGCCCGCCGGGCACCCCGGCGCCCCGCACGGTGCCGATCCACTCGGCGTTCGCGCCCCGGCCGACGTAGAAGGCGGCATAGTTCCTCATGACACATAGCTCCTTAAGTCCACTATGGACATACATGGAGTCACAGAGGCTCACCTGCTCGGCGCCGCGCGGTGCGGTGCGCTAGCGACAGCTTCTTCGCCGAGCAGGGCGCACAGCCTGGGTGACGGCATTGGCAGTGTCGGTCGCCGGTCACAGGTGCGCCGCCGGTTTCCGTGGTAGTCATCAGCGCCACCCTTTCGATGTGTCCACAATGGCCCCCTTGTCTAGTTGTCGCCGTCGACGTCGCAGCAGGGGCACGAATCCGTGAGGTAGTAGCCGTGCCCGCAATCGGTCCGGCTGGCAATGTCACGACCCGGCCCCCAGATGAAGTAGACGTCGTACTGCTGGACGTCGCGCCGGGTGATCGGGCGGGCGAGCACATCATCCGGGGGCACGGGTGCCCGTTCGACCTCGCGGGCCATGTGCTCGCGGAGCGCTTTCATACCGGCCTTGAACACCTCGTTCATAGTCACTACACCTCATTTCGTCCACTGTGGACCTACATGTTCAGATGCCGTGAGCTGAAATCTGTCCGGTTGGGCCCGCGGGCGGACTGGGGCGCGAACCCGGGTACTTACGGTCGGCAATTCGTGTCAGCGCCGCCGCGATTTCTCGATTTCCCCAGTGCCGCCCGGGGCGCGCGGGTGCCGTCGCCGACTGTTGTCCACTGTGGACATAGGTGGCCAGCTCGGGTTCGGCCGCACGCACGGTGGCGTCGAGCACCTCGGCGGGCGCGCCCCTGATCAGGGTTGTCCAGCGGATCAGGCGGGCGCGGTCGCCGGTGAGGGCCGTCACGGTGAGCGAGCCTTCGGGGTCGGTGATAGTCACCGACACCAGGCCACCGGGGCTGCGGAATGTCTCGCCGTTGTCATCAGGCTCGAATTCGTAGCCCTCGAGCACGCGGAAGTAGTCAAACATGATCTTCGTCACGATGCCTCCTCATTGTCCACTGTGGACTCATTGGTACCGGGCGCGGCCTTGGCGTCGGGGTGGTCGACCACCGGCAGCCAGGTGTCGCCCCGTTGTTTCACCCAGACCTGCTTGTCGTAGTAGCTGTAGACGTAGTCGGGCAGGGGTGCCCTCGTGGACGTCAGGGACTCCGGCCGGGTGACAAGGCCGCCACTTTGGCGTTCGCAGGCCGAGAGGATGGCCTCGACGCCGTCGCGGTATTGGTCTGCATGAGTCGCGCCGAGGAGGGTGCGACCGCGTTCCGATTGGGCTAGTTCCGCCGGGGACCCGCCAGGCGCGGCGCCCAGCCATTCGACCCGGCTTCCGTCGATGAATTCACTTCGTGTCATGACATCTCTCCTATAGTCCATTGCGGACTCATGTGCGGCCGGACGGAGCCTTGACATCGGGGCCGACGGCCAGGCGTGATCGGGTCGCCGGTTCGGCGACCGGTTGGTCACCAGTCCCCGAAGGTGCAGACCGGGCCGCATGCGCCGGTGTCGTGCCGCCCTCCGGGCGCAAAGTGCGCCTGGGTCTCCGCGATACGCTGACGTTCGCGGTCGTGACGTCGTCGCGTGCCCGCCCATTCGATCGGAGCGGCACCGGCGAGCAGCTGGTCGCACCGGGGGCATCCGGGGGTCTTGCGCCCGAACACCGGACCGCCGCAGGTGTGTTTCGCTACGGTTTCCATAACGACACTCTCTTTGCGCAGAATGAATTGACGTGCGGGATTTGCCGGAACGTTGGGTTTCGCGGTTTCCGTTCCCGCTGACATTTCCACGCTAGCTCGATGCGATAGGGTGCGCAATAGCCGGGCGCGTTTTTTCGGGAATTTTCCCTAGTCACGGCGCGCGCGTGGCGTGCGCGAATGCGCGCCCGCGCGCGCGTGGGAACTGGCCGATAGCGGGAGTTGCGGCGTCGTTCCGCCGTTTCTCGGCGGAATTGTTTTGTGTCGCATTGTGCGACACAAAACAGCGGCGGAAGCCGTGGAGAGGTGAGCAGCATGTGAGGTAAGAGGCCCGTACGGAGTGGTTATCGTGACCAGTCCGGCTCGTCGGCCGCGTTGCGCAAGCCGCTCTGAGCTGCGGTGTTAAGGAGTGCAAGGGGGTCAGTGAGGGGTCATCCTTAAGACGACGTGGCTTCGACGCCCAGGACGACGTCCCGGATGACCCCCCACTGACACCGTCCGTCCTTGGCGGCCGCACTGCCCCCGAATGGGTTTCTGCCGGTGCGGCCGGTCGCCGGGAAACCCGCTCTGGTTGCGGCGAGATGGATCGCGAGGACGCGAGCTCTTTCTGTGCGCCGACGCGGTGTGATGTGGCTGCGCTGACAGAACGTGTGCTTACTCATTGCTGGGCCTGGTTGCCGGTGTTGGGTATTTCGTGATGGTCTGGAGCGGAGTGGAGCACACCTTTATGTAGAGCGGAAGCGGGATTTACCGCTGCGGGACGGGTGCTTTATCGAGCAGTGCAGTGGTGTCGGGGTCGGGTTCGAGGTCGATGTCGCGCAGGTTGATTTGCAGGCGCCGGTAGGTGGTGTGGGCGGCGTCAAGGCGGCCGAGGTCGCGTTGCAGCCCGATGGTGCGCCGGTAGAGGGCTTCGGTGTAGGGATCCCAGGTGATGGCGAGAGCGAGTGCGTCGAGTGCCTCGTCGGGGTTGTCGTCGCGAACTTCCTCGGCGAGGGCGACGAGCGCGTCGATGGCCTGGCTGCGCCAGTGCTCGGCCACCGGTTCGGCCCACGAGTACGGTGCGCCGTCCAGCGGCGGCCCGGCCCGGCACAGGCGGGCGAGCTGGCGCAGCGCGTCCAGGCGGACATCGGAGTCGCTGGTGGTGCGGGCACGGGTGAGGGTGTCGTCCAGTTCCCACACGTCGGTGGTGAGGGTGTCGGGGTCGAGGCGGTAGCGGCCAGACTCGGCGAGCACGAACGCCCCGTCGTTGTCGCCGGTGGCTGTGCGCAGCGCCGAGCGGGCGAAGGAGATCGCCTCGTGCAAGCGTGCGGCGGGCTGGTCGGGCAGGACTGCCTCGCGGAGCCTGTCCGCGGTGGTGCCGTGCTGGTGGGCGGCGAGGTAGGCCAGGACTTCGCGGGCGCGGGTGCGCAATCCGCGAACGTGGTCGCCCTGGGCGTGCACGCGCACTCCGCCGAGCAGCTGCACCACAACAGCCGGTTCTTCCTCGCCCGGCGAGCTGATCGACTGCTGGTCGTGCCGGACGCGGATGCTCGGGCCGCGGTTGTCGTGGGCGGCGGTATCGGCCTTCGACTGCGCGTCCACGGCGGCGTTGTCCTGGGGTTGGCGAGGCGCGGGGGCGCGGGCGGCGGCCAGCAGGTGCCAGATCTCGTCGGCGTCGGCCGGGCTGAGGGTTTCGGCGCGTGTTCCGGTCACGGAGTCAGTGCCGGGGCCGTGCGCTGTGGTGATGGTGCCGTCGGTGTCGAGGGTCAGCTGTGTGAAGTCGCCGGCCTCGTGAAGGTGGTCTTCGTCCAGGAGCAGGAGGTGGATGCCGACCGCGCGGCCTTGGGCGCCGATTGCGGCCCATTCCCGCCGGTACGGCGGTGACAAGCGGGCTGTCACCAGCAGCAGCGGCACCGGCTCGGCGACCTCGCCGGGCCGCTCGTCGGTGGCGTCTTCGGGGTGCAGGTCGGCGTCGAGCTGGTCGTCGTCGCGGAGTCGGATGCGTCGGGCGAGCTCGGTGTGTAGCCGCGCCAGCGCGGCGGTTTCCTCGTCGGTCACGTCGACCCCCGGAGCGTGCCGCAGCGCGAGGTCGTCGCCTCCGGCGACCAGCGCGGCTGTGGTGGGGTCGGCCAGCAGCGCCTGGGCCGGGTAGCGCGCGTCGACTGCCAGCACGGTGGCCAGCACGGCGCGGGCGGCGGATGCGGCACCGGGACCGGCCAGCGCGACCCCGACCGTGGTCGAGAGGTCCAGCTTGTGGGCGCTGGTGTCGGCGTGGACCGTCAGCACCGGCGCGGGAAGCGGCCAGCCCCGTCGCCGCCCGGCCACGAGGGAGCCGGGCCCGCCACCGTCTCCGGAAGCCTGCTCGTCCTCGCCCCATGAGTCATCGTCCATCGCGGACTCGTCAGGGCGGGTCACGCGCTGGGCGGCATGTGCGAGGGTGCCGATCACGGAGCCGGGTGGGGCGGGATCGGGCGGCCCGAGCCGTTCCTCGGCTGGGGCGAGCTGGCCGGTCGGGTTGCGGCGAGCGCGGCGCCGTCGTCGCGCCAGGACGAGCAGGACGGCGACGCTGAGCGCGAGTCCGAGCCCGACCAGTCCGCCGCCGGGAAGCTGCACCGGCGCCTCCTTGTCCGTCCGTGTGCCGTTTTCGTGGCCCGGGTTCGGGGTGGTGCTGGGCGGCGCGGGCGGATTGTTTGGCGGAGCAGGTGCTGCTGCGCCTGGACCGGGTTGCGGCATGGCAGGCGGTCCTGGCGCTGGGTGCGGGGTAACCGGTGGTGACGCGGCGGTGGTGGCGGGGAGGTGGAGCTGCCAGCCGGGCAGGAGCTGGTCGGGGTGGCGCAGGACGCGCCCGTCGGGTTGCGGAAGCCCGCGGTTGGCTCCGAAGAGGGCGGGCCAGGCGTGGGCGTCGCCGAGTTCGCGTTCGGCGATGGCGGTGAGAGTGTCGCCGGGTTCGACCCGCACGGTCCGCGTGCTGCCTCCGGTGGGCGGCGTGTCCGCGGGCAGGTTCACCGCGTCCGGCGGCAGCAGCAGCACATCGTGCGGATACAGCTCGTGCGGGTTCGGGATACGGTCGGCGTTGAGGCTGGCGATCTCGTGGTAGCGCCGTCCGTCGGCAAGGTGATACTCGGCCAGCGCCCAGACCGTGTCTCCCGTGCCGACCGTGATGCGGGGGCACTCGGGCCGCACGGAGGGATGCGCCCAGGTCCGGCTCGGCACTCGCTGCGCCGGCGACTCGGTCTCCTTCTTCGGCGTCGGCTCGACGGTGGCGTGCATCTGCTGTGGAAGCCGGTGCGGGGCGGTAGCCACGATGGGGCTGCCGGTGGTGGGAAGCGCGGTGGCGGTGCCGGAGGAGATCAGCACGAGGATCGCGGCGACGAGACCGGCGATCCACCGGCCACGGGGTATCCGGGCCAGTACACCGCGGGCGGCGCGGACGCCGTGGCGGGTCTGGCGGATCACTTCGGCAGCGATGGAGACGGTGAGCAGTAGCCAGCCCGCCCACGCCACGGCGACCATGAGAACGACGACAAGGTCGCCGGTCAGCCACGCCCACCGGAGGGTGCTCCAGATGCGTTCGGGCCACTGGCTGATCGGAGCCGCCTCCGGCCAGCGATCGGGAATCAGGCGGGCAGGATCGGCACCAAGTGCAAGGAGTCCGCAAGGTATCCCGACGACGAAGGCGAGCAGGGCCAGCGCGGCAAGCAGACCGCGCAGCCGCTGCACTGCGGGCGAGGTCATGGCAGGCCGCCGTCGCGGGTACCGACCCCGAGCTGGGCCAGCGCGGTGCCGGTCGCCTGCGCGCTGCCGCCGAGTAGTCCGATGGTGGGCTCGGTCACCGTGACAGTCACGCGCACCGCGCGGGGGCCGGTGATGGTGACCTGGCCGGGGTGCCCGGCGCGGGCGAGGTAGTCGGCGGCGGTGCGGACAGCGCTCGCGGTGTCGACCCCGACGTTCGGGCTGCGGGTGTCCACGGCGGTGTTGGCCGCCCGCGCTGCTTCGGCAGCCAGCGCGTCGGCGCGGGAGATCGCCCGCAACCGCGCGGAACCGTCGACCACCAACGCGAGCACCAGCAGCAGCGCGGGCACCAGGACCGCGACCATCACGCTCACCGACCCGGCATCCCGCGACGTGGTTCGGGACGTCGTTGCTCGGGCGATCATGGGATGCCTCGGTACGGGTCCGCGGGGCTGGCGAAGTCGCCAGTAATCGTGCGGGTGCCACCAGGGACCGGGAGCGCAAGATCACCGAGCGGAACGCGGCACGTCACAGTGACCCGGATCTGCCCAACGCGACCGACCGCGATCTGGCTGGCATCGACCCACACGCTGAACTCGCGGCAGGTGATGCCCTCACGCCCGAGCCGTTCGCGGGCGACCTGAGTCCCGGACAGTTGCGCTGCGGTGGGACTGCGGGCGATCGAGGCGGCCCTCGCTGCGGCGGTGGCAGCATTGTCGACCGCCTGCTGTGCCGAGCTGACGCGGGCACCGGCGACAATGAGCAGCCCGACGAAGATCACGGCAGGCACGAGCACGGCGGCTTCGACGCTGACGGAACCGGCGTCACTCCGGCGTGGTGCCCCGACGCGATGCGCGTGCGCTGTGCCGGTCACGAGCCACCTCCGGCTGTCTCAACACTGACGAGTTCCTCGCGGACAACGAAGCCCTGGTCGCGGCGTGGCGCAAGGAGCCGTGGGTTCGAGAGATCCCGAAGGAAAGTTGCCGGTTGGCCGGGATTTGTGAACTCGTAAGCAGCTGTTGTCCATCGTTCCTTGACTCCCTGCGCGGCCACCTCGACACGGATGTCCAGGCCAGGGATAGGCAACAGGCGGACGGCGGTGCCGGACACCGCGACATGGACAGTGTCCGCGGTGACGGTGGCACGGATTTCGGGACTGGTGAGTACGCCGCGGCCCGCGCGGTCGGCGAACGACCGTGCCGCGGCGGCCGCTGTGATGTGGGTGGCGCCGACCGGGCGTCCGGCGTCCACGCCGGTCTGGGCAGCTTGGGCGGCCACTGAGTGCGCGTGCCACCAGAGCCCGCCTTGCACGGCTGCGATGATCAGTAGCAGTACCAAGGGGAACAATACGGCCAGGCTGACTGACTCTGCTCCGCCGTCGTCGCGCATCCATCTCCGGCAGAACGCTCGACAACGTGTCCACGTAGGTCGTTGTTCCGCCCGACCGGGACGTGCGGGCGTCATCACGGCACCACCGCGGGCGTGTTCACGATGCCGCTGCGTGCGAGGGGAATGTCCTGCGACGGGGAGGGTGTCGGTTTCGCAGGCCCGTGGGGAGCTGCCGTCTTCTGGCCTTGGGTGTTCTTCATGTGTGTCGAGCCACCGGCTGGTTTCTTCCGCCTGGTGCGGCTGGGTTTCCCATTGTTGAGCCATAGGGTGAGTTCGGCGGCTGGTACGTCGGTGAACGCGGCGAGCTCGTCGATCTCGATGACGTCGCCGGATGCTGCAAGCACATCACCAAGTTCTCGTTCGACGTCACCGAGTTGCTCGGCGATCTCGGCGTGACGCGCCGCGAGCTCGCCGACTGATCGTGCCGCGGCAGACCTCTTCGCGCTCCGGGCGGCATCGACCTGGCCGACACGTTGTTCGATCTCCTCAGCTGTAGCCATCGTGTGCTGCCTCCTTTGCTGTTAAGGACTTCCGGGCGGCCGTGCAGGTCTACTTGATCTGGTTCTGATAGGACTGGACAGCGGCGCGAATCGCGAAGCCGAGCCCGATCGCCACGGCAAGGCCGATAGCGACGAGCACGGCCTTCTCCACGGACTCCGATCCGCGGTCACCCGACGCACGTGCTCGTTCCCAGCGCGTCTCGGCAGTGGTGACCAGGGCAAGTACCCACCTGGTCAGGATCAGGCCGATCCAGGCACAGTGTCGTCGGGCGGCAATGATGTAGCGGTCCAGGTTGCTGAGCATAGGTATCGAACTCCTTCACCTTGAGTCGAAAGTATTTGCTTGTATGAATCTTCGGTCTCTCCAGCTGGCAATTGATCATGATCGTCCCTGGTGGGGTGAAGGGTGAGGTGAGGCCATGCGGATGGCGACTGCTCCCACGGGAACGTCCCGGCCTGTGTGACGTCGCGGGCGGCCGTGACGTGGGCGAACACGTTCTGCGGCAACGCTTCCGAGTCCCGGGACAGGCCGTGGACGTGGTCCCGCCCGGGAAGCGAGGCCAGCGTGCGACTTGTCCGGACAGTGAGGTCTTGTCGTCGCAGCTTCTCCTCCCACGCGCGAAAGAGCACCAGACAACCGCGCATGTGCCGGGCCACCTCGTGCAGGCTGGTATCGACGTCGTCGACAGCCCGTCGCGTCGCGGCGGCCAGGTCGTCGCCGGCATCCAGCTCTGAGGTGAGCTCGTCGAGGAGAGCACGTGCGTCACGGCTGCGGTCCAGGCAGCACAAGGCTCGCCACACCACGCTGTGGATCTCACCCGGCAGAGCGGGATCGAGCCAGGCGCGCGCCGGACTGTGGTGCAGCTCCTGTACCCCTGTAAGTAACTCGGCTACCAGTTCACGGGAATCTGCACCAAGGTCATCGAAATCACGGCGCCGAAAGAACTCCCCTCGGCGAAGCCGCGGCCGCGGTGCTCCTTCGCGCTCGAACGGGTTCTCACCGGCTGGACGGCCAAGGACGCGCAATACACCCAGTACCAGGATTAGGGTGACCAGGCCGATGCCGAGTTTCTCGCCGAATCCGTGACCTGCGCCGGAAATCTGCACAGCTAGGCCAGCGGAGAAGAGTCCTTTGAGGATGGTCGAGGGGCGGACGAGACCGAGGGCTTGCCTGTGCCGCCGCTGACGCTTGGTAATCTCAGGATTGAGCAGCACGGTGTCGTAGCCGTCAGGGAACACGCAGTCGTGCACCGGCGATACCGTTGCAGGCCAATCATGGTTGCGCATCGGGCTTCTCCTTACACGGGGCCGGTTTCGCGGCCTGGGGCAGGGCCGTAATCGGGTGCTGGTCGGATCGGTTGAGCGCACGTCGCATCGGCTAGCCACCGCCCGTGGCAAGGCGAATCATCGCCGGGTACATCACCAGCAGGAGGAACGCAACCAGCAGTAGTGCCACTGGGAGCGCGAGCCGTTGGGAGCGAGCGTTGGCGTCGGCTTTGTCGGCGGCCAGCGCGGCGGCGCGCAGCGAGCTCGACTTGGCGATCAGGGTGGTGTAGATGGCAGCGCCGTCGGCCGCGGTGGCAAGGATGTCGGCCAGGTCGCCGAGTTCGACTACTCCCATGCGTTTTCCCAATCGGGACAAGGCTTCCCACGGAGTGTGTCCGGCACGGGTCGCGCGGCCGAGTGTGCGGCTGATCCGGGCGAACACCCACGAGTCCCCGACCGCGGCGGCCTCGCCCAGCGCCTGGCTCGGGGCTCGGCCGGTGGCGCGTTCCTGCGCGACGAGGTCGAGATACGGTGCGGTGGCACGACGGAATTCCTCCCGCGCCTGAGCAGCGTCCTCCCGCACCGCAAGGACCGGCACGACCGACCCGGCCGCCGCGCCGACGATCACGGCCAGCGCCACCACTGTGACGGAGAAGGTGATTCCGCCGAACCATCCCAGCCCGGCCACCGCGAGCACGACGCCAGCAGCGCCACCGGCCCAGACCAGACGGCGGGCAAGGTAGCGGTCGGCGGTCTGATCGAGCATGTCGAGATCGGCTGCGGGGATGCCCCACCAGCGGTTCGACGACCGCTCGGAGAACCCGGCCAGGCGTTCGACCCGGGTTGACCAGCGGCGGCGTGGCGGCGCCCCGTCTGCACGGCGGGCGAGACGGTCGTCCAGCTCGGCGACCGCGGCGGCCACGTTGACCGGCGCCGGGCGAACCAACGCCAGCAGCACGCAGACCAGAGCCAGCCCGCCCAGCACACCAAGGACGACAGCGGCGATCCCGGGGTTCATCGCGGCACCTCCACCTCGAGGCGGGCGGCAGCGATCAGGGTGCGCCCTTTCTTCGGTGTCCCAGGCTGAATCCTCGAGGACGCGCCGAGCAGGCGGGCAGGGCGACTGGTTCGGGTCAGCAGATGCATCCACCATCCGGCCGCGCCCAGCAGACCCCCGATCCCGGCCATCACGAGCTGACCGAGCAGGCTGTTGAACGGAACGAGGAACTCACCCGCGAAGACCACCAGTCCTGCCAGCAAGAGCGCGGTGATACCGAGGATGGCGCGCACGTCGGTGCGCGGTTTCGCGCGGTCAGCCTCAACATCGCGGCGGGCGACGACCTCACGTTCCAGGGCCATGGCCTTGCTGTCGAGAATGTCGACCAGCCCGCGTCCACCCGCGCGGGCGCGCAGGATCAACGCCAGCACAACTTCGTCGGCGGCTTCGTCACCCACATCCTCGGCGAAGGCGCGGAGCGCGGCCTCCAGACCGCGTGTCCGCAGACGGACCGCCAGGGTTTCAACCTCACTGGCCAACGCATCAGGCGCAGTCCGGGCTGAGCTGGCGATCGCCTGCTCCAGCCCACCCGCTCCGGACGCCAGCACATCGGCGAGACGCCGTACCCAACTCGCCAACGCGTCCAACCGCGCGATCACCCGCCGCGCGTCGTGTCCGCGGGCCAGGATCGGCACCGTAACTACCGCGGCAGCAGCCAAGCCCGCGGCCACCGGCCAGTCAGTCACCCACCACACCACCCCGCCCGCGGCGACCGCCACGGCAACTCGCCGCAGCGGAATCCGCGCTATGAGGTGGCGCCAGCCTTCTTCCCGCCGCAGTGTGGCTCCTCGAGCGGACCCGCCCACCGCTGGCGCCGTGAGCGGCAGGAATGCCGCGACCGCGCAAGCGATCGCCAGCACCGCAGCCACGCCGAGCACACCCGCCCACACGCCCGTCATCGCCTGCCTCCGTCCGGGAAGCCGGTGGATGGCCATGTGGCTACACCGGCGGTGTCGAGCTGGGTGTGGTCGAAGCCGTGGCGCTCCAGGCGCTCCAACAGGTCACGGCTCGGCGCGTACGCCGGGACGGCGCGGCCGTCTTCCGGGCGTGGGGCGAAGATCCTCGTGGTGTCCGGGCGGCCGGAATCGCCGACCGGGCCGACCTCGATGATCTCGGTGACGAACCGTTCCCGGCGGCGCCCGCCAGGTGTGTCGTGGTCGGCGCGGGCGACGTGCACGACGAGGTCGATCGCCGAGGCGGTCCACTGATGAGCGGCATCGATCGCCAGCGGCGGATCAGCGAGCTGTCCGAGCGCGCCGATCCGGTCGAACACCGCCGAGGCGCTCGTGGCGTGCAGGGTGCACATGCCTCCCATGGCGCCGTTCCCGAGAGCGCGCAGCATCGCGGTGACTTCCCCTGCCCGGACTTCCCCGACGATCACCCTGCTCGGCGAGTGCCGCAGCGTCTGCTTGAGGAGGTCGTCCAAGGAGATCTCGCCAACCCCCTCCGAGTTCGCCGGCCGCGCCTCCAACGGGGTGACCAAGGTCCGGGGACCGACGTGCAGACCGAGCTCGTATTCCTCCTCGACGGTGACCACATGCTCGAAGTCCGGGATTTCGGTGCACAAGGCGCGTAGCAGGGTGGTCTTCCCCGCGGCCGGACCACCGGAGACGATCAGGTTGCAGCCCGCACGCACCGCCGAGCGCAAGAACGAGGCGAGCAGCTGGTCGAGCGTGCCATTCGCCACGAGATCGTCCAGGCCGACGTCAACCAGGCGGTGGCGACGGATCGCCACTCGCGGCCGGTCGGAGACCTCCATCACCGCGGCCACCCGAGCACCCAGCGGGCCACCGGCAGGAATCCGCAAGTTCCCCAACGGGCGACCGGCATTGAACTCGCGCGAGGTCTGGCCCTGGCGGGCGAACATCGCCGCGAGCATCTCCACTAACTCGGCGTCAGTGTCGGCTACCGGGTGCGGCCACTGCTCGACCGAGCCGTCCGCCAGCTCCAGGAACACACGGTCGCAGCCGTGCACGTGGATGTTCTCCACATCCTCGCGCTCCAACAGTTCCTCCAGTGCGCCCAGCCCGGACAGTGCGGCCACCACAGCTCGCGTCAACCGGAATTCCTCCTCGGCCGGTAACGGCGCCCGTCCGGCGGTGGCGCGGCGCTGTACCCAGGCCGCGACCTCCTCGGCGACATAGGCACGCATCCGGGCCTGTTGCTCCTCGGCCGACAGCGGCGCGTCCAGATGTGTCTCTCCGGCGGAAACACGCTCCAGCCGGGCTGCGACCGATTCCCGGATCGCCTGGACCACCTGCGGATCGAGGCTTCCTCCCCGCGGGCCGCCCTGTGGCGGGCCTGATGCCCGCGGTGCCGCTGTGACGGCCGCGATCGCGGTGCTGTGCGGTGGCACGCTGGCCGGACGCGGGTAGTCAGTGGGTCCGCTGATAGCGCGGTATCCGTTGTGCGGGAACGTCATCGTGTACCTCCGGTGAGCAGGCGTGCCAACGCCGGTGGAGCCGGAGCGCGCAGCTCGGCGGGCGTGTAGTGGTGGTAGGTGCCGTGCAATCGGCGTGCAGCGCGGCGCGCAGTGCGCAGCAACGGCGACCGACGCGGCGAGGCGCCTCCGTCCACGCCGTCCGAGAGCACCGCCGCCGTTCGCGCGTCCGTGGGGATTTCGACGGCGACCTCCCGGCCCAGTGCCGCGCGGACTTCACGAGTGCCTGCAGGCGTCGAGGCACACACGGCCAACCCCAGCCGCTCCGGCACAATCCGCTCGGCGAGTTCGGCCAGCACCGGGCGCGCGGCCAGCACATGCCGCTGGGTCGGGCGCACCGCGACCAGCACCACATCCGCTGCCAGCAGCAACGGCCACGGAGTAGCTGCGTTGTAACGACCGACGTCGACCAGCGTGTCGGCCGGATAGCCGGTCGCGGTCTTGAACGCGGCCAACGCTGAGGTCAGACGCGTCCAGCCCGTAGTGCCGACGGCGGTGTGCTGGCCCGGCGCAGTCAGCCCGGCCAGCAATCCGACGTGCCGAGCCGGAGGCACCGACTGCACGTATTCGATCAGCGTGGCCGGGTCGCCTGCTGTCGCGTGCCGGGTCGCGGTGGCGTGCGACAACACCCCGACGTCGGTGCGGATCGTGCCGTCCACGGTCCATTGGCCCAGCCATCCCGGGGCCAAGTCGCCCCCGGCCGGATCGCAGTCAGCCAGCAGCACCGGGACCGGCCAGGCCACGGCCAGCGCTGCCAGCGTCGTGGTCGCGCCGGGCGCGCCCTTGCCAGAGACGATCGTGATCATTGCCAACACCCTCACCGCCTTTCCGGACAGCAGTTGCTCTTTATGCGCCTGGACCGAGCTGGACCATGACGACCTGGCCCGCTGCGGCGCTGGTGGCCGCTTGTGCGGCGTCCGCGCCGACGACGACATCGACCGTGACCGCGCCGGTCGAGTCCGGCAGGCCAACGCCCAGAACCCGCGCCCGAAACGGTCCGGCCGTGCTCGCCGGGACCTGTCCAGCGTCGGTTCCCGTGCCGCTCGCTACTGGGCTGACCTGCACCAGATCCCCGGCCGACAAGCCGCGTGCGGGCAGGTGCCCCGGCTTCACCGGCAGTCCGACCAGTCGCTCGCCCGGTCCGGGAACCGGCTGCGCGGACAGCTGTCCGGGCGCCAACACGGTTCCTGCGGGCAGCATCGAGCGCGCAACGTGGCCGACAACCCCTGCCCGGTCGCTAGCGGGGATGGCGGCCAGCGGCTGGTCAGGAACCGCTTTGGCGACCCCGAGATCGCCCTCGCCGATCGGCTGGCCCCAGCCCATGTCCCGGGTCAGCACCAGGACATCGACCCGTTCGTCCTGGCCCGCGATCAGGGCATAGTTGCCGAAGGCGACCACCGCGGCCAGCGCCACTGCGACGCCCAATAGCCACCACCTTCGTCGACGTGGCACGCGCGGACCATCACCGTCCTCGGGTTGCTCGGTGACGGCCGAGTTGCCGCTACGTGGTTGTGGCGGCCGGGAAAAAGACACAGCAGTACCCACAGGGGTAACTCCTCCCCATTCCAGAAATGCGGTTTTCTTATGTCCGCAGAATGCGAAAACTGCTGCGTCGCAGAATGCGGTATGTCAGTTCTAGTTCGCGCGCAGGGCCTGCACCTCGGCGACCGCGAACGTGGCCCTGGCCCGCGAGAGCATTTGCGGGAAATCGCCACCAACGTCGGCGGCTCCATCCGACCCGACCCAGCTCACCGACCACTGGATCGCCCACTCCGCGCTCGTCTGATCGTTCGGCTGCCCGACCGAACTGCGGGTGTAGACGAACCCACAATCCGGGCTGGCGGCATGCACTCCGTACGCACGGTCATACGGCGTGCCCGGCCCCGAACACGTCACCGAGCCGCCCGTGCCCGAGTTGAACACCATGCCGACAGGGGTCGCGGTCACCTCGGCCCACACCGGACCGACCTGCACCCGCTGCACCGCCGGACGCCACACACCGCGATCGGTCCATATCCAGGTGTTCTCGCCGACGATCGTCGCGTCCCGCCCATCGGGCAACCGGACATCCGGTGAATGCCGGGGCACGGGCAGTGGTAGGCGCAACTGCCCGAATGCCTGCGCCGCAAGCTCCGCCGGAGTCGGCAACTGCGGAGCGGGCACACCTGGTGGCTGCGGCGCGTTGTCCGCTGGCAGTGGCGGAAGGCACCGCAGCCCGAAGGCGCTGCCACCGGGACGACCAGCACCCGGGGCGCCACCAGCGCCGAACCCACCGAGGAAACAGCCGGGTGGAATCCCGCTCGGCGAATCCGTAGCGGCACTCGAACCGGCCGCGGCCCGACGGTCTTGACCAGTGCCGGCCGACTTCTTTCCCGGGCCGCCAGGCCGGACAGGCGCCTGGCCTCGCTGCTGCAGCGCCCGCATATCGATGTGCGGTGGGGCGATCAAGCCCGATAAGTCGCCTGGAACGACGATGACCTGACCGTCATCATTGCTTGGCGGCAAAGGGTCAGCCTGTGCCGGTGACGGTAAGCCCGCCACTGATACCCCGGCCAGGCAGAGACCACCTGTCAAAACGGCGTGTGCGATTCGTCTGCGGGCCATCAGCATGTCCCGCCGGAAAACGTGACCTGAGCGACCTTCCACTGGCCATCGGCGCCGTCGCGCTTGAGGTCCGCATTGACCGGGTTCCGCGGTACACCGACAGTCTTTCGGTCGCCGGTCTTGGCATCCGCTTGGCCTGCTCGCGAACCGTCCTGACAGTCGACTACCTTCGCGGAGGCACCGGCAATCTGAATCGACACAATGCGAGCGGTGACGTCGCCGTAGACCTTGATACCGGCCTGTTTCTGAGACTGCATCGCGTTCAGGGTGGTGGTGAGCTGGGGATCGACTGCTACCACGGCCAATTCATCATGCCAGGTACCTTCCGGCTTGTCGCTGGCGTGAAAGGAGCGGAGCCAAAACTGAGTGTAGGCGGCTTCGACCGCTGCCCGTTCGTCCTTGCCCGCCGAACTCGACGCCGGTGCCGGAGCCGACAAGTTCGGCGAGGACGCCGGAGCCGGATCGTTGCCTCCGCTGCACCCCGCCAGCAGCGCAGCCACCCCGCTCATCGAGACGACGAGCAGCGGCCAACGACGAGTACCGAAAGTCCTCACGAGGTCCTCCCCAGTGCTTCCAGTACCGATGGTGAGCGAAACGGCGCCAACACGGCCATCCACCTGTCTATGCCAAGAGGATGCTCACCAGCGCTCCGGCGAGCAGCGACGGTCCGGCAGGGAATCGCGAATTCATGCTCTTGGACGACACCGCTACCACGAGCGCGACTGCGGCGGTGAGCACGCTGGCGATCAGCAGCCCGCGCAGCAAGCCGTCCCACCCGAACCAACCCAGGTACAAGGCGAGTGCGCCTAGAAGCGCAGTATCGCCTCCGCCTGTATGTTCCGGTGCCCACACCTGAACCAGCGACGCAAGGCCGAACACGGCCACGGCCGCGGCGCAGGCGAAGCCGAACCGGGACCAGGTTCCGTCGAGCAGCGTCGCGCTGAGCAAAAGTACAGCACCGCCACTCGCCAGGGCCGCCACCAGTGGAAACGGGAGTCGCCGGCAACTCAAATCCGTGAGGATGAGACCGCATCCCAGCGCGCCCGCCCAGCACCACGCCAGCCAGACCGGAGTCGTGCCCAGGTGGAGCCATCCGGCCCAGCACAGCGCCGCCGTAGTCGCCGACACCGCCGCGGCAACTGCGAAGCGCGTCCGTGCCCTGGCTACCAACACCATGCCGGTCGTTCGCTCCGCTGCCGCAAGTAGCGCTGGTCCCGCGACGAGACTTCCCATTCCAACCGCGAGCATCAAGATCAAAACCACGAACGCCTCTCGAGTGAACATGAAGACGAAGGCGGTGACCGATTGGTGCGAGAACCGTGTCTTCGGTGTGGTCGGCCAGATCGTCCGGTAACCGCTCAGAGCGGTCTTTTCGCCCTCGCTGGCCTCCGCGGGTCTGGACCGTCCGAGTTTCAGGCTGCTCGGCGGCCGCTGAATGTGGCACAGCCGCCTCGCCGATGGTCATGATGAGACCTCGACTACGTCGACGTGCAGGTCGTCGGAGTCCAAACGCTCGATGACCTGGCATTCGGTCTGGCACCTGCCACACATGACCACTCCGGATACCTGCCGACGATCGACCTGCAGCATGTCGCTCGTCACCGGCAGAGACGCCACAGAACCACAGGCCAGAATGTAATCGGCCATTGTCGTGTTGTCCCTCGTGCTATCGGCGATCATTGATCTCCCCTCTCGCCGCCTGACTACCTGCGAAGTGAGGACCGTCCATACTGGCGCTCTTCGCACGCACCGCCACTGGCTGAAGCCGGGCAAGGGCGAACCATCTCCCGAGTCTGTTGAACGGCGGCCAACTGGACGAGCGAACCCCTGGTGCATTGCGCCCTTGGTGGGACTACCGCGCCAGTTGGCCGACCGCGCTCCTCTTGCGTCACCAGGCAATCCGTTTCCTGGCTGAGATCAACACGTACACCCACAGGGCCGACTGAGTGCAAGGTAAGTACCCAGGTGAGTGTGGGCTCAGTAGGTCACTTTTCACCCATTTGGGGGCCCGTGTATGGGCCTGGACCGGCTGGAGCGACGGTTCATGCACGCAGCCGCCAGATCGTGTTAGCTGACGGCTATGGGTGGGGAGAACGTTTCGTACCAGCAGAGGGTGAACGACGCCGTCAAGGTTCTCCGCGGGAAGTGGGTGATCTCCGTCCTTGCCGTGCTCGCGCTCGGAGACCTGCCGTACAAGGAGCTGTTGGCGGCGGTCAACACAGCCTTGCAACGCCCAGGAGGCCATCGGCGTGCCCCATTGTCTGATCGAGTCTTCACCGACACGTTGAAGCGAGCGCTGGAACATGGGTTGATGGCCAAGCGCTCGGATCCGCAATCGTCGTATGAGCTGACTCCCAAGGGACGAGCCCTCTTGCGGGCAGTCCGCCCTCTGGTCGAGTGGGCTCAGGAGTACGAGGATCAGGACGATTACGACCCCGTCCGGATCGATTGAACTCAGTGAGGATCGACCTGCGGGATCCGAGGCGAAGACGGCGACCCTTTGACCACACATACGCGGTCACGCCCTGACTGCTTGGCGGCGAACATCGCGTTATCGGCAGCGAGAAGAAGTTCTTCGAGGTCCTGTCCTATTTCGGGATACTGTGCGACACCGATCGAGACGCTGACTCGGAGATCGGCCAGCTGATCGCCCGCCTCGTCGAAGCCGAGCGCTCGAACAGCCGCGCAGATCCGTTTGGCGACACTGACGGCGTCGTCGACCGCCGCGTCCGGCACGAGAATCACGAACTCTTCCCCGCCGAAACGTCCGGTCAAATCGTAAGCTCGAACCTGGCGCCGGAGGGTGTCAGCAACAGCTTGAAGTACCCGGTCACCGACAAGGTGACCATAGGTGTCGTTGATCCGCTTGAAGTTGTCGAGATCGATCATCAGCACCGCTACCGATGTTTGATAACGCGTAGCCCTGGCGAACGCACGTTCAGAAAGGCTTCGCCAGCTGGTCGCGTTGAGCAGGCCAGTCTTTCGATCCGTGGTCGCTGCTTGCTCGAGGTGCTTGACGAGCACGCTGCGGTGCAGCACGTAGACGGTAGGCAGCACGAACGCGATCATCCATGGACGCCAGATCATCAAGGCCGCGGTCAGGACGCCGATGCATAGGGTGACGGTCTCCAAGGCGTTGTCACTCCAACTGCCCAGCACCCGCACACATGATCGTTCGCCGGTCTCGAGCGCGATCACTGCGCCGACGAGCAGGGAGTTCACTGTCCAGAATGTCGCGATGACCAGCAGCGGACCGAGCAGGCCCTCGGGTCGAACGATGTTCAGAACCTGGCTCTCGGGAAACACGTTGACTACGGCTGACGCGGCGTAAACGGACAAGATCATCACGCTGGTGTTGAACACTGCCCGGTACACCGGCACACCGGGCGTCCATCGCCACGTCCTGCACCACAAGTGCAGATACAGGAGTACGACTGTAGCCGCCCCGAGACCTGGACCAGCCAACATCGTGACCGCCAGGATCGATACAGAACTCATGTTGACGTGCGGCGTGTCCGAAAGCTGCCGGCGAAGTCGTTCGATATACCGCGTCGCCTCGGCGACCAGCAGCCCCGCGCCAAGCAGAACCCCGAACTCGATCAACGCCACCGAGGTGACGACGCTGTTCAAGGTCACAAAAGCGGTGAGACCGACGGTCACCAGCTCGACGCCGAGCACAAAAGCAACCACCCGGGATGATAAGGCGAACAGCCTTGAAGCAGTCGCTCTTCGGTTGCGCCCGAATACGCTGCGCACCCGGCCTCCCATCCTGTGATCCTCTGCCTTCATACTGGCTGCGCTTGCGTCCCTGGACGGCCTAGCCGCGGTTGGCGTTGCTCCCGCCTCCGCCGCTGCCCCGTCCGAGCAATCCGCTTCCTGGGAGGAGGTGCTCTTCGTGGCCGGAAAGGAATGGTGAGGTGAACCAGCACTCGACTCGGACCGGTTCCGGCGTCCGCGCCTGGAACCGGTCCATTTCCACACACCGAGAAGCATCAACGCCAGGACGACAGCCAGCAGTCCTGCGCCTGCCACTGCGCGGAATGAGCCGACCGACTCGGCGGCAAGACCACCGAGAACCACGGCGATGCCCTGCGAGCAGTACATACAGGTCGCCATTCGGCCCATCACGCGCCCGAGATGCCGGTCCGGGACAACAGCGACGACCATCGTCTGCGTCTGGATGAGGTAAGCGGCAGTGAGCGCGCCCGAAATCGCCCACAGCACTGCCGATACCGTGAGTCCTGGGCCAAACCCACAGAGCACGAGCGCGAGACCCGCCCCGGCCGCCAACAGGATGGCGGCGAACGGTGACGTCGGAATCTGTATGCGAGTCGTGAGCCATGCCCCGATCGCGCTCCCGACAGGATCGGCCGCCAGAAGCAGGCCGATACCCCAGGCGGCTACTCCCAGCTCGCTGGCGTACGGCACGGCAAGCCCCTCAGGCACGATGTACAGGCCGAGAATGCACACCAGCCCATACATGATGGCGAGCTTGCCGCGGTGACTAATTTCGCCTGAACGTCCTTCGCCGACAGTCGATTGACCTCGGACAGCCGGTCGTGCACGGACTCCAGTAAGCACCAGAACCGCGCTGCCCACGAAAGTCGCTGCGTTAATCAGCATGCCGACGTGCGGTTCAACGACGACCAGCAGCAAGCCGCCACCCGCGAAACCAGCAAGCTGAGCCGCTTGAGTTGTGAACTGCCGAAGTGCGACACCTGCCGCGTACTCGTCGTCGCGTTCGAGGATCTGCGGGAGAAGTGACATGTGGGCTGCCTTGAAGGGACCGGACGCGATACTCAGCAGACCGACGCACACCCACAACACAGGCAGCGACAATTGGGGAATCGCCATGAGCGCAGCCAGGATCGCGCGCACGATATCCGTCACGACAACCACTGTCCGCCGCGGAAAACGATCGGCCAGGCCGGAGAGGAGAAACCCTCCGAGTACGGACGGCACGAAAGTCAAGCCGTACGTCAACGCGGTCAAGACTGCGGAAGACGTCTGAGCGAACACCAACAGCGACAGTGCTACGCGAGCAACCTGATCGCCAGCGGTCGAAACCAGCTCGGCAACCCACAGCGAGCGAAACTCGCGAACGCGTAACGGCGCTGAAAAGCCAGCTCTGCCCTGAATAGCCATTCCCTCCCCGCAACCCTCATAGCAGCGGTTCCCCGTACCGCTGCCACAGCGAGTATCCCGACCGCTACGGTAGGTGCGAACTGAGAGGAGATCGCCCCTCGCAACCGATATTCACTCGGACGTAGTAATGTGCCTACTGATAGTTACATCGAATCGCTGACCAAGCACCCTTGCTGGAGATACTCGCGCATTGCGATTCCTCGAACCAGCGGACGGTACGGGCGGCGCCGACGCGAGAGCCACATCGGACAATGACCCGCGCTACTTCGGGGGCCGCCCCGTTGCGGCTGGGACGAGCCGTTCCCGGCCCGCGTCCGAGGCGGAGTGGATCACAGAGAAGACCCCCGGCTCGTGTTCCTGCGTCTCTTTGGTTGTCCACTGTTTGCTGTGTAGCGCGGCCAGCAGCCGATACGTTTGGCGCACGTCGACACCGGACTTTTCCGAGGCTTCGTGACAGCTCAGCCCGTTCACGTCGTCAGCGAGGACGGCGAGCATCTTGCGTTCATCGGCTGTGATCGGGGTACGGGCAGCCTGGACCTTCGCCGCCATCAGAGATCCCACTCCGTACGCGATTCAGTCAATTCGATCGTCCTTTCCTTTTGTACCAACGATCTTGTCTTCCGGCGTGTTCACAATGCGGTCTCGTCGAGCTCAACCAGGACGGGACAGTGGTCGGTGCACTGCTCGACGTCAGCCGGATCGACGACGCGAAATCCGGCGACGGCGGCCCGCGGGAAGTCGTGCGTGACGTAGATGCGGTCGATTCGACGGGGCTCGTTGGTGTCCGTCTCGTGGTGGCCGGTGGTTGCCTTCCACTTCGCGCCGGACAGCGTCGCGCAGTCGCGGAACCGGCCATGGCGTTCGAGCCGGACGGCGGCGTGCCGGTCGACTTTGCCGTGCAGGTCGTAGTGATAGGCGTGGGACATGTCCCACGGCTTCCCCTCGTAGGGATCCGGGTCGTAGGTTTCGTCAGCTCCGATTCCCTGCCAGTCACCGCCGACGATGCCGGGTATGCCGTCGTTGCGATTGAACGCCCGCATGACGCATCCGGCGTCCCGCCAGCCGCCGGAGAGGCCGGGATCATGATGGCTCAGGTGCGTCGATCCGACACGTAACTTCTTGCCGCCCAGGTCGAACAGGGCGACCGTCATCCCATGGGAGATGCCGTAGATGTGGCTGTCGTAGCGCACGAGTCCGCCGGGCACGACGTCGATGCCTTCGTGCCACAACAGGCCAGTGTGATGGCGGGTAGGGCTGGTTGACACTGCCGGAGTGAGGCCCGCAACTCCTGCCCGGCATTCCATCCCGAGATCGCTGGCCAGCGTGAGGAGCGCGGCCTCCGCCGACTTGCGTCTGGTGTGGTGCTCGTCGATGTTGGTGTCGGGTCCGGAGGAGATGAGTTCCTGTACGGCGAGGATGTCCGGGTTCAGGCCGCGCAGCAACGTAGCGAGCTGTTCGTACCGATCGGCGTGGAGAGGGTCCAGGCCGTCGTAGTTGAGCAAGTTGGCCGTGGCGATCGTGATGATGGTGATGCTCCTCCGCGCGATTGTGGCTTCGCTACAAGGGATTAGGTGGCACCGTCTCCGTACCTCTACGGGTAGCTGTCGGATGCCCGCCGGATTGCTTCTGCCGCCTTCAAAGCTCCATTCGCGACATGTTCGATTGCCGCATTCGTCTCTTGAACCCAGCCAGCGGCCGCGCCGACCTCCGCGGCATTGCTGGCCGCCGGGGTGATCCGCGACCACAGCAAGATGGCCTGCTCCGCGAACCCGTGCACGGTCATAAGCTGCTGGTAAACCTCCTCGTAAGCCTCCGCCGAAGCATTCAGATTTGCCTTCATCTCAAGCCATGCGCTCACTGACAAGACCTCACGTATTCGAACTGAGCATGCCTACCACCGCTCTCGCCGTCGTCGTCCGGCTTGCGTGGTGGGGGATTTCTTGTGTGTGCGGCCAATTGGGTGCCGACCGGCGACGGCCGCCCGACCCGGACCGCCGAGGAACGCCTGCCTGCTTGAACCAGTGGAATACGGTGCAGGGGTACACGTTGACCGCATCTCCGACCTCCCGCAGGCTCCAACCCCAGGAGTAGTACTCCACTGCCTCCCAAACCCTCAGGGAGTTCACGTGGCCACGCGGGATGTAGCCGCCGATTTCTTCACCGCGCAGAGCCTTCCCCAGCCAATCCACGTCAACCCGCTCTCCGCGCAGGGTAGCCAGCACGGCGGCCTCCTCGCCGACGGTCGGCCACAGGGCCGACACCAGGCGGCGATGTCGAACCTGGCTGCGCGGTCGTCGTTGCCATGCCACGACTACGGCACCCCGACCATGATCTGGCGCAACGCAATCCACGCCAGAACAACGAAACTGCAGCCGACCACCGCCAGGCCAAGCAAGATCCAGAGGTGGCCATAGCCGCATGGTCGCCTGCGCGTCATTGTCCGGCCCACGACTGGACGACCGGCACAGCGTCGAGCAGATCGAACACGGTGAGCACCTTGTCCCCGCTGCCCTTCGGGTAGAGCGTCGCCTCGGCGGCGTTGCGCAGGTGCACCACGCGTGCCCCGGCCCACAGGGCGCCGTACACGTCAGCAGCGAGCTGGTCGCCGATGTGGACCACGTTCTCGATGTCGGCGCCATGCTTTCCTGCGACGGCCTGCCACAGCCACGGCTCCGGCTTCGCACCACCGAGGGTGAAGCTCGTATACACCTCGGCCAGTACGCTGCTGTGCGCGCGCCTTACCGCGCTGACCCGCTGCGGCCCGCCGGTGACGGCCATGTTGGACAGTGCGACCACGGGCGCGATCTCGGCCAGTTCCTCCAGCGCGCGATGTGCGTGTGGGTAGGGCAGGTACCCGCGATCCCACCTTGTGGGGAACTCGCTGAACGGGATCAGCAGTCGCTGACATACTTGGCTGGCCAGGTCGCTGGTCAGTTCCGGTGCCCGGTGCAGCAGGCAGCGCACGGTCTCGGCGGTGCGTTCCGGCGCGATGTCGGCCAGTGGTGACAGTTCGTTCAGGCGGTCCTTTGTGGAACGTCCGGTGAACGTGCCAAGGGTTCGGCTGATGTCGACCGTGATCAGATCGATTGTGTTCGCCATCAGGAGTCCTTCTCCGAACCCAGCTCGTGCAGAACCTCCACCAGTTCAGGAATCTGTTCGGCGGGGAAATGTAAGTCGGCGATGGTCACGTCGAACCGCCCATCCTTGGTATGCGTGAGACGTGCCGTGGTCCGCCACGACTGCTCGCGCTCGTTGCCGGTCACCCGATCCCGCAAGGACGTCAGCGTCAGGGCGTCGAGCAGACCGCGCGCGTCGTCGACCGGCATCTTGATCCACGCGAGCCCTCGATGGTTCTCGATGTAGCCCGGTCCGAAGTAGGCTGGTGGTGATGACTGGTCCCGCTGCCATTCGAGGAACCGCCCGATGTCCTGGCAGCACATCCGGGTCTCATAGCCCAGACGCCAGATCCCCTCAATGACGGGCACCATGTCCTCGTCGATGTCGACTGCGTCGCCGTCGGGGGTGACGAGGGAAACGGACTGATGTATCTGTGGTGGAACGTAACCACTCAACGGCTTACTCCTGTTCGTGTACGGATATGTTTGCCAGTGGGGCGTCCTGGTCCACGATCGGAACTGGACAGTCGGCTCAGTCGCCGCCTCCCGCGGAACCGGATGGTCTCCGCGGACGGCCGGAACCAGTTGCTCATCGCCACCGGCTCCTTCTGTTCGGGGACGGGTCGACCTCGGCAATCCTGGGTCACTACAGCCACTGGAAGCCTGCCGGGAAACACGTGGCGCACCACGACATGTCGGCCCCTTCCGGGAGCGCCTGCCGCGGGAAACACATGACACCGCAGTCGCTCACTCCGATCCACATGCGACCCCAGCGCAGCAGTCGCATCAGCCGCTGCGGGACCCTGTGCATGACGACCTCGCGCCGGAGGAAGAACGGCACAAATGCTGGACACGGCTGAAAGTTCTGCGCGTGACGCCCCTCCTCGCCGGACATGTCAGGCCGCGCTCAGGATCTCGAGGAGCTGACGTCGGTCGAAGCCACACAACGCGGCCAGCGTGTCCTGGGCGTGGCGGGCAAGTGCCAGCAATCCGTTGGCAGACGCAGGAAGTTCCACCAGCCGCAGCTCCGCCCAACGGGCAAGGTTCGGGTGCTCGGACCTGGCCAGCTTGTCCAAGTCCACTGTGACCTCGGCGTCGTCCGGCGCACCGAAGACCTCCCCATACACCCGGTCGAACATCAGGCCAGGCCGTACGTCCAGCACCCGGCAGTACTCGGCGAACTGGCAGACCGACATCACCCTGGTCCCTAGCTCGTGCGTCCCGAGAGTCTGCAGTGTCCGATCGGTGCCCATCTCGTGCCGCATGTCCTTGCGGGTCCACCCGCGGCCGGTCCGCTCAGACCGGATCGCCTCACCGAGACTCTTCGCGAACCGCTCCAGGGTTTCCTCAGACACGTGCACGGCGGTCAGCTCCTCGGCCGGGGCTTCCTCAGGCGTGGCGATGGGATCAGGTACGAGTTGTTCTGACTTGGGTTCGGGGCTCGAGGTGAGAGCGCCGCCCCTGCGCAGAATCCGGCGGACACCGGCGAGGGGAAAGCCGAACCGCTCGGCGAGGGCCAGTTGCGACATCTTCGCGCGGAAGCGCTTCACCAGAAGTTGTTCAAGCAGCGGGCCGTAGATCGGGTGGTGCTCGATGTCGCGGAACTTGAGGTTCTCCAGCGCCCAGTCGAGATCGGGGAGTGCGTCAGCCACGGGGCCACTCCAGGACTTCCCGGATGACATCGACGATGCCACCCGGCTTCGCGTGGTCAACCGGCGGCAGGGGCACCTCACCGGATGCCTCCTCGAAGTTCCTGGAGTTGATGACCATCGGGTACCGGACCGCCATCGAGTAGGTGCCTTCGTCCAGTGCCAGGTAGACAAAGTCGGTGTGCTCGCCGAAAGACCGCGCATAGGTGAGCTGGTCCGGGGCGCTCTCGGGGCCGGAAGCGTGCACCATTTGGAAGCCCGCCTGGGCGAGGTCTTCCATGGCTTCGGCTTCGGCCGCGTAGTCCGGCGGGGCTGCGGCCTCCGCCGGCCTCGACTCGTCAGCGCTCATCGTGACGCCCTCCCTGCGTATTCGCTGCGGAGATGAAAGAGGGACCGACGGGGCGTGCGGGTCCGCCGATGCCGTGGTGCTCGTCCACGCTGGACGGGCACCTGCACGAGCTGCTGAACATTCCGCTGTTGGTCGCGGGACCGCCGAACGATCAGCAGACAGAGACGGCATGCAGAGCCGGGCGGGGTGGTGGCGGGCGACCACTGGACCTCATGGCCGCACACCGCGACCACGGGAACGCCTAGCTCGCGGGCGGCTTGAAGCGCCTCGTCGGTGACTTCGTGCTGGCGGCCGTCGTCGCCCCCATCGGTGTAGGGGGACGTCCACAAGCGATCGGCCTGATTGGTCATGTCGGACACCTCGCAGGGGTTGGACAGCGGCGGAGATGACTCGTCGGGGGAGGAAGCCATCTCCGCCGCCGCTTGGAGGCGGCGAGCGGGCGGGGGTGCCTGAGCGTGCATCTCAGGGAGGCGGGATGTGCACGCCGTCGGGCTCGACCCCGCCCGCCCGCCGCCAATGTCCCCGAAGGCGCTTCCGCGCCGCGCTTCGTACGCCCTCGGGGTGGCTGGATGATCAGGCGGGCTCGGGCGGCTTACTAGACGGCTGTTTGCTCGCACGAATCGCGTGCTGTATCAGCGCCTGTCCTGCCGCCTGGGCATCGTGGACAGTGAACTCCGCGGACTCTCCGGGCGGAGCGGTGAGTACAACCTTGCCGTGTTCGCTGTAAATCTTTACGGAACTGACCTTGCCTGCCACACTGCGGCACGTGATAGTCGTCGTGCCCTCGGGCAAAGCACCGGATAGGGCTTCGACCACGGGGGATCTCCCTTCAGACGGGCCAGCGCTGGTCAGCCCCGGCTTAGCGTCACCTACACAGAGCCCCAGGGGCGGTCTACTACCCTGTGTCCTCCGCGTTGATGCATTGCAGGGGTAAATATTTACATCTCGCATCCGTAAAGGGTAAGCTTCAGTAAATATTTCACTCAGACGGGTTAGTGACAGCCGTGTCGCCGCGCGCCGTTCGCTGGTCAGCGGCACAGGGAAGGTGGAGGTCCACGTTGGTCGACGAGAAGTCCGGAGCGAAGAAGGTCAACGTTCGCCAGCGCCGAGTCGCGCGCGAACTGCGGGGATGGCTGGACAACGCCAAGCCGAGAACCAGTCAGGCTGCGCTCGCCAAGCAGCTGGACTGGTCGGCGACCAAGCTCAACTTCTACCTCACGGCGGCGAAGCCCACGCCAATTGCCGAGATCATCGCGATCGCCACGATGCTGCACGTTGACGAGGTCGAACGAGACCGCGTGGTCACCTATGCCCGCAAAGGCGAGCAACAGGAAGCATGGTGGCGGTCATACAGCGGCGACGCACTTCGCGGCGACGTCGCCGATTTCGTTGAGACGGAGGCTGAAGCATCATCGCTTCGCAACGTCCAGATGAGCTTGATTCCGGACCTGTTGCAGACAGCGGACTACGCCACTGCACTGCTCCGGTCCTGGCTTGCTGAACCGAACGAGACCCTGGTCGAAGAACGCAGCAGGCTGCGCCAGCAACGTCAATCCCGGCTCACAGACAAGGCCAACCCGATCAAGCTGCACGCGCTGGTCCACGAGTCGGCATTCGAGCAGAACATCGGCGGAGTGGACACGATGCTCCAACAGCTCGATCACCTGGTGGCCGCCGCCGCGTTCCCCACGGTCACAGTCCAAGTCATCCCCAAGTCGATCGGCGAGTACCCGGGCTTCGGCTCGGCCTACCACCTGATTCAGTTCGACGAAGGCGATGCGGCAGCCGTGTACCTGGACAATCTGAACTCGGGGCTGTACATCGAGGATGAGGCCGAGGTCAAGGCGTATACCCTGAACTTCAAGCGCGTGTTGACGCTCGCGTTGGACCCGGAACCGTCCGTCGAGTGGATCAAGAAGATCCGGGCAAGGCGGACGGTTGAACGCAAGGAGTAGTAACCATGTCCGGCCCTGATTTCACCCAAGTGCCTGACGAACAGCTGCACGAGCAGCTGCACTGGCGAACGAGTTCGTACAGCAACGGCGGCGGCGAGTGCGTTGAAGTAGCAGAACTTCCTGACGACGGCGGCGTTGTGGTCAGGGATTCGAAGCTCGGGAAGCGCAGTCCTATCCTGCGGCTGAGTAAGTCCGGGTGGACGGCGCTGACCGCGGCCGTGAGCGACGAGCGCTTCGGCTTGCACTAACTCCCGACCGATCAAGGAAGAACGGCCCCCTCGCACTGGCTACGGACCTGGAGCGAGGGGGCCGCTTTCGTTGTACCGCCGGACCCGTTGGCGGTCATCGTCGAGCGTACGGGATGGCCCCCCGCGCTAGTCCATGTTGGTTACAACGGGTACACGGATCGCGACTCTCGCAGTACGTTGGTGGCACCGTAAATATTTACGGTGCCACCAACGAGAGGAAGATCCCTTGTCCGCTACAACCGATCTTTTCCCGGCCGTATCCCCGGTCGAGCAGGCCGACATCTCCGAGCTGGCCAGTCTGGTCACTAGGGCCCTTCCGGAGGCAGGAGCGCTGGACCGGATGACGCCTTGCCGCCTTGAGGAGTTCATGACCCCGGTCGCGCTAACCGCACACCTGTAACCGATCCGGCCGCGAGCCAGCTATGGAGGACGAGTTGACTGACTGGAAGCGTGTCACCCTGGAATTCACCGCTGGCTCGCGGTTGATCAGGCCGCCCGAGGAGCTGTCGTTGGCGGAGATCTTGCTCGCCAACCGGCTCCCGCCGAGCATGTTTCAAGCCTACGAGGCACGGTCCGAAACCGATCTCGTGGCAATTCCCATAACCACCCTCCTGACCGACGTACCGGCGAGGCACAACGTAGTCCTGCGGTGTATCCGCAACACCGACATCGATACCCTGCGCAGCCCCAACATCGAGGTCGTCGAACGGGACGAAGCACCCGTGGCAGGGCTGCTGGACATCGAGTACGGCCGTCGCGAGCCGCTGAGCCGAGTCCACCTCGTAGACGACAGAACCCTGCGAGAAGTGGTCTCCGACCAGATCGTCGCCTTCCTGCAGGCACACCAAGTCACCACGCCGATCATGGCGGGCATCTCCGGCGGAGGCGACAGCAACACACTGGTCTATGGGCTCACCAAGTTCGTTCAGGCGTCAGAGTTGCCGGCCTCGGGGATCACGTGCTTCACATTGGCGATGGAGCCGCTGTGGCCGGAGTCCGCAGTCAACCGAGCCCGCGCGCTGTGCGATCGGGCCGGGTTCGAGCACCGCGTCTTATACGCCAGGGACATGACCGACCTCCTCGGCATGAGCAGTTCCCCGGCCGAGCTATGGGAGGCCTTTCGGCGCGACTACGGCCCAGACACCGTGCATTTCTTCGGCACGTTCTTCGTCAACCTGGTCGGCCGACGTCTCTGCCGGGAGCTGGGAGCCAATAACCTCGCGGTCGGGTACAACCGGGAAGACCTGCTCGCCGAGCTGCTGTTCTGCCTGATGAATGGCCGCAAGCCCTTGCCATACCCGGTCCGACGGATGGGCGACGTGAACTGTCTCTTCCCGCTCTGGGAGATCCCGAAGCACCTGCTCGACGCCTGCTACCCGCGCTATAGCGCGAGCAACTACCGGGAACGGGTGGACTCAACGACCCCGCAGCGGTCGGCTATCTATTTCCTGGCGCATTGCTTGGACGCCCTCGGCCCCGAGATCGGGCTGTCCCTGATGAAGGGGGTACGCGGACTCATGGACGAGATCGGCGGGTGGGAGCAGCTGGCACCCGTGGACGGCACGCCGCTGATGCGGACCGGAATGAGTGAACCTGGAGCCGAACAGCAGGTGCTCGGCCTCCTTCGCAAGTTCTTCCCGGACTGGGCGAAACCAGCCTGAGCTGGCGCCGACCTGCGTCTTGGCCCTTGACACGGTCCAGGGGCCCAGCCAGCGCCCCACGGTGCGGGGTCAGTCAGAATGGACGCCCAACCCACTATGCGGACGAAGGACAGTTCATGGCGAAGGTCGAGCCACCGTCAGGCACCCGCGATTTCCTTGGCGATGACGTACGTCGCCGCAGGATCGCGTTCGAGCGGGTCAGCACGGTGTTCGAGCATTATGGCTTCGACCCGCTGGAGACTCCCGCGTTCGAGCGGCTGGAAACATTCGCGGGCAAGCTCGGTGAGGAAGCCAGCAGCCTCATCTTCAAGATCATGAAGCGGGGCGCGAAGGAAGCCTCAGGTGAAGCAGACTTCGCGCTCCGCTACGACCACACCGTTCCGGCGGTTCGGGCAGTGGTCACCCATGGAAGCCGCCTGCCGTCGCCGTTCAAGCGGTACGTCATCGGCAACGTGTGGCGCGCCGACCGGGCCGCTCGCGGTCGTTTCCGCGAGTTCGTCCAGTGCGACATCGACACCTTCGGATCGGCGTCACCGCTGGCCGACGCCGAGATCGTCTGGGCTCTCAACGGTGGATTAGAGGCGTTGGGCATCAAGGAGTTCACGTTCCAGATCAACTCACGGCAGGCGCTTCACGGGCTCCTTGAGGCGTACCACGTTGCCCCAGAGCTGGGCGCGAAGGTGCTCGGCTCACTGGACAAGTTGGACAAGCTGGCACCGGACACCGTGGTCACCGAACTGGTCGATCGCGGCCTGCCCACAGAGGCCGCCGAAGGTCTGGTAGCCGACGTCACCGCTCCGGAGACCGATCGAGTTCGCAAGCAACTCGACACCACCGAGCGCGGGCGGCGCGGTCTTGCCGAAGTGGACCGCCTGCTCACGCTCACCGAGGGGTTGCCAGCGGGCAGGGTCGCGTTCACCCCGCGCATGGTCCGAGGGCTGGACTACTACACGGGGCCGATCTTCGAGGTCACCGCTGCAGGATTCCCTGGGTCCATTGCCTCTGGTGGCCGGTACGACGAGCTGGTGGCCAAGCTGGGAGGGCCGGACATGCCCGCCTGCGGTGGCTCAATCGGAATCGAACGCATCCTCGCGATCCAGGAAGCCGAACGGCCGGTGGAGCACGGCCTAGACGTCGCCCTCACTGTCCTGGGGGCCGAGGACGAGGTTATGCGCCTGGCGAACCAGCTCCGTACCAACGGGCTCCGGACAGCCGTTTACCTCGGCAGCTCGGGCAAGTTGGGCAAGCAAATGAAGTGGGCCAACGACCAGAACGCACGTTGGGTTCTGCTGTACGGGCCGGAAGAGCAGAAGACAGGCAACGTGACAGTCCGGGACATGGAAACCGGAGACCAGAATGTGGTTCCCTTCGGTGAGGTAGCGCGATTCTTCGACACCTTGGACGACTAGCCGGAACAGTAAGGGCCCTCGGCGCCGCGGCGCCGAGGGCCCTTACGCTCTTGTCATGGACGACAAGGCAGATATCCGTGACAAACTGGACTTAAGTGACGCCCACTGGGAATCCGCTGGTTCCGAGGCTGAGATTGCCTTCGTGCCTCACACCGACGGCATGACCTACACCGTGATGCGCAAATTCGGCCACGCCGCCGTCCTGATCTTCACTCCCTCCGAGTGGAACGCCTTTCGCAGCGGGGTCCGCGATGGCGAGTTCAATTAGTACGGCAGCAGCCGTTGCTCCCAGTGATCAGGAGGCGATCGTCTAGCGGTCTTGAGGTGATCCGAAGCGGTGTGACGAGGTGGAGTTCCCTGGAATCGCTCTTGCGTCAATCGGTGGAGAACAAGTCTGGTTCGCCACTCGGCTTCGGGATCCTCCGGGCGGCGGCGGGCACAGGCAGAACCGCTGCGGCGATGAGCTCGTCAATCGTAATCAACGGACCAACTGTTATCCGATCGAGTAGCGAATCCTGCCGCGGTTCGAGCGCGACACAGCGGCCGAGCACATTGAGCAGGTCTAGCAGTTCCGTAGTCATAGCCGGTGTCCATGTCGTGGCGATGGTGCTGTCGAGTGGCGACGTGCGTTTGCCGGCCGGGTTCTTCTTTCGGTAGCCGAACCAGTGCTTGAGCACGGGCATGCCGGAAACCTTGTACGCAACCACGTCGGGAGCGACCGGGGCGATCTGGCCGCCGCCCACGTGCAAGGTTCGGGTGGGTTCGTCGTAGGTCATTTTCTCGGGCATTCCGTCGTCGGTGTCAGGGATTTCCACTAGTACCTTGGGACGGCCCTCAGTCATCCGTGGAACGTCGGCTCGGCGACCCGATGCAGGATCAGCGCAGCGTTCACCGTAGGTGTGCAACCAGAGCACTTCCTTGCCGACTTGTATGGCCTCGTTCCACAGGGAGCGTTCCCTGGTAATTGGGATCCGGACTCCTGGAGTCTTCAGCTCTGTCGCGAAGCGCCGGGTGAAACCCGGGTGCGCGGCGACCGCTGCCAGGTAGGCGACCAGGTCGACTGGTGTGGCCGCGCAGTTGAGCTGCTCCGCGAGAAAGCCGAGCAACTTGGACGTGACGTTTGCGATCGTCGCTTCGGCGTTCCGGTATAGCGGCATCGCGCGGCCACCGTGGTGCCCCATGAAGAAATGCATATCTGGGATCAAGGCGGAGAAGACAAGAGCCGGGCCATCGCTGATCGGATGTGCATGCTGTTCGACGACGAAGATCTGCTTCCGCGAGTCCGTAAGCCACAGTGAAGGGCTTGGCCTGTGATGCAGCCTGGCATCGGGAATGGTCCACTTTCGATCGAACGACCTGTGGCCAATTCTTCTCGGCTCTGGACAGGGCGAACTTTCCAAAGCGAGGGTGCCCGCATGGTCGATCATCCCTGGGAGGAGCGACATCTGGGAGTTCACCTTGGTGTCGGTGGTTTCTTTGAGCAGGGCCGGTTTTGCCTCGACCGGAGCGCGAACGAGTTCGGCCCAACGTTTCCGTAGCGTCTCTGGTTCTGGCGCATAGACCCACGTACGATTTGGCTTGACGCCAGGGACGGCCCAGGGCATGAGGTCGACTACCGACGGCATCGATGTCCATGATCCCGGCCCGGCAGGCTGGAACGGGTCGGCCCAACCGTCAGCGCAGGCTTCCCACCGGGAATCGTTCAGCCGTAGAGCATCCAGAGACGCCGCCTTCTCTTCGACCGTTCCGGTTACCACGGTGCGGTAGATACGTGCCGGACTAGTGGGTGACGGCTCGCCTCGGCGGATAAATACAGCGATGCAGATCGGTTGCTGGTTGCCGCGGAAGAATCGGCTGTCCATCGGTGGCTGGTGTCCTTCCGGGGTCAGGTCAATGACCCACCCCTCGTCGGTCGTCCGGCGAAGGTACTCGCGCATTCCGGCGAACCCCGGACCTGCCAGGAAACCCGCCGAGCATACGAAAGCGGCGATTCCTGAAGGGTGCTCGGGATGGGCATCGAATGTCTTCCAGGTCGCCCATCGCCAGAAGTAGACATACTTGTTGGACAGCACATACTCAAGGCGTCCGTTCCCCAACTTGCGGAATGCGCGCAAGCTTGGTGCTTGCCGGGTAGAACTAGGAGTCTCGATCCATTCCGCAGTGCCTTTCGCCTTGTCCGCGTAGGGCGGGTTCCCGATTACCACCATAACCGGCTCTTCCCGTTTAACCTTGTTGGCCCCGCGTCGCGACTGCTCAATCGCCTCGTACATTCTCCCCAGAGGAAGCAGCTGCATATCAGGATTATCCAGGGCGTCGGCGAGGAACCGGCGCTCCTTTTGCGGCACCTCCGCCCGGTGGCGCTTCTTCAGCAGGCCGTGGATACGCAACTCGGCGACCGCGTACGGAGCAGCTTGGTTCTCGAATCCAATCAACCGGTTGGACAACTCACGGAGATGCGGAGCCACCGCGCCCGGACCCTCTTCCGCAGCGATGGTCGCCGCAACGACGTTGATCACCTCGGCGAGAAAGCTGCCTGTCCCCATAGCGGGGTCGACCACGAGCACATCCTTCTCGGCGAAACCGAGCGGGCGTCCCAATCGTTGCCGCAGCACATCGTCCACGAAACGAGTGAGAAACGACACCAGCGGGGCTGGTGTGTAGTACACTCCGCTCTTCCGGCGCAGAACCGGATCGTATTTCGTCAGGAAGTTTTCGTACAGCATGGCGTAGGAGTCTTCGGGAAAGTCTGCCCAGTCCACCACGCTCAGCACTCTGACCATCGTTGTGAGCGCGACACTGTGTTCTTCCTCGGGCTGGTCCGTGAGGACGGTCAACGCTCGACCCATTAGCGAGTGTTTCTTGCCGAGCAAGCGGGCAATCTCGCTGATCGAGCGCCCCTGAAAGCTCACTCCTTCAACCCGGGCCAGCAGCAACCCGAACGTGATCGTCTGAGCGTACTGGTCAGCGAACTCGGTATCGGTCAGATTCGGAAAAAGAACCCGACGCCAGTCCGCCACCAGCTCGCTGAACGTCCGCAACTCCGACGACCCTGCTCGTTCCCGTGCAACTTCGGCGGCCACGTCGTCGCGCAACAACCGGCAAAGGTTCGATACGAGCCGCACGAGCTCGTCTAGTGTCCTGGGCCGTTCGGGCTCCCACAGCAGGAAGTCGGTCATGAGCCGAGCGAAGCCGGTGCCGACCGCGCGCAGCTTCTCGCCTGCATGGTTCAAGCCTGGCGCTAAACGGGCGACCTCACCCTGCAGCCTTCCGAAGCTGTAACGAGCGAACTGTTCACCATCGGAGTAGAGCACATTTGGCAGTAGCTGAAACTTTTCCCATTGCTCGCGATCGTGCAGGCTCGGGCGGGACCAGGTTCCCGGCACGCCGTGGCCAGGTTTCTTCAGTTCCACATATCCAGCACGAGCGCCTCCCACGTCGACCGCGTAGTCAGGCCGGATCGCGAGGCTTGGCAGGCGGGTCTCACCAATCGTCGTGATCGACAATCCTAGACTTCTGGCCATCGCCGCCAGCATCCTCTCAAATGGCCCGCGCAGGTGATCTTCCTGCGAACCTTGGCCGGTGAGCAGCTTCGGGGTGACTGCACGGCCGAAGTCGGAGATGACGATATCGATGGCGTTGACACTGGTCGCGAGGCTAACCGAACGCTTTCGGATCATCTCAATCTCCCACGGCCAGACACTTTCGATCTCTCAAAGAAACCGGGTTTCTTGCGATCCGTCTGCCGCCTCCCAGGTGAGCTACGCAACTACGTTGCGCCACTTTTGACTCCCGGGTTCCGCCATGTGCACGAAGTCGTGCGCCATTCGCGTTAACCGTGATCTTTGTCGACACGGACAGCTAGGGTGCTAGGGCTTCATCGTTAGGCGGAGCTACGGTCTATCGCATGAATACGCATCCTTAAGCATGGATGCAACGAACATGTGTTCGATCCCCTTCCCAGAAAGCGGCACGACATGACGGCAGGTACGTCTTTGCGCCGGTGAGAGCTATCTGTCACATGCGATCGATAGTTGTCACCAGGCAGGAACTGGGTGTTCACCGGGCTGGCCACAGGCACTGTACATGGCGGCCTCGACGCTTCTGCACCGCAGCTGCTGGCCCGCGCACGCGGCAGACTTAGCCTGCGTCCTGCATGACGAGAGGCTTCAGTTTGGAGACTAACGTTTGTTCGGTGACGCCTTGCGCTACAGCGACCCGGCCCTCGCCAGGCCCGACATGCACCGTGGGCGGGCACGACGCATCGGCGGAGGCGCTGCTCGCGATCGGGAAGGTTGCCAGACTGCGACCAGTCTTCGCCTCGTACACCTCGAACGTGTACGTCGCCGGGTACACATCACCCTCCGCGATATCCCATTCGCACGTGCCGATCGGCATGGCGTCCCGCTTCCGTACTCCGCCCAGGCACACGACCAGTTGGGCTTGGGACGCATCGGCCCGCCACTCCAAAGGGAGCGAGTAGAGACTGAATGATGCGATCAAGTCGGATACGCCGGTGGTCTTCTTTCCTCCCGCGACGAGGTGGGGTCCGTGACCGGCGTAAGGCGGCGCGGACGGATTCGGCACCCGCGTGTCCATTCCACAGAGGAAGGTCACGGGGCTCGGCGTAGTGGTCGACGTCACCGAAGCGGTCGTCGTGGGCGGAGGCGCTGATGACCCGCCATCCGACGTGCTGCAACCTGCCGCTCCCGCCAACGTCGCGGCAGCCAGGACAAGCGCACTTCGAGGTCTCATACGGTCGATACAACCGCACACCAGCCGCCGAAGGTAGGCGCCAGCCAGAGAACAGCTGCTCGACCTTGGCTTCGGTCGGCGGCACGCGCAGCTGCGGCTCGACCCAGCACGGACTGGATGACAACAAACGCTCACAAATGGTGACAGGCGCCTTCACCGTTCGCAGTCACCTCCAGCTCACCGGCTGGAATTCACCGAAGATGAGTTTCTTGCCTTCCACCACGGTGTGGTGAACTGCGAGTTCGACGCGTGCGCCTTCGCGGGCCGCGCGGCCGACTCGGATGGCCCTCCACCTGCGTCGAGCACCGTCATGGCCTCCCTCGGCATTGTGCAGGACACTGACCCCGCGCTGCGTCGCGTCGCTCGCCGCTTCGACCTCCCGGCCGAGGCCGAGGACGCCCGCCGCGTTGTAACCGCGCTCAACTCCGCCGCCGAACGCGTCGCCCAAGCCCACACCTTCGGCAAGGGCATGGGGATCGCCGCTCCCCAGATCGGGATAGACCGAGCCGCGGCGATCGTCCGAACGCCGGACGGCGAGGCGATCACCCTGTTCAACCCCACTATCATCGAGTCCGCCGGCGAGGTCGACGAGCAGTACGAAGGCTGTCTGAGCTTCTTCGACGTCCGCGGCCAAGTTCCCCGCTCGCACGTGATCCACGTCGAGCACATCGACATCGACGGGCAGACGAAGATCGCTGTGTTCGAGCGCGGAGTCGCCCGCCTCGTCGCGCACGAGGTCGACCACCTGCACGGCCACCTCTACACCGACCAGATGCGGATCGGGGTCGAGCCGATCCCGGTCGAGCAGTACCGCGACACCGGCACCACCTGGAAGTACTAATGGCCCGCTGGGCCTCGCCGGTGGCCGTCACAGCCAACGTTCCGTTGACCGTTGCCAGGCACGGCCGTGTCCGCACCGACATGCTGCCGAACTCGACCCGCGAGTCCCTCGAGGTCGTCGCCCGCGGCCGCGCCGAACGGGGTGCTGTTCATCCACGACAGCGCAAAACGGCCTTGGCCGCTGTACTCACTAGACTCGGACTACACCGCGATGTTCGCGCCGGTGACATCCGTAACACGAGCCCTTGTATCTGCGACATCTCACCAACGGTAAGGGCTCCCAGAGAAGTTGCAGGCTCCTGCGCCAAACTGAGGAGAGTTGGAGACTGCACGGAGCCTCGAAAGGCGGATCACTGACAATGGCGTTCCAGGGGAAGTCGAAGCGTGTCCAGCAGCATTTCTCCTCTCCTGAGGAGCTCTATCTCAGCGGCACGCTGCCCCGTACCACTGAGGCGGTCGACGGCCTTTGGCTCCACCAGGGCGATGTCATCCGTGCATATGCCGAGCGCCACCGAGATGCGCCGGATCTCGCGCTTGAACTTCCTACCGGATCCGGCAAGACCCTCCCGGGTCTCCTTATCGCCGAGTGGATACGCCGGATGGGCGAAGGTCCGGTCCTCTACGCCACGCCGACCAAGCAGCTGGCCCGCCAGGTTCTAGCGGCATCGCAACGCGAGGGTGTGCCCGGCGCACTCCTGATCGGCAACCACAAAACTTGGGACGTCGGGGACCAGAGTGCTATCGAAGGTGGAGAAGCGGTCGGTGTCACAACCTACAGTGCCGTCTTTAATAGCAGCCCGAAGCTTCCGGAGCCTCGACTTCTCATCTTCGATGACGCGCACGCCGGTGAGCAGTTCGTTGGCGGGGAATACGGCGTCACGATCCGGCGCGATAAGGACATAGGGACATACCTCGAGGTACTAGCAGCTCTGTCGCCGTTCCTGTCCGGGCTCCTCCTCCAGCGGCTCCAGGGTCCACCGGACCCCGGAGCTCATCACCAGGTGCGCCTGATCCTGCCTGCTGTCGACCCAACTGCCCTCGCGAAGCTCGACATCGCCCTAGCGCAGTTGCCGGAACCGTATATGTTTCAGTTCGCGATGATCCGTTCGGGGCTCGCGTCGTGCTGCGTCTACCTTTCGTACGGCGGGATCGAGATCCGCCCGATGATTCCTCCAACCTTCGAGAATCGGGTCTTCTCGCGTGCCAGGCAGCGGATCTACCTTTCGGCCACGCTGGGATCGGGCGGTGAGCTTGAGCGAGCTTTCGGTCGGGCCGAGATCGTCCGAATGCCGCTTCCCACGAAAACCTCACCGCGTTCGGGGCGGCGACTTTTCGTATTTCCGGATCTCACGCCCGGCGGGGATGCTGCCGGGTTGACCAAGCGCATCGTCGGAACCACGAACAAGGCCCTCATACTCTCTCAGGAGACGATTGCGCGGACTGCGCAGACAGCGGCTGGACTGGCGGGCAAGGGCATACCGGTCATGGGCCGCGCCGACGTCGAGCACGGACTCGATGTGTTCGCGAACTCGCCGTCCGGCGTTCTCGGCCTGACGAACCGCTACGACGGGCTCGACCTTCCTGGGAAGGCGTGCCGCATCGTCGTCCTCGGCGGCAAGCCGGACGCGGTCAGTTTGCAAGAGAAGTTCCTCAGTGAACGTGCCGATGCCAGCGTCGCTCTTGCCGAGCGTCTCCGGACTCGCATCGTGCAGGGCGCCGGGCGGTGCACTCGCGGACCGAACGACTATGCCGTCGTCGTCGTGATCGGGTCGGACATCACCCGGTACTTCAGCCGCCCCGACAACCGCCTGGCGCTCGAGCCAGACCTGCAGGCCGAGGTGGACTTCGGCTGGAAGAACAGCAACGGAACAGATCCCGATGACGTCATCGGTAACGTCGAGATGTTCCTCGCCCATGATACTGACTGGCGTGAGCTGGGCGAACCGATGATGGCCGAGTTCCGGCAGGACGCTGTCAAGGTCGCCTCACCTGCCGCCGCAGCGCTCGGAAACTCAGCGGCGCTGGAGGTTGAAGCCTGGGCGCTCGCCTTCCGCGAGGACTGGCTCGGCGCCAGCGAACAGCTGCAGGAAGCAGCCCGTCAGGTCGGAAGCGGCGGCGACACGACCCGCGGATACCGCGGGCTGCTGCTGTACATCGCCGCCATGTGGCTCCACCTTGGCGCGGAGTCCGAAGCACAACGTGGCCGCGCCCGTGAACTCGTGCGCCAAGCCGTCGCAGCATCTCATCGCGGAACCTGGCTGAAGGAGATGCGAGAGCTACCAGGAACAGAGGAGGCTCCGCTCGTTGCGATGGACGTCGTCGCTGTCAACGCCATCGCGGCACGTCTCCGCGGCCAACTGCGGCCCAAGCAAATCACCGACGATCTCGCCGCAATGCGTGAGGCGCTTGCCCAGGATAGGTCGTCGACCTATGAGACAGGACTGACAAAGCTGGGATCGTTCCTCGGTGCCGAGGCATCCAAACCGAAGGGACAAGGACGCTGTGATTCGGCGTGGCTCTGGGACACAGCCATGTGGATGACAGTTGAGGCGAAGTCCGAACAGCATCCCGACGGCCTGCTGCCTCTTAAGGATCTCCGCCAGGCCAACACCCAGCTTGATCAGCTGGCACACGACCGCAGCATGGATCATCCGCCAGCGGGTAGCCCGGCGATCATTCTGTCGGACCGACTCACGGTCGCCCCCGAGCACGCGCCAGTAGCCAATCCCAACGTCTACCTGGCGTCGACAGAGGAGATCAATCAGATCGCGGGCGACATCTCCGCCGTGTGGCGCAACGTCCTGACCAGTGCAGTGGGCATTCAAACCGAGCACCAGCTCCGGCAACACGTCAGATCGGTAATGATCGAGCACGGCTGTCTGCCGAGCCAAATCATTGACCGGCTCACACGAACCCGGATTCGGCCAGGTGACTAACCAACCGGTCTGCTCATCACGGGCGCCCGTCACACGCTGGCGCTTCGTCGTTAGGCGGAGCTATGGTCGTCGCATGAGCACGCATCCTGCGCATGGATGCAACGAACAGGTGTTCGAGTCCCCCCTCGGACACATATTCATGGTGGATCTCCCACAGCACAGAGTAACTGGCCCGCTACGGCGGGCCTTTCTGGCGTTCGCCGCACAGTCAGTTCGTCTAGACTGATCCTGGTCGCGCCCTCCCCGTGTGCACTTCGGGGAGGTGTGTCGTGACGCGTCCGATCTCGTCGGTGTCCTTGCCCGGCACAGTCCCTCGTCTGCCCGTGGTCGGGCGCCCATGTCAGCGCCGGCCCCGCTGGAACTTCCGTCCCTGCGTTCCCTGGGCACAGCCGGTGGGCCGCGGTTATCGATCGCGGTGATGGACGCGGGCGGACGTCTGCAAGACCAGGGCGCGGTCACCGCTCTCGGATGGAGCGCGGGTGACCGGCTGCTGATCACGCTTGTCAGGACGTCGGTGGTGATCCACCGGCGCACCGACGGCGTGTTCGTCATGCCCCGCAAGCCCTACGTCTGCTTGCCCGCGACGGTCCGCAGGGCCTGCGGCGTCGACGCGGGAGCCCGCTTGCTCCTGGTCGCCGACGCCGAGCAGGACATTCTCGTCGCCCACCCCGAACCCGCCGTGCAGGCGATGCTCCGCACCTTCCACGCCACGCTCGCTACCACTGAGGAGGCGTCATGACCACCTCCGCCAGCCCGCAGGACCTCGAGACTGCCCGCCTGCTGCTGAACCGGCTCGGCGTCGATCCCGCCGAACTCCTCGCCGCCGGCCCGCCGCCCGAGGACGACCCGTCGCGGCGCAAACCCATGCCGACGATCCGGGAATGGATACCCGTCGTCGCCGCGCTCCTGTCCCCCCAGCACCGCGGCCTCCTACGGCTCGTACTGGGCGAAAGCCGAAGCCGCATGGGGTGACCGGCCGATGGACACGATCACAGCCACCGAGATCAAAGCCCAGTCCGAGATCGCACGCTCCACAGCCGTGGTCCGCCGCAACTCCCGCGGCGGCCGCAACGCGGCCGAGAACTTCATCGCCGCCGTCCGCTGCCTCTACAAGCATCTGGAGAACGACGGCCGGCTCGACCAGCATCGCAACCCGGCCCGAAAGGTCACCAAACCCCGGCGCAACCCCTCCACCCGGCGCGCCCTGCCCAACGCCCAACTAACCGAACTCAACGACGTGGTCGCCAGCACCGGCGATGACCCCGAACTTGACGCCCTCCTGTGCCGCCTGCACGCGGAGACCGCCTGCCGCCGCGGCGGCGCCCTCGCGCTCCGGGCGCGGGACCTCGACCGCCGGCAATGCGCCATCCGGCTCCGGGAGAAAGGTGGTACCGAACGCTGGCAGCCCGTCTCCCCCACTCTGATGCGCCACCTCATCGCCCACGGCGAGGAGCGTGGCTGTGGCGACCCGGACGAGCTGCTCCTGCGCTACGCCAACGGCAACCCCCTCACCAAACGCCGCTACGACTACATCTTCCGGCGCGTCCGTGCCGAACTCGAATGGGCCCGCACCCTCCAGGTCACGGCCCACTGGCTACGGCACACCACCGTGACCTGGGTCGAACGCAACTTCGGCATCGGTGTCGCCCGCGCCTACGCCGGACACGCCGACACCGGCAGCGACCTCACCACCACCAGCTACGTCAAAGCCGACATCACCGAAGTCGCCGCCGCACTCGCGGCACTCACCGGCGAACCACACCCACTCGCCACCTGACCCCAACGCGTCCGAGCAGCCTTGCTGCCGGAGGTGGTGCTCGCCTCAGACTCGCGATCACGAGCACCACCTCCGGGACCTGTCAGCCGCCCTGCGGATCACGGCTACGAAGCAGCGATGCGTGAAACCCGGTAACCATCGCATGCAGAACATGCTGGGGATACACCACGAGCAGATCATGCTCGATCAGCGATGCCAGCAACACCTGCTCACCCGCTTGCATCCGGCACCGCGCCCGCAAGCGCGCGGGCAGCACCACCCCCATCTTCGACGGTATCCGCGCGCTCACGCGTTCCCCCGCCCGTCCCACCACGAGAAGACCAGCCGACAAATCGAACCGAATCGACTGCCCCGCACACCAAGCCAGCTGAGACAGAGCGACCTTGGCGGCCACCGTGCCGGTTTCGTCGATCCGCACAAGACTGAAACCAACCGAACCACTCTCGACCAACGCACCGAGCTCAGCCAACGGCGGAGCAACCACGCCTCTAGCCACCGCACCACTGACAGGCATCAGCAACGACGCGACGATTCTGTCAGCCACCGGAACAGACTCAGCCTCACGCCCGAGCCGAACCGACGAACGTCCGTCGGCAACACCATCATCCCACTGACCACCGGAGTTGAATGACCAAGTTGTAGTCATGGCACGTCCCCGATCCTTCGCACAGGGAGGGCGCGACTAACCACACCAAGACTGCCGAAACCTGACAGCAATCGCAAATCAGTGTCCAAGATCGTTCCTACGCATCACGGCACAGCGGGTCTTTGCGCGCGTCGCGCTCTGCCCACCCAACAGACCAGACCAATGTCCGCAATACCGCCGATCACGACGCAAACAATGAGCCGACCACGCCACGCTCCGCTCAGCCCTTCCTCGTGACCGCCGACACCGCGCGCTGCGCCCATCGACCGTGCAGTCGAACCCGCCGCGGATGTGCGGGGTCCGTCGCCCGTTTGAACAGGCAGATCGCAGACGCCCCGCTGCAATCACCCCGTACTGCTATACGGGTGGTACGGCCGATCCTTCGACGGGCTGGACTACCGGTTCATCGAACCGCTCAGCCGTCACGCGCCCGAGGACTACGCCCGAGTCCTGGCCTGGTTCCCCCTCGCCGAACTGGAGTTGCTGCGCCATGACCTCACCCGCCGACGACCCCAATGTCGCGCTGCTCGCGCAGCTCCAAATGTCGTCGTCCGTGTCCGGCATGAAGTCCAACGATGACGTGCTGGCCCTGCTCACGGCCGAGCCGGACCCCGATCCGCTCGCCGGCGTCGAGTACACGGGCGACGAAGAGGACGACGCGCGTGCCGAGCTCGACGCGCTGCACCGCGGCTTCCGCGAACGCACCGCCCGCGAGCTGGAACGGATGCAGCTCGCGACCGAAAGCGAGTACTGGTTCTGCGTCTGCTTCAAGAGCCAGGACGACAAGGACGCCTTCCTCGCCGCCGCCGGTCTCGTCGTCATCGGGGACAAGTACCTCGACGGCTACGCCACCGCGGAACTACTCGGCGTCACCATGCCCGAACCCGACCACGCCGAGAGGGGGTGAACTGAATGCCTCCGCGCATACGACAGACCGCCGCCGCAGCCAAGCGACGCGACGCCGCCCGCAAAAAGGCCACCACCGCCCCCAAAGCCAAGGGGCGCAGCAAGTCATCCAACGGCTCCAGCTAGTCGACGCAGCTTGGACCAAGCGTCGTATGCGGAACGTTTCACCTGCCTGGCAGCCGCTCGGCCAGGCAGGTGAAACACCGCTCTTTCCCTTGACGTGTACAGCTGCGACGCGAATACAGTGATCATCGGCGATCGACACTGGGGAGGTGTCATCGAGCGGGACTATGTCTATTCGCCGCCCGCATCAACTACGTCACCAATGCCTCACCTCTTGGGGAAGAGCAATGCGTAGAACCATGAGATCGACAGCGATACTACTCTGCACGTTTCTAGTCGCATCACTTGCAACCGTCAGTGTCGCGAACGCCGCGACAGTCGAAAGCTCCTGCCTGCAAGCCGCTAAAGCGGTAAAACTTCAGACCCGTACCAACTTTATCTGCTTTGGCGGTATTGCCGACGTCTCCGCGACCACAGAAGGAGAGAAGAAGACATTTGTGGTCAACGAGGCAACACATGAATATCGTGAAACCACCGGCAGAAGCAAAGAAGAAAGACAGTTGCTGGTCTCAGAAATCAAGAAGGATTATCAGGCGCTGATAAAGTATGGGACTTACGTCGACTCTCCCTATCGTGGGCGCGCGGAGTACCCAGCTCACTATGGCCAGTCAGGCGGCGGCATCCCGGACTGGTCGACCAGCATGTTCATACGTGAGATCATCAGCCTTCAGTCGAATAACCACTGGTTTGAATACTATTGGACGCAGAACGATAATAGACTGGTAGCCTTAAGTGCAGTTATCCAGCTGAAGCGCTACATTTACTGGCCTGGCACTGATGTTGTCGCCGATACTGTCCCCATGGGAAATAGCGTCTTCGCAACCAACGACAAGAAATCCACTTATCTGCAAACCGAATATTCGGATCGGCAGTTCTTCTACTTCAACATGACCAACTTCAAGATCAACGATTTGGACGCTGGAGTGGTATTTGAACTCGGCGGCGATGCACCTGGACCGATATTCGAGTGCAAGCCAGTCAGCGGCTGCATCTATCCCAACGGGGAAGAAGCCAAGCCCTAATTACTAGTCGGCAATATCAAAAGTGTCCGAATTGGGCAGCCAGGCGGATGACCAATCGACAACTTCAATGTTGATCCATCCCAAATCCATCTCCCTGATGATCTTATCTGACAGATCAACGGTCAGCGTTCCCGTAGTCTCGGGTTGATCTATCTTTTCGATCGTCACCACGACAAATGAATTTCCCGTCTTGCGGGCGTTAATGGGACGCCAATCGTCAGTCGACCTGCCTAGAATCGGGGCTTTTTCTGGCAAGATCGGGTAGAGCGGAAAGGGAACAAGGAGGCTCGTCTCGGAAGGACGTGAACTCTGACTGCCATGCACGGGTAGCGTCCACTCGGTAACGCCATCGTTCACCCGGATCCCTTGGGTATTTTCTACCCTCCACCGAGCTGGGAAGGGTCGTCGCGTGATGGCAACAGCACTGGTGACCTCAGCTCCGGTCCGCTCCTTGTAAACCACAGTCCCTGCTCCGGCAGTTGGTTCGTGGTCTAGCAACGCTCCAAATGCTTCACCCAGTGCGCGCACTCTGTCTCCTCATCTTGTTCATCCACTTGTCAAGGTGAGGGTACCGGAACTGGCGGCAGGTAAGCGAATTGGCAGGATGCGGTCACTTCACCCGAAGTGGCCACATCCTGCCTTTCTCTGACTCGCTTGGAGTCCTGGTTGCGATTGGAGGTCCGCCACGAGCGAGCGGAAGCTACATTGAGACGGTGACGATCTGACGGCGCATTCTCCGCAAGTTACCTATTGGGGTTACCTGAAGCAGGGCTTTACAGGCATCTGGTAACTCAGATCGGTCTCGAAGGTCAGGTGATCGTCATGGGCAAACGTGGCCCTGCGGGGAAACCGACGTCACTGCGGATCTTGCACGGTGACCGTAAAGGACCGGATCAACGACGCCGAGCCGGTGCCGCCTGAGGTGGAGGTCGTGCCGCCGGAGTGGCTGTCGGAGAAGGGGCGGGCGATCTGGGTCGACCTTGCGTTCCTACGGCAATGACCTGCTGCGGTGGTTGCGGTTTCTGTCTGCGGTGGACGTGGCCTGGAACCATGCGACCCAGATCGAGGCCCGGGACTTCATGCGGTGGATGGAGCTGGCCAGCAAACCCAGCCGGCCCCACTGGGGCGTCGAGCAGGCAGCTGCGCCTGTTCCCGCCCCACAGTCGAGCGCCACACCTCGGTCGAGCGCGAGATACGCGGCGTCGACCAGGGCGCACGCCGAGACAGTGCTGCGTTCGTTCTACGACTTCCACCTGGAAGCCGGAACCGTGCCGATCGTCAACCCGTTCCCGCTGGACCGGTCGCGACGGGCAGGCAGGGCACACGCCCACCACAACCCCCTCCAGCCGTTCGAGAAGGCCCGGACGGGCCGGTATCGGCCGGTGGTGCCTCAGCGCCTGCCGAAACGGATCCCGACCATCGCGAGCGGTTCGCCACCGAGGTCACGGCACTGCACGTCGCCGGCAACCACCAGTTGCCCGCGGCCAGGCTGATCGCCACAGATCTCGACGGTTCCGCAGCAGGCGCCCTAGCAGTGCTGACCACCGTCCTACCTGGGCACAGCCGGATCCCATCGGTCGCCTCCACCGAGCGGCTCCATGGCTTCGGGGCCACAGCCGCCGCTTTGCAGGCGGTTCCGTTGACGGCCCGGGCTGCTCTGCCGCTGCGGACCCGCTCGATCGCGGACGTCGACTTCGCGGCCCAACGCCGGGAAAAGGGCACCACCGCGCTGCTGACGGCCGCAGAAGAACGCCTCGAACAGTTGCCCGCGCCCGGCGGCACGACAGTCTTCGTGCATGGCGATCTGTGGTTCGGGAACACCCTCTGGTCCGGTGACCACTGCACAGGCCTGGTCGACTGGGACTGCGCCAGCGCCGGATCGCCGGGAATCGACCTCAGCGGTGCACGCTTCGACGCGGCCCTGATGTTCGGACTACCCGCCGCCGAGCAGGTCCTGAAGGGGTGGCAGCGCGCCGCCGGCCGACGGGCAGAACAGCTCGCCTACTTGGACGTCGTCGCGGCGCTAGGCACCCTGGCCGACATGGCGTTCCGCGTTCCGGCGCTCCACGACCAGGGCAGAACAGACCTCGACGCCGACCTTCTCAGACAACGGCGGGACGCATTCCCTCACCACCGCACTGAGCCGACTCGACGCCGACGATCAGTAGTCAGCACATCGCTGGCCCATGCAAAGTTGACCAGCAGAAACACGCGAACGAGGTGGGGCCAAATCAGAGTGCCGACCGCGCCTCGACACCACAACAAGATGCCGACCGATCCTGCAACCCAGCCTCCGGGGCCAGATCAGAGTGCCGAACCGGGGCCACTTCGACTTGCCGAAATCACCCCATGGTGCGGGTTAGAACGAGCATGTGTGTTCGTTCACGCCGGTGAGGTTCCAGGACTCAGTATCGCGGGGATCGCTGCCCGCGTCGGTCCGCCGCGCTGGTGCCCACGCGACAAACCGCTGCTCGGCAGGAGGCGTGGCGACAAGTACCCGTGCGGCGGGCCCTAGTTCAGGCGCCGGTCCTTGGTCCTGCCAGGTCGCCTCCGGATGGCCGATGAGGACCTCTGGTGTCGGGACCTGCGCCGCGCCGACACCGAGACTGGTGGGTTCGATCTTGATCCAGTCCGGCGCCATGCCCGTAGGTACCGGCATCGGTGGCAAAGCACGGTCCCACTCAACGCTTCGGCCCTGCCAGAGCAGGCGAGTCTGTCGTAGCCTGACGCGCTGAAACTCAGGGATTCGCTCGGGAATCGGGCCGACGGCACGGTCCGTGAGGTCTTCGATCGCCAGGACATCTTCCAAAGATTCGATCAGATGTTGAAGCTGATCGACCGCGTCTGGCGCCGGCGGCTCCGCCTGACACGAGACGAACGCTTTGTCTCTGACGAGGAATGTTATGGTCCGCGCTTGCTGCATTCGCCGCAGCAACCGAGCCGCCGCCAAACGGACTCGATGTTCACCGCCGACCATAGAAATGTCGACGGCCACAGGAGCGGCGCGGTCGCCCTGCACCCGAAGCTGGATGTGCGCGACCACGGCATCCGCTATCAGCGCACGCCAATGCAGGACGTCATCTTGTTGATCACGTTCCAACACCGCAGCGTCATAGGAATCGAAGACCTCACCGACGCTGTCCACCAGGTCGACCTGCACTCGGTTGGCCGGGTCACGACGAAGCTGACCAGACAGCGTGACCTGCTCCCATTGCTCACTAAGCTCCCCCAGGGGCTCATCCCAGCCGGGCGCCGTGTCCACCGGCCCGACGTAAGCGGCCACCGACGTGTAAACGATCTCGCTCGCGCCCACAACCACCGCCGTATCCCACACCTGCTCATCGAGCATCAACAAGTGCGAGTCATGCAACTGCTTGACGAACTCGAGCGTGTTCGCGATCAGCGAGGTGAGCCGGGCGACGACACTGACAGCCGCCGCGTAGCGCTCCTCCATCGAGAAAGCCAACGCCTGCCGCTTCCAGCCTTGAGCATCGGCATGCACCAGGTCGGCATAGATCCACCCTGCCGCCAACTGGTTGTCCGTCACCGGCCCGGTCGTCTCCGAGCGATCAGCGTTGCCCGCCCACATCTCGTAGGTCTGGAGGTTCGGCCCCAACGCCATCCTCGCCCACGCCGCACTCAGATCACTCAGCTCCGCCAGCTGATCCTCGACGGGCTCGGACAGATCGCGGAGCCTACGTTCCAAGGCAGCGAGGACGGTCTTGTAAAAGATTGGCTCCCGTTCAAGAGTCAACGGACGCACACGAGCAGCGAGAGACTCGAACACCTCCTGGTCCGCTGGCAGGGGGCGGCTGACCGTGGTGCTGCCGTCGATTGACAGACGCAGAGTGAACGTATCCTGCATGAGCTTCGCGAAGGTGTCGCGATCCTTCATCAGCGAGTGGGAAGTAACTCTGCGTGCTCGAATTACGAACCGCTCGAGCGTCTCCATATCCGAGATGGCCATAGCAGTATCGTGCCCCAACCGGCGCAATATGGACCAAACGTGGCTACGGCGTGTCCGCAGGCCCATGATCACTCAGAGTTACCAACCGCCGCCCTTTGCCCGGCTGGGAACGCATCGACGCCAGCACCACCTAAGCCGAACGCAGGCTTTCCCGACGGAGCAGAGCCGCCTCGTCGGACAAGTGCAATGTCCTGGCCTCGATCGGGCACGGTGCCACAGAGTTTGACCTCGCTACGACGACCATCGTCAGCCCCCGGAAAAGCGCTAGGGCTAATCAACACCTTGCCAGGTTCCCATGACTGGCCGCCCCGCCGTTGTGTGCACATTCAGTCACCGCCCTACCTTGCCTACTAGAGGTAGGTAAGCCCGCGTCCAACGCCTACATGGAACCCACATCGGCCGAGGCCGGCTGGTAAACCCTGCTGGCGGAGACCGTTACTGCGTCGGATGTCGGATGTGAGCAGCGACGACTGCGCAAAGCCAGCGGGGAACCACAGGCGGAGACCGCCAAGATCATCGGGGCACCAAGGCGAACCCGACCCAGTGCGAGACGGCGTCGCCGCACCACGCCCGTCGGCTCGACGACCGTTCCCTGCCACCAACCCGCTCTTCGCTTCGGCGGAGAGCGGGATCGTTCACCCTAGGAGCACCTGCGCCCACCGCCGGTGACGCCGGCATCGTCGACACCTCGCGGTCACTGCTGCAAGGTTTTGCACACCGTCGTCGCCACACTTGCCACGTGCTTGATTCGCGACGAAAGATGGAAGCCGCTGGACTGGCGGCCGAACCTGCACCAGAACTCCGCCGACTGTGCTGAGCACTGCGTACGGAATCAGCCCGATACAGCTGGTTGGCGAACCCTACATCGACCCACATCCGCTGATCGAGCACGGCTGGCGGAGCTGCGGGCGGGAAATGAACGGAGACGACCGCGTCAGTGTGGACACGCTCTTCTGCACCAGCACCACGTCCGCCGACGAAGGGCTGGACCAGCTCGAGGGATCGCTCGACCCGTACAGCAGGACCCGCCCCTACCTGTTGTACGCCGTGCTGCACACGGCGGTCCGGCTCCCGCCGGACGCGCGTTCGGTCATCGCTCTGCGGGAAGTCCTGCGCAGCCGTGAAGATGGCAACGACGTCCGTCAGGCGGCCGACGAAGCCACACAATGGCTCATCGACCGGTCGCATTCGGACGATGGCGTGGCCGAGGATCTCGAAAGGCCTCGGGAGCGCTACGACGCCGAACAGGGACTGTGGGCCTGGGGAAGCGGCGACCTACCCATCTGGCAGACGTTGGACGCCGTCACCGCGCTCCGCGCGGCCGCCTTGGCCGCCGCCGGGCCCCCGCTCAGCCCTCCAGGAATCCCAGGTACGACTGCATGACTGCTAGCTCATATCTGGCAACGACCGCCACGCCGACCTGTGTATCCATGGATGTCGACGACGCGACAAACAAACGGGCCGCCAAAGTGCGGTTCGACAACGTCCACGCGCATTCGAGCCACACCCTCTTCGAGCTCACCCACACGCCTCGGCGATGTCGTGCTGACCGCGGATACCGCGGCCCGCCGCACCGACCCCGACATGCCCTCTGTGATTCCCGACGTTCCCCGCGAATCCTCGCCCCGCCGCTCGTCAGCGGAACGGCTACACCAGGAAGGACACGATGATGAGGCCCGAAAAGTGGATCGTCGCACCGCCCGCGCCGTGCACGTGCGAGGTCGTACCGCACAGGTTCCGCCTCATGGCGACAACCGTGCTGGCCGCCGCTGTGCTCGTTCTCGGCGCGGTGCTGCTGCTGGCGGGACACCCCGTCGAGGAGATTCTGCGGCTGTTCGCCGGCCTCGGCGTGGTCGCGGCCGGAATCGGCTGGGCGGCGACGACCGGCCGTAGGCCTGTGCTTCAGCTGATCGATCCAGGGGCGTAGTACGGCCTGGACCGCGATCACTGGGTGTGCATGACCCGGATCGTGCCCACCCAGTGATCGCGGCGTTCAGAACAGCGACGACCGTGGCTATCGTTGTGTCGCGCCGTCAGTAGGGTGCGCTCTGGTCGAGTTGCTCTAGTTGCAACGCAAACTGACGGGCGTCCTGCTCGGCCGCTAGCCGGGTGCCCTCGATGATGATGGGCAAGATCTGCCGTTAGACCCATAGCTCAGCTACCCGCTCCGTACCGGTCAGGAGCAACAGCCAGCGGGCTGAGTGGCCTTGTCGGCCTGATCGACGCGTGAGGTGCAGCAGCCAGCCGGGGTACTGACAGCCGCTCGCATGCCCGTCCAGGGTGCGCCTCAACAGCACCCGAGCGACTGACCACCGGTCTTCCTGCTTCGCCGGGCGCGGCCAGGCGACAGAGACGGGCGGCTCCGGAACGCCCGGTTGCCGCGCTGGCCTACGTGGCTCGGATCGGTGACAGGCGGCTCGGCTTCGGTGGCAGGCGGGGCTCGAGCGTGGAGGATTCGGGACGTTGAATGTCGCGAATCCTCCATGCTCATCCCACGCACCCCCGCAGGATCTGCGGATCCGGTCCGCTCGGCGCCACGTGGCTCAGCGGTAGATATCTCCGCCGGTACCGTTTTGACCGTTCTGGTCGGTGAGGGCGAGCCTGACGCGGTTGGCTCCGCCGCGCACGTCCGCCTTGAGGGGAAGATGTTCCACAGTGGTGGAGTTGCAGTGGGTGCTGGTGCTTCTGATGTCGAGTTGGGTTGAGCCTGCGTGGGCCGAGGCGTAGACACGTCGGCACCCGACGGCACGGAAGGTTCCGTCGACGGAGACTGATCGGTTGTTGAACGTGACCCTGCCGCTGAAGTAGCTTCCGGACGGGTGGGCGAGGTGGAAGTTCTTGACCGAGGACGGAGCGGGTGCGGCGTCAGCAGCGGGAGCCCCCGCGACGATCAGCCCGGCGGTCGCCGCGACCGCTGCCACAGCCGCGCGAAGTGTCTGCGTGTGATTCTTCACCGTCGTAACTCCTTGTTGCTTGGACATGAATACGTTTCTCCAATCTGGTATTCCCAGCTTCTGGCCGGGAGCCGGGTTCGCCCCGAGCATGGAGCCGTCAACTCTTGCCTGGGACGACGAACACATGGCTCATGTCGGCGTTGTGGGTCGTGGTCGACCCGCGTGAGTCGGTCAGGCCTTCCGCGGTTCCCTGCACCCCGCCGTCCATGCCGTCTTTCCACTTCACCAGGACGTAGGCGTTGAACCGCTGTTCACAGTCGGCCCGGACTGGAAAGTCGGGCAGGTGCAGCGGCACGTAATGATGGTGCACCGAGTAGGACATCCGGCGGGTCGTCGTGGTGGCGTTGCTGGTCTGGCAGAGTTTGTCGCCGTTCCACTGGTTGACGAAGAGCGTGAAGGTGGCCGTCGAGGCCGGTGGGATGTTGCAGTCCTTGTCCTTCACCGGGTAGCACGTCTTGTACTCGGTGTCGGCGAAGACGCTGAGTTTCGTGAATCCCGGCGCGAGGGTGAAGTACGGCAACGCGGGCTCGCGTGCCACGACCTCGGAGTCGGGCCCGACCCGCACGAGGCCACGGGGCGTGGCGCGCTGGGCGGGCAGACCGGCCGTGGTGTTGGCCACGGACGTGTCCGCGAACTCGAGGAATCCGTCGTGCAACTGGAACCGGGCGTCGAGTTCCTTGCGCATCGTGGCGGCACGGACGTACGCGGTGCAGGTGACCGTCGTGTCGACACCGGGGTGGACCAGGAAGCGGGTGGTGAGCTGGACGTCCTCCTTGTCCGGCTCCAGGGACGCGTCCTTCTGGAGGATGTTCTGCCCCGTTACGTAGCTCTGTTCGCCGCCTGGCCAGGTGCACCGCACCTCGTTGTCGAACAGCGAGCGGTAGGTGGCGGAGTTCGCGCGCATCACCGATCTGACGTAGGCGGTTTGCGTCGCCGACATCTCCAGGTCCACGCTGCCCAGCTTCTTGACCTCCTGGTCGAACTTCACCGGCTCACCCGGCTTTGTCTCGGGCACCTTCGGCGCGAGCACCTGTTGCGGCGTGAACTTGACATAGGTCGCATCGCTCGCGATCGCCGCCGGCGCGAGCACGACCAGCACCACGGCACCGAGAATGAAGGACAGTATTCGCCTCACCCGCGGTCTCCTTTCATCAGTGAGAATTTAGGGTGACGAACTATTCCCGCTATAAAACATGCACGCCTTCATGGGGCGTGGTGTCGAGTTTTCTGTGTCTGCGAATGATCCTGACGTGAATTTGTTTCACGGCCCACGAGGGGTGCGGAACAACCATGTCGGGCGACGGGCAGTGGCGGCAAGGGCTGCCGGGACGTGTGTCGTCCCGGCATGCGTGAAATGGGCGTGAGCAGGGGGTTCTCGGGGGTGTGGGACGGTGTCATACTGGCTCGCGGCACCGGAGACTTGGGGAGGGTCGATGGATGTGTCGAGCACGCGCAGCGAGCTTGCGCAACTTCTCGCTGCACTCAAGGAGCGCAGCGAGCTGAGCTATTCAGAGCTTGGCCGAAAGTCACATGTCAGTAGTTCCACCCTGCATCGATACTGCTCTGGAGTAACAGTTCCACCCGATTACCGGACGATTGCCGCAATCGCCACCGCATGTGAGGCGACCGACCAAGAACTCGTCGATTTACTACGGCACTGGCATGTGGCCAACGGCAAGATCACCATGGAGACACCAGTTTCCTCGGTGGAAACTCCCGACCTGGCCTCCGGCTCTGGCCGGCGGCGCCCGCGATCACTCGCGGCCGCCGCTGCGGTCCTCGTGGCGATCGTGATCCCGTCGAGCACGGCATTCCTTGATGCAGACCCCTCCACTTCCGTGCCCGCCGACGCCGCCATCCGATACGACTTCGCGCCACGTCGCATACTCGCGCCGCGAACGCCCAAGGCCGTGCCTGGCGGATCCTGGAAGCCCGATCATGAGGTGGTGGCGCTGGGCAGCGTCGAGCTCGAGATGTCGACGACCCAGACCGCGCACGTGGTGTCGGTGATGCATGCGAGCTCGGCGACCCACCGCTCGCTGTTCGACAACGAGGTGCGGTGCAGGTGGCCTGGCGGTGAGCAGAATTTCGTGACCGGACAGAACATCCTGCCGGAAGGCACGTCGTCGGAGCGGGAGAAGGAAGAGGTCCAGCTGACCACACGCTTCCTGCTGCATCCCGGTGTGGCCACGAAAGTCGCCTGCACCGCCTATGTCCGCGCCGCGGCGCTCAGGGAAGACCTCGACGCGCAGTTCCGGCTGGACAGCGGGAGGATCGAGGTCGCCGACACGTCCGTGGACAACACGACCACAGGCGCGCCCGCACAAAGTGCGGTGCCACGTGGCCTCCTGCACGTGGGACCGGCTCCCCGCATGATCGCCCGGGAGCCGGTACTCAGGTCCGTCACCTTCGCGCCGGGATTCACCCACCTCAGCGTCATCGCCGACACCCAATTCCAGGTCTGCTACCCGCAGAACGACAAGCACTGCGACACGCCCGCCCCGACCACGTCGACGGCCACCTTCACCCTGTACGTCACCCAGTGGAAGGGCAACGAGGTCTGCCATAAGGACCGGGCTACCGGGGAACTCCGCGAGATGTCGTACGCGGTGCACCGCCATCACGTACCACTGCACCTGCCCAACTTCACCGTCCGCGCCGACTGTGACCCGCGGTTCAGCGCCTACGTCATGGTGAAGTGGGTAGACGGGTTGGACGGCGGGGTACAGGGCGCCGTGGAAGACCTGGCCGACTCACGCGGATCCACCTCAACGCACAACGCCAACATGAGCCACATCTTCATGATCCCCCACAAAGGCTGAACAGGCCATCTGCGGACCGGGACGTTGTTCAACGACCACGCGCACCCTGCCCGCGAGTCCGCTCGCCGCCCAAACGCCGCCAGGACGCGAGCGAGGTCCGGGCTCAGGGCGACCTTCAGCGGGGACGTCCGCCTTCGAGGTCGCCTGAATGCGACTGGCCGTGTCCAGACCTCGTCAATGTCTGCTGATTCCTTGATATGCACGGCTATGTCAAAGTCGTGAACCTCGCTGGCCTAACCGTCGCGCTTCACTGGTTCTGTCGGTGCGGGCTGGCAGCATCGGCTGAGTGGGTGCTGATTCGTCGGGGGTTGACCGAGCAGAAGCTGATCCGGGGCTGGCCCAGCGGCACGGCGGCGAGCACGGCCAGCCGGGTTCTCTCGATTGGCTGGCCGCGCATGACCTGACGCTTGCCACCTGCGCGCAGCCCGATCTCGATCTCTGGCTCACCGATGACAACGCCACACATCGGGACGAGGCCGGGCATTCGTCCGATGGGCCAAGAAACAGAAGCTGCGTCGCGGGAGCCTGCCCGGTAGCGCAGTTCGCTGCCGGGTGTCCTCGACGCGCCTGACCGGGCCTATGCCCGTGTCGACGACGGACGTGGTGTTTAGCGATGCTCCGCAACACGGCTGGCACGCGCCCACTACGGCCGGTGTACGTGACTGTACGCGGTGTGGGGGCCTGTCGGAGCCGCAGCGAACCGGGGCGTCGTCTTCCTCAAGGCCGCTCAGCGCGTGAAGGGCCGCCCGACGCACGCTGACCCTGGACACAGCTCGATGACCGATGCGGACTCCGCGCCTCGATCACGACGTCGCGCAAAAACGGCATCGACCGAGCAACTGCCTCCCCGCTGTCGCGCCGATTCCGCCTGACCGGGAGCTGGCAACTGCCGCAATGTGTCGGCGGTCGATGTCATGATCGACCCACGCGAGATGTCCTCAGGATGGATGGGTACCCAGCTGAGCAGCGTCGCCCAGCCGCCCACCTCGCACCGGTGCCGAGGAGGTCTCCCATCTCAGCCGGCTGAACCGACCTGCCATCATGGGGCAATGGCAGTCCCTGGTGACATCGACGACTACGAGGCGGTGGAGACGGCCTCGGACTTCGTTGCCTACCTCAACTTGCTCCGTGCTGACTACGTCGAAGACGTTGAGGCAGGCCGTACCAGCGGAAGTCCGTTCTACGAGGGCTCCTGGGCACATTGGGATCTAGGGAGCTTCCTGGAGCGATGGTCTGCCTGGCTGCAAGCGATGGCGGTCGAGGGACGTCCGCACTATTCGAAGGACGACATCGATCCACCATCGTGGAAGAGCCTGGCACGTCAGCTCGACGCAGCGCGCAGCTACGAATAACGCACGGATCGGCGCTACCACCCGGACCGACCAGCCCGAATGTTCTCCGTACGGCTGGTCGCACCTCATCGTGATCGCCCCCCGGGTCGCATTCCATTAACACAAGTAACCGCAGTCACCCATAGCGTCGGCCAGCCGTTGGAGTACCTCCACCTTCGGCGGTCCGCCGGACTGGTGTTGGCGGCGGCAACGGTCACCCTGGGAGTTCATCGACCGCCATTTCCCTGGGCGAAGGGCGGATCAGTGGGAGGCTGTCTTGGCGCTGATGTCGGCGATTGTGTCGTCCCGCTCGCAAGCACTCAGCCGCATTGGAACTCGACCGCGACGGGCCGGTCCGGGCAGGTGGGACAGACGAAGAGGTACACGTCGCCACAGTCACCGAGCATCAGGTCCAACCTGCCCGGCTCGTTGTCGGGGACGGGGATGATCTCCTCCTCGACCGACTCGGGCACCACGGACTGGCCCAGCATGGTGAACGTCGTGGGATCGAACTGCTCGTCTACCCCGATCGAGGTGCTGGTGGTGCGGCCGTCGGCCAGCGCGAACCGCACCCGCTTCTCGAACTTGGTCCAGGCCAGCGCTTCCACCGGAAGCCACGTCTTCCACGACCTGCTGCCGGATTCGGCAGTGGCCACGGTGAGCAGGTGCGCCATCTGGTGTCCCTGGGCGCATTCCGGCCAGACGGGGTCCTGAATCCAGGAGATCCAGCCGCCGATCTTCGTGCCCGGCGCGGCCGACAAGTTCTCGTTGTAGCCCCAGTCCTGATCCTTTTCCCACTTCTCGATCCGCTCGCGCAGCTCCTCGGAAGACAGATCGGCCAACTTGGGGAACTCCCTCACCCGGTCCGGGGTGATCCGGCAGGGGGCGGGCAGGTAGCAGTCATCGCTGAGTTCGCTGTTCGGCTCGGGTGCGGTGGCGA
>NZ_JBVHDI010000004.1:0-94226 GCF_055563465.1 Amycolatopsis sp. NPDC000009
AGCTTCCTCGGCCCTTGCGGCGACCGATCTCCACGGATCTCGAACAACACAACCCCTGAACAAGCCAGGTGTTGCAACCACCACTAGAACCCAAGGGGAAGGGGGCCTTCACGCGCGGATCACCAGCGGCGGTCGATCACCACCTCGTTGCTGCTGTTCCAGAACACATAGCCGCCCTGGAAGTTTTCCTGTCGGCCACCGGTGACGGAGAACTCGTCCGTCGTCGGGTACCTCAGGTAGGACTTCTCCCAGCCGAGCGCTTCCCACCGTCGCCGGATGGCGCCGTAGACGGCGTGCGCGTCGGTTTGCGGCGTCCAGTAGACCGACGCGGCCTTGGTGAAGTGGTTGTACCGGCCGATCCCGTCCGGGGTCGCGGACTCATCGGTCGCCGGATACCCGAGCGGCCCCTTCTCCCAGTCGAGCTCCTGCCACTTCGCGCGGTTACGGCCCCAGATCGCCTTGGCGTCGGTCTCCGGCGTCCAGTAGACCGACGCGGCCTTGCTGAAGTGGTTGTACCGGGCGTATCCGTCCGGAGTGCCTTCTTCGTCGGTCGACGGATACCCGAGGGGACCCTTCTCCCAGTCGAGCGCGGCCCACTTCTGCCTGATCCTGCCGTAGACCGGATGCGCCCCGGTCGGGACCGTGTAATAGATCGACGCCTGCAGGATGCCGGGCCACGGCGGGAAGTGGTTGTACCGGCCGATACCGTCCGGAGTGGACAGTTCATCGGTCGAGGGCGGGCCGAACTTCACGTGCCCGCCGGCGGCGAGGTACTTCTTGAGGATCTCGCCCTCGATGTGCTTCACGCCCGTTTCCTTCGACCAGTACAGCCGTGCCCGCTCGTAGGTGCGGAAACGGACCGTGCCGTCGACGGCCTCCGGCCCGGTCGGCGCGCCGATTCGTTGCGCCAGCGCGGGTTCGTCGCGGTAGCGCTTGTCGATCGGGGTGATGTAGTTCGCCGTGACGGTCTGGTCGGTGGCGCCCATGGTGATGGTGGTCAGCCGCCCGGTGGCCCCGTTGGACCAGCCGGTGAAGGTCGACGCGCCGTCCGAAGCGACCTCGGCCGCCTGGATCTCCACGGTCGCGCCTTCGACCACCATCGCCGAAGCGGCCCCGCCTTCCGGCGTGATGCCGAGCGCCGCGGCGACGTTGCTGGTCAAGGTCAGGCGGTGTTCGCGCGGCTTCGCGACGTAGGTCTTCGTGACCTTGACACCGGCGCTGTCCGTCGCCGACGCGGTGAACTCCAAGGTGGAGTCCGTGTGGTCGGTGAACGGCATGACGAACTCGGGGCCGGTGCCGCTTTCGGCCGGATGTGCGTGGCAGACCGCGTTCTCCGGGCAGTGCCGGACCAGGGTGGTCCAGGTGACCGGGAGGGCACCGTCCTCGGTGTCGGTGACGGTCGCGCCAACCTTGACCTCCTCGCCGACCGCGAACAGGCTGCCGCCGGGGTCGGTCATGGTCAGCTTCGGCGAGTGGTTCCCTGGCGCCACGGCGATATCCGTGCTCCCGGACGCCTGCAGGCCGTCCTTCACCGTCAGTTTGGCGGTGAACTTCTCGGTCCCGGCCGCGTAGGTGTGGCTGACCTTCGCCCCGGTGCCGGTGGTGCCGTCGCCGAAGTCCCACTCGTAGGTCAGCTGGTCACCGTCGAAGTCGTACGAGCCGCTGCCGTCGAAGGAGACCGTGCGGGTTTCGGGGTTCGTCTCGGAAGTGGCGACCGCGACGGGCGCCTTGTTCCCGGTGGTGTAGCTGAGCCGCCGCAACAGGCCGGTGTAGATGTCCGCGTAGACGATGTCGCCGTTCGCCGCGGCGGCGAATTTGACCGGACCGCCGATACCGGTGAACTTCGGCGGCGTCTCCTGCGGGCGTACGACGCGGCCCTGCGTGTCGTACTTGGCCGTCCAAAACTTCTGCGTGGCGTAGTCGCCGAAGAAGTACGCGCCCCGGTATTCCTCCGGATACGACTCTCCATTGTAGACGATTCCACCGGTGACGCTGTTGCCGTTGTCGGGGCCCTGGCCGTGCAGGATCGCCAGCATCGGCGAGGTGTACACGACCGAGGAGCACTGCGGCATCGTGGAGAAACCGTCGGACGGCCGGTCGGCTTCGAAACACGGCCAGCCGTGGTTCGACCCCTTCTGGACGAAGTTGACCTCTTCCCAGGTGCCCCAGCCGACGTCGCCGACCACCGGCAGACCGGTGCTGGCGTCGAGGCTGAACCGGAACGGGCTACGGAAACCGCTCGCGAACACCTTGGAGCGCAGCGAGTTCGGGTTCGAGGCGACGTAGTACGGGTTGTCCGGCACACCGGCGCCGTCGGTGGTGATGTGGAAGATCTTGCCGAAGATCTTGTCGAGGTCGTACACGTTGAGCGCGAACGGGTCCGCCGCGCCCTGGAACTGGGCGCTGTCACCGGTCGAGACCCACACCGTGCCGTCGGGGGCCGCCATGACGCCGGTGATGCCGTGGAAGTCGGTGTTGCCGGGGCTTTCGATCAGGACCTTCTCGCCGGTCAGACCGGTGGGCTCCGCGGTACCGGACACCGTCCAGCGCGACGCCCGCATGAGGAACCCGCCACCGGGCCGGATCACCGAGCGGGTGGTGTAGATCTTGCGCGAAGTCGCGTAGTCGGGCGCGACCGCGATCCCGGTCAGGCCGAGGTCACCGGCGGTCCGGACGTCGGTCAGCTTCGCGATTTCCCGGATCTGCCCGGTGGGGGACACCCAAGCGACCTTGCCGGCCTTGCCGGTGGTCAGGATCGAGCCGTCGGGCAGGTAGGCGAAGTCGGTCAGGTCGTATGGAGCCTGCCCGCTCTGCTGGTCACGCAGGACGAAGCCGGAGGGCAGCACGGGTGCCGCGGACGCCACCGTGGACGTCAACGGCACCAGCAAGGTCACTATCAGCAATGTCACGACTGCGTGACAGAGCGTGCGGAATCTCGAAGGCATGCGAGGGCCCCTTTCCCCAGTCGAACATCCCATCGAAGGGGCCCACGTGGGCATTTCACACTTTCGAGTGGCTTAATCGAACCGTGATCACCACCGCCGGTCGATCACCTGCCCCGTGCTCCGGTTCCAGGTGACGTAGCCGCCCTGGAAGCTGTTCTGCCGTCCGATGGGGATGCCGAACTCGTCCGTCGTCGGATAGCGCAGGTACGACCGTTCCCAGCCGAGCGCGGCCCAGCGCTGCCGGATCGCCCCGTAGATCGCGTGCGAGTCGGTGGCCGGCGTCCAGTAGATCGAGCCGCCTTTGGTGAAGTGGTTGTAGCGGCCGGCGCCGTCCGGGGTCGAGGTCTCGTCGGTCGTCGGGTACCCGAGGGGACTCCTCTCCCAGTCGAGCTGCTCCCATTTCGCGCGGTTACGGCCCCAGATCCCGTAGGCGTCGGTCTGCGCCGTCCAGTAGATGGACGCCTTCTTGCTGAAGTGGTTGTAGCGGCCGACACCGTCCGGGGTTCCCGTCTCGTCGGTGGTCGGGTATCCCATCGGCCCGCGCTCCCAGCCCAGCGCCGCCCACTTGACCCGGATCCGCCCGTACACCACGTGCGCGCCGGTCGACGGGGTCCAGTAGATCGACGACTGCCCCGGGCCCGGCCGGTGCGGGAAGTGGTTGTACCGGCCGGTGCCGTCCGGCGTGGCGGTCTCGTCGGTCGCGGGCGGCCCGAACGTCCGGTGCCCGCCCAGCGCGAGGTACCTCGCCAGGATTTCGCCCTCGATCTGCTTCACTCCGGTCTCGGCGCTCCAGTAGAGCCTGCCGTTCGTGTACGGCCGGTAGCGCACGGTGCCGTCGGCGGCCTCCGGCCCGACGGGCACGCCGAGCCGTTGCCGCAGCGCGGGTTCCGCCTGGTAGCGCTGGTCGATCGGGGTGAGGTAGTTCGCGGTCAGGGTCAGGTCGCCCGCCGGGACGGTGACGGTCACCGTGCGCGTGGTCCTCCCGTCGGACCAGTTCGCGAACTTCGAAACGCCGTCAGCGGCGATCTCGTCCGCCACGACCTCGAACGTCGCGCCCTCGGTCACCATCGCGGTGTTGACCCCGCCTTCCGCCGGGATGCTCACCGCCGCCGGGACGTTGGCGGCCAGGAACAACCGGTGCTCACGCGGCATGGCGACGTAGGTTTTGCTCGCCGTCACGCCGGCGCTGTCGGTCACCGTCGCGGTGATCTCGACCCGGGAATCCTGGTGATCGGTGAAGGGCACGGTGAAAACCGGCCCGTCGCCCGGCGAACCGGGATGCGCGTGGCAGGTCGACTCCTCCGGGCAATGGCGGATCAGCGTGGTCCACGAGACCGGCAGCGCGCCGTCCTCGGCGTCGGTGGCCGTCCCCTCGACGACGACCGGCTCCCCGACGGCGAACGTCCGCGAGCCGGGATCCGTCATCACCGGTTCCGGCGAATGGTTGCCGGGCACCACGACGAGGTCGGCGCTCGCGGACGCGCCGAGCCGATCGGTGACGGTGAGGCGCGCCGACGCCCGTTCGACTTCGGCGCCGTACGCATGAGTCACGCGGGCACCGGTCTGGCTCGTGCCGTCCCCGAAATCCCAGTGGTACGTCAGCGGATCGCCGTCGAAATCGTAGGAACCGGCGCCGTCGAAGGTCACCGTCCTCGTCGACGGCTCGGTGCTCGACGCCGCCACCGCCACCGGCTCGGCGTTCGTCCCCGGATAGCTGAGCCGCCGCAGGTTCCCGGTGTGGATGTCGGCGAAGACGATGTCCCCGTTGGCCGCGGCCGCGAACTTGACCGGGCCGCCGACGCCGGTGAATTTCGGCGGCCGTTCGGGCGCGCGGACGAGCCTGCCCTGGCTGTCGTACGTCATCGTCCAGATCTTCTGCGTGACGTAGTCCCCGAAGAAGAACGCGCCCCGGTATTCGTCCGGATAGGACGATCCACTGTAGACGATCCCGGCGGTGACGCTGTTCCCTTCGTCGGCACCGGAACCGTGGTGGTACGCGGTGACCGGCGCCGTGTTGACCACACCCGCGCAACCGGCGAGGCCGGAATACCCCGGCGTCGGCGCGTTTCCTTCCCAGCAGGGCCAGCCGTGGTTCGCCCCGGGCCGCACGACGTCCACCTCTTCCCAGGTGTTCCAGCCGACGTCACCGACGACCGGAAGGCCGAGCCGCGGGTCGAGGGAGAACCGGAACGGGCTGCGGTAGCCGCTGGAGAAGACCTTGGAACGGTTGGCGTTCGGCGCCGCGGCGGAGTAGTACGGGTTGCCGGGGACACCGGCGCCGTCCGCGGTGACGTGCAGGATCTTGCCGTAGAGCTGATCGAGGTCGAGCGAGCGCAGCGCGCCGGCATCCATCCGGGTGAAGTCGGCGGCGTCGCCGATGGAGATCCACAAGGTCCCGTCGGGCGCCGCGACGAGCCCGCTGATGCCGTGGACGTCGTAAAACCCGGGAAGGTCGACGAGCACCCGTTCGTTCGCGAGACCCGTCGGGACGTCCGTGCCGGTCACCGTCCAGCGCGCCACCCGCATGGTGAACGCGCCACCGGAGGTGTCGAACGACCACGTGAGGTAGATCTGGCGGGAGGTGGCGAAATCCGGGGCGACGGCCAGACCGACGAGGCCGAGGTCCCCGTCGTCGTGGACGGGAAGACGCGCGATCGTCCGCGGCTGCCCGGCGGTGGGCACCCAGACGACCTTGCCGCTCTTGCCGATACTGAGTACCGAACCGTCTGGCAGATAGGCGAAATCGGTCAGATCGAAGGCGGCTTGACCGCTCGGCTGGTCACGCAGCACGAAACCCGACGGCAGGGTGGGCGCCGCGGTCGCTTCCGGCGCGCCCACCCATCCCGGGAGAAGCAGGATTGAAACCGACAACGCGGCGAACAGGCGAACCAATGCCCGGCTTCTGATCATCTGCGCTTCCCTGCTTCCGGCGTGTCATGGCACGTCGCCGGAGGCGGGGAAGTCATTGCCGTCGGAGGCTTTCCTTTATCTCAAAGCAATCGAACCGCAATGATCGTCACGCGATGGAGCGATCAGGGCACGACCTGTACGACGCCGCCCTTCTGCAGCAACGTGAAGTACTTCTGCGAAGCCGCCGCGGACAGGTGGATGCAGCCGTGCGAATACACCGAGAGGCTGCCGGTGTGGAAAGCGATACCCGGCAGGAAGAACACGGAGTTCGGCATCGGCGCGTCGAACTGCTTCGAGTGGTAGTTCTTGACCTTGGCCGAAACGTGGAAGACACCGGTCGGCGTGGCGTATCCCTTCTTGCCGGGCAGCTGCTTGACCGGGCCGTAGATGACCTTGCCGTCCTGCAGCAGCCACGTCTTCAGCGCGGAAAGGTCCACGCAGGCGCTCACGCCCGGCGAGGCCAGCGCGGCCTTGCAGGGGACGTCGGCGGCGTTCGCGGCGGGCTTGGGCGCCGGCTTCGGCGTGGGTTTCGGCGTCGGCTTGGGCTTCGAGGACGTCGGCTTCGGCGTGGAACTGCTGCTGCTCGGCGTCGGTGTCGGCGTCGCGGATGAGGTGGCCGGTGCCGAAGAAGGCGCGGACGTGGTCGTGGTCCCGCCCTGAGCGACGCCGCCACCACCGGGCGCACCGCCGCCGGTGTTGCCGGAACACGCGGTCAGCACCAGCGCGGTGGCCAGTGCGGTCACCCCCACCAGGAACTTCTTCATGACCCGTACCCCCGTTTGCCCGTGATCCGTCTGACATGGGTAAAGACGGAGCTCACCCGTCCGGGGTTGTTGATCGGATGGTCACGATCGCGTCTCAGGGCACGCGGCCGACGACCCGTGCGTACATCCGGCCCGGATTGGCGCCCTCGTCCAGATATCCGGGCAGCGGCGGCAGATCCCGCACGAACCCGGCCAGCCTGCCGAACAGTTCGTTCGCGTCGGCGGGGCGCCGTTCCGGGTCCTTCTCCAGCAGATCCGCGAGCAGGTCGTTCAGTCCACGCGGGACACCGTCCACTGCGGCCGGACTCTTCTTGACCTGTTTTTCGAACACCGCGTACGCCGTCGGCCCGGTGAACAGCTGCCTGCCGGTCAGCATTTCGTGCAGGACGCAGCCCAGCGCGTACAGATCGCTGCGCGGCCCGGCGATCCCGCGCTGGATCTGCTCGGGCGCCATGTACGCGGGAGTGCCGAGGATCTGCCCGGCGCGGGTGAACTGGGCGACGTCGGTCTCGCGCAGCATCGCGAGCCCGAAGTCGAGCACCTTCACACTGCCGTCCGGACACAGCATCAGGTTGGTGGGTTTGAGATCGCGGTGGCAGATGGACAGCGCGTGTGCGGCGGACAGCACGGCGCACGCCTGCGCGGCTATCGCGGCCGCCCACGGCACCGGCAGCGGGCCGTGTTCGGCGGCGAGGTCGGCGACGGTCACGCCTTCGATGAACTGCATGACCTGGTAAAGCCGCTCGTCGTAAGTGCCGAAGTCGTACAGCGTCGGCGCGCCCGCGTGTTCCAAGGTCGCGAGGATCCGCGCCTCGCGGATGAACCGCTGTTCGAGTTCGGCGTCGGGGCCGCCGGGAAGCCCGAGGAACTTCACCGCCACGCGACGGCCGAGATGCCGGTCGTGGCCGGCGTAGACCGCGCCCATCCCACCCCGGCCGAGCGGCAGCTCGTCGAGTTCGTAACGGTCCGCGATCAGCAACCTATTTCTCCGGCTTGAGCTGTCCTTCGGTGAGCCCGGCCAAGCCTAGCCTCACCAGCTCCAGGCCCGATTCCGCCGCCTCGCGCAGGGCGGCCTCGAAGGCGGCGAGCCGGGTGAACGCCTCCCCGTGCGCGCGCTGCGCCTCGATCGGCAGCCACGGGATCCGGGTGCGTTTGAGGTCGATCCTGGTCGAGGTCGTCGGCACGAGCTGCCCGGCCGCGCGCAGGCAACCGGCGAGGAACGCGGCGTCCAGCCGTTCCGGATCGGTGCGGTACTTCGACATCGTCGGCTCCGCCGTGAACGTCTCTCCATTGTGGACATACGCGGGCACGGCCGGCGACGCGACGACGTCGCCATCTTCCACCGATTCCGGCACGGTGAGCACCCCCGACTTCAGCAGTTCTCCGAGCGTGACGTACGAGGGCATCTCGTCGGACATCACCAGCGACGGCAATTCAGGGCGAATGTCGTTGAAACGCCCGAGAACTTCGAGGAACGCCTTACCCACGTGTTCGTCGCGCGCCTGGTGACGAGCCGGCGAAAGGTCGATCTCCTCGTCGAGCAGATCGATGATCCGGACCGTGCCCGGTACGTCGGCGCCCCGCAGGTATTCCTCCACAGTGGACGGATCGGTCGCCAGAAGCAGCCGGGACGGCGGCCGTTTCCCGGGTTCCGGTCGCCGCAGCAGCCAGAGATCCGCCCCGCCGACCGTGACCACGGCACGCAAAGCCCCGGCCCGCAGCAGGTTCCCGCGGATCCGACGCCCGGTGCGGCGTCCGGCGGCGGCGGGCGGCATGCGGATCGCGACCAGCCCGCCGGGTTTCACGTGCGCGAGACAGTGCTGCACCCACGCCAGTTCCGGTTCGCCGCGCGGCGGCTGGCCGTACACCCAGCGCGGGTCGCCGACGAGTTCGTCGTAGCCCCATTCCCGTTCGTTGAACGGTGGATCGCAGACGACGGCGTCCGCGAGCACCCCTTCGAAGGAGTCCATCGACAAGGCGTCCGCGCCGTACATCTCCATGTCCGCGCCCGCGAGCAGCAGCCGGTGCGCCGCGATACACGAGGTCGCCGGATCGTCGGTCTGGCCGAGCAGCCGGGACCCGCCGGAGGCGAGCAGCAGCGTCCCGAGCCCGCACGCGGGGTCGAGCACCACGCTGGGAGCGGGACCGATAAGCCGGGACATCAACTCGGCCACCGGCCCCGGGGTGACGGACAGCTGACGGGAGTGCGCCTCGACGTAGCGCTCGCACAGGAACTCGAAGGCCTCACGCGCGCCCCGCTCGGCGGCGAAGCGGTCCAGCAGTTCGAGCAGCTCGGCGTCGTCGTAACGCGGCGAGAAAGTCCACGCGTGCCGCCGTGACAGGTACGACCCCACCCGGCCGACCCGGTCGCCGAGCGCCAGGTCGTCGCCGAGGTTCCGCAGCCGCTGCCAGATCCGGTCCCCCAGCGAGATCTCGACCGGTTTACCCCGCTCACGCAGCCACTTTTCGACGGCGACCAGGGAAAAGCAGGGGCTCGACGCCGTTCCGCCGACGGGCGGCGGAAAATCGCCGTAACGTCGGCGCCAGTTGCTGACGGCGGCGCGGCCGACGCCGGCGATCCGCGCGATGTCCGCCGCGGTGACGGTGGCTTGCTCCTCCATCGCCGCATCGTAACCGACAGTTGACTATTCCAACCCTTTATTTGTGAACTCAGTACACAACTGCTTTACTGGGTCCCATGAGGTACACCCTTCGGTACGCCGCCGGCTCGGACGTCGGGCGGCGCCGCCAGGTCAACCAGGACTCGGTCTACGCCAGCACCAGGATGCTGGCCGTCGCCGACGGTATCGGCGGCCAGCCGCACGGCGAGGTGGCCAGCGCCGAGGCCGTGGGCGTCCTGTCCCGGCTCGACAAGGACCTCCACGGCTTCGACCTCGCGGACGTCGACCTGGTCGAGGTGCTCTCCGGCGGCCTTCGCGCCATCGACGACCGGCTCGCCGCGACGGCCGAGCAGGAGCCCGAGACGCGAGGCATGGGCACCACGCTGACCATGCTGCTGTTCGACGGCTCCCACTTCACGGCCGCCCACATCGGGGACTCGAAGGGCTACCTCCTGCGCGGCGGCACGCTTCAGCGCTTCACCCGCGACCACACGCTCGCACAGGCCCTCGCCGACGACGGGCGTATCGACCCTTCGGAGGTCGAGGGACACCCTCGCGGATCACTGTTGATGAAGGCGCTGTTGAGCACCGGCAGCGGCGAAGCGGACATCTGGACCTTCGACGCCGCACCCGGGGACCGTCTCCTGCTGTGCTCGGACGGGTTAACGGCAACGGTTGTCGAAACCGTTATCAAAGACGTCCTGGGGGCCTTCCAAGATCCCGCGCAGACCGTCCCACGGCTGATCGACCTGGCCAACGAAGGCGGCGGACCGGACAACATCACCTGCGTCGTGGCCGACGTAGTCGACACTGCCGACACCACTGCACCCGCGACCGCTTAAGGGCGCGAACGCAGGTCAGACCCGCCTTCGAGGGGACGAAAGGGCATCCGGTAAAGTTCCCCACGGAGGATTGGCCGAGCGGCCTAAGGCGCACGCTTGGAAAGCGTGTTGGGTTCACGCCCTCGCAGGTTCGAATCCTGTATCCTCCGCAGTCAGCAAGGCCCCGGACGTTCCGACGTCCGGGGCCTTGTTGATTAGTTAGCAGGACCTTCACTTAACAGAGTCAGTTGATCACGCTAAGTTTAATAGTGGTCGTTCCAGCCCCCGACGTCCCAAGGAGTCCGCCAAAATGGCCGGAGTCGAAGAGATCCGCGCTGGTATCGCGCTCGCGAACGAGAAGGCATCCGCGAGCATCGCCGCACTTCAGCAGGCAGCGCAGTCTCTCGAAGAAGCCCAGCTTTCGCTTTCCCAGGCCACCCAGGGCAGCACCCAGCACGAGGTGAGCCAGGCGCACGGGCTCCTCGCCGAGGCCCTGCAGGGCATCACCGGGATGCAGAGCACCATCCAGGCGGGCATCTCGTCGGCCGAGTCGTACTCGACCCGTCTCTGACATGTACCTCGAGGAGCTGCACCAGCTGCTGACGGCCGTGCAAACCGGCCTCGCCGACGGGCGCGCCCATGCGGAGCGGGCCAGAAGCCTGCTCGAAGAGTCCCGGCGCGCCATCGTGGAACCCCAGGCCCAAGCCGTGCCGTGGGTGCCGCCGCAGCTGGCGCAGGCCGACGAGGGAATGGAAAACCTCCTGACGCGCCTTTCCGCCGCTGACGACCTGGTCAGCGGTTACCAATCCCGCCTCTGAGATCGGCGAGCCGGTATGGGCAGCAAAGCGAGTGAACAGCGCAATCGCGTCGTTACGGCGCTGGAGCGGGTCCGGCACCAGATCGGGCTCGTCCTCGGCGCCGCCGCCGGCGCCCGCCAGTCCGCCGAGGCGGAGCTGGCCAAACTCGAACTGGAACAGCACATAGTCCGGGTGGGGATGAACCACTCCACTTCGGACCAGTACGCCGAATGGTCCCGGCATCCCGCCGCGAACGAGGTGTTCGGCCTGCTCGGCAGCGTGCGCGGCCAGTTCTACGCCGACTGGGAAGCGGGCCCGAACGCGTTGCGCGAGCTCGTCGCGCACAACGCGCCGGGGCCCGCGAGCCAGCCGCCGGGCAACTGGCTCGGCCGCGTCGGCGGGAATCCCGGCATCACCGCGCCGGGGCTGTGGCGCGTCGGCTCGGCGACCGTTTCGGGCAAGGACGTCCCGCGTACGTTCGACGTCGCGGTGCCCCTGCTCGACGAGTCGCATCTGTCCATCACGTCGGCGCCCAAGACCAGGGCCGCGGTGGACGGCATCGTGCAGAACCTGCTGATGCGGATCCTGAGCACGTTCGAGCCCGGCGCGGTACGCGTCCACCTGTGGGACGTCGGGCAGCTGACCGCGATCCTGCCCGACCTGTATCCGCTGAGCCGCACGAGCGCGCTCACGCTGTACGACCCGGGACGGCTCGAAGACCTCCTCGACGAACTGGCGGGCCACATCCGCCGCATCCACGCGACCGGGATGCAGGCGGGGCACACGTCGCTGCGGGAGATCCGGCGGGCGAGCGGCCAGCGGGTCGAACCGTTCCGCGTCGCGGTGCTCTACGGCAACGGCGAAACCCTCGAACCGGAACGCGCCCGCGAACTGAAACGAGTCGCCACCGGGGCGCTCGCGGCCGGGATCTGCCTGATCCTGATCGACGTGCCGACCATGCTGTCGACGTCGGTCGAATCGCTGAGCCTGCACGACGAGCGGCACGCGATGAGCAGCATGACCGGCCCCGACCTGGTCGTCGACCTGGACCCGCCGATGCCGTCCGGTCAGGTCATCCGGGCCGCCGGGCGGATCGCCGAGGCGCTGATCGCCAAACAGGGCGGGCCCCGTGCGTTCGCCGACCTCCTGCCGACCGAGCTGGGCAAGGAGAGCTCGGCGCGCGAGCTGCGGGCGCCGGTCGGGTTCTTCGAGGGCGAGCCGGTGGAGGTCGTCATCGGCGACGCCAGCCCGCACGTGCTCATCGGCGGGCCGAGCGGTTCGGGGAAGACGAACTTCCTGTACTCGCTGCTCGGCAGCCTCGCGGCACGGTACTCGCCGGACGAGCTCGCGCTGTACCTGCTGGACTTCAAGGAGGGCGTGTCGTTCGCCGGGCTAGCGCCGGGACGGCGGGACGCCAGCTGGCTGCCGCACGCCAAACTCATCGGGGTCAACGTCAACACCGACCGCGAGTTCGGCCTGGCGCTGCTGCGGTTCCTCGCCGACGAGCTGCGCCGCCGGTCCGCCGCGGCGAAACTGCACGAGGTCACCAACCTCTCGGACCTGCGCGAGCAGGATCCCGGCGGGCACTGGCCGCGGATCGTCGCGGTGATCGACGAATTCCAGTACCTGTTCGCCGGCCGCGACGGCGTGACCGCGACCGCGACCCAGCTGCTGGAGGACATCGCGCGGCGAGGCCGGTCTCAGGGCATCCACCTGGTGCTGGCGAGCCAGGACGTCGCCGGGATCGAGGCTTTCTGGGGCAAACCGGCGGTGTTCGAGCAGTGCACGCTGCGGATCGCGATGCCGAAGGCGCGGCGCGTGCTGGCCGAGACCAACAACGCGGCGGTCTCGGCGCCGAAGTGGCACGCGGTGATCAACCACGATTCCGGGGTGGCGCACGGGAACCAGCTCGCCCACGTGCCCGACGCGAGCACCAAGGACGTCTTCAACAAACTGCAGCACCGGCTCTGGGAGCAGTACTCGGAGTCGTTCAAACGGCCACGGCTGTTCGACGGGGCGCATTCCCCTGTGCTGGAACAGTTCCCGGCGTTCGCGGATCTGAAGCCGACGGACCGGCCGCGGGCGCTGCTCGGCCAGTCCATCGACGTCGACGAGGCCGCCTGCGGGGTCGAGCTGCCGAAGGCACCGGGACGCAACGTCGCCGTCCTCGGCGCGGCCACCGCGGAAGCACTGTCCATCATGGACTCGGCCGCCCGATCGCTCGCCCGCCAGTATCCCTACGAGTCGGTGGAGTTCGTGCTCTCGTGCCCCATCGAGGCGTCCGTCCCCGCCGTGGCGGAGCTGGCCGAACGCCTGCGCGCGGAAGGACACGAGGCCACCCTGGTCGACGATCTGCCCGCCCGGGTAATCGATATCGCGGAGAATCTGTCCTCTTTGGACAAAGCGCGGGTGTTGCTGCTGTACGGCGTCGACGCGTCGATCCCCGCGCTGGAGGCGAAGGCGCCCGGACAGCTCAAGAGCGGCCTGGATCAGCTGCGAGTGCTGCTGAAACAGGGCCCGACGCACGGCGTCCACACCATCGGCTGGTGGCGCAGCATCGCGCGGCTGAAGGACACGCTCGGTTTCGCGGGCACGGACGACATCGGGACCTGGGCGGCGCTTGATGTCCAGGGCAACGAACTGTCGCCGTTCGCCGCCGGGCAGGTCGTGCACTGGTCACCGCGACCGGGCCGGGCGCTGTTCTTCGACCGCACCACCCACGGTGCGCCTGAGGTGATCATCCCGTTCCAGCGTCCGGAAGGGCTTCTCGATGGATGACGGCATCACCGCGGCCATGCGGTACAAGGAGATCGTCGGCCTCGCGCGCGCTTCGGCGGAGAACCTGCGCAACTGGGAGATCGGCCGCGCGGACGAACTGGAGGCGCGGCTCGCCGAGGCGCACCAAGCCGTCGCGGACGCCGCCGAACGCGAGCAGCGCGCCGTCGACCGGTGCACCCGCTGGTGGAAGATGGCGCAGCACAACGTCGAAGGCCTCTCGTGGCTGCCCGACGACGAGGACCCTCGCCCGGTCCCGACCGCGCGGCCCAGGTACCTGGAGAAGTACCTGGAAGAGGTCAAGCCGAGCTACCAGGAACTCGTGCAGGCGGTGCTTTCGTTGGGGTGGCGCGCCAAACGCTCCTGACCAGGCGAGTTCGCCGTCCAATCACGCGAGTTCGCCTCCTGATCACGCGAGTTCGCCTTCCAGTCACGCGAGTTACGCCTTCGAGCACGCGCACTCGATGGCGGGGACTCGTGACTGGATGGACGACTCGCGTGACTGGGCGGACGACACGCGTGATCGGACGGACGACTCGCGTGCTTGGGGGCGCAACTCACGTGCTTGGGGGCGCAACTCACGTGCTTGGGGACGTGACTCGCGTGCTTGGGGCCGCGACTCGCGTGAAGGCCCCCTTCCCTCGGCTCAGCCGAGGGAAGGGGGCCTTCACGCGCGTTACTACGGCTTCGGCAGGTAAGGGCCGAGCACCTTCTCCAGGTAGTCCGCCAGGTCATGGAACGCGTCCTCGACGGGGTTGCCCGCGCTCGGCCGGAACCGCAGCACCTGCGGGTCGTGGTCGCTCGCCTGCTTCGCGAACTCGGCGTTCAGGTGGACGACGTCGTAGTCGAGCCCGCGCGGCGCCTTCGACGCCAGGATGTGGTCCAGCACCTGCGACTGGCCCTCGAAAACGTAGCTGTACCGCTCGTTCTCGGGCAGCGACGCGATGAGGTCCTTCAGCGCGCCACCGGCGGTCAGCGTCTCGACGGCGGGCGAGAACGGGTAGTCGTTGATGTCACCGGCGACCACGATGTTCGCGTTCTTGTCCGACGCGAGCAGCTTGTCGACGAAGCCGCGAAGCACGGTCGCCTGCTTGACCCGCTGCACCTCGGAACTCCGGACCGGCGGCTGGTTGCGGCCGTGCGTCGGCTGGTCGCCGCCCTTGGAGTTGAAGTGGTTCGCGATGACGAACACGGTGCGGCCCTTGAAGACGAACTCGCCGGCCAGCGGTTTGCGGCTGTCTTCCCACGCCTCGTTCCCGGGCTCGACCCGTCCGGGCGAGACGGTCAGGTGGGTCTTTCCGCGCTCCTCGACCACGCCGACCGGAGTGGTCGCGTCGCCGCCCTTGCGGTCCACAAAGGACACTCGCGCCGGGTTGAACAGGAAGCCGACGCGGATGTTGCCGCCCGGCTGGCCGCCGTCCTTGCCGTTCTCCGGGTCGATCTGACGCCACTCGTAACGCGGGCCACCGGCCGCGGCGATCGCGTCGACGAACTTCCGCAACGTCTGGTCGGCGGCGACAGTGCCGTCGTTCGCCGGCCCGTTGTTGTCCTGGATCTCTTCCAGGTTCAGGATGTCCGGCTTCGCCAGGTTGCCGACGACGGCCTTGGCCAGCTCCCCGAACTTCTCCGCACTGTCCAAAGCGGACAGGTTCTCGACGTTGTAGGTCGCCACGGCGAGCTCACCGCTGCGCTGAGCGCGGGTGCTCTCACGCTGCAATCCGTTGTCCTTGGCGGCACCGAGCTTCGTCGCGAACAGCGTGTAACCGCCGAAGTTGCTGTACTCGACCGGTCCGGAGGTCTCGCCGGTGAGGACGTCGCCGGTGTTGACCTTCGGGAACGGCCGCTCCGCGAACGGGATCAGCGACGCGACCTTGAGCACACCGGTGTTGAGCCGGTCGTAGTCCAGGTACACCGCGCCACCGCGGACGCTCGGGTTCTGCTTCGGTTTGGTGGTCACGTAAAGCTCGTTGAACCGCGACGTCGGGCCGACGACGCGCGCGTCGGAGACGCTGACGATCTCGCTCTCGTGCGTCTCCCAGAAGTCCAGCGAGTACTTCGCGGGCTCCAGCGGCAACGGCTCGATGCTGCCGCCCGGCGCGGGAGCGACGGTGTCCGGGACCGTGTCCGGCGAGACGACGGTCGGCGCGGGCAAAGCGTTCCCGCTCGACTGAACCGTCCACTGTGCACTCGTCAGCTCGGTGAGCGACTGGTACGGCGAGGTCGCGGGAGCGTCCGGGTAGAACTCGCGGACGGTGCCGGAGGCGGTCACCGCGTCTCCGACGGCCACGGCGGGCGTCGTCGAGCCGGTGAAGACGAACAGGCCCTCGCTGGTGCGCGGGTCGGCGTCGGGCGCGCTGTCGGTGATCCAGAACCCGCGCGCCGAACCGAAGCTCCGGATCGCGGTCACGACGCCGGTGACCCCGGCGACCTTCCGGTCCTTGAAGGGCGAAATCCGGGTAGTGCCCTGGATGTCGTGGATCTTCGCGTCGACCGGCGGCGGCCCGGTCTCGCCCGGCGTCTCACCCTTGGCGTTGGTCGGGGTGGGCGCGCCGGAGGTGAAGTCGGCGGCGTTGTCGTCGGTGTCGGCGAGCGTCGTCCCCCGGGCGACGGAGGCGGTGTTGGACGGCGCCGGCGCCGCGGCCCCCTCACGGATGACGGCGGTGGAGCCGAAACCCACCAGATCCTTGATCCGGGTGTCGGCCGCGCAGTCGGCGGCGGTCTTGCAGGTGAGCGCCGTGGTGCCTTGGACGAGCGCGATGGTGCCGGCGGTCGCGGACAGGGCCAGCGAGCCGGTGGCGTCCGGCGTCGGCAGCGAGACGGTGCCGCCCGAGCCCTTCGCCTGCGCGATGAGGTACCGCGCGCCCGGAGCGACACCGCCGGTCAGCGGCGTGACCTGCCAGCTGTTCCCCGACGCTGGCGCGTACTGGACGCTGAAGCCGTCGAGGCTCACGGCGGTCGTGCCGCGGTTGGCGAGTTCGACGAAGTCGTTGGTCAGCGTGGCGCCCGAGTTGCCGCCACCGCCGTAGACCTCGGCGATCACGGCGTCGGTGCTGGGCGCGGCGAGCGCGGCCGGAGCGGTGATGCCGCTCACGACCAGGCCGGAGGCGACGGCCACGGTCAGGGCCCGTCTCCGGGCGGCACGTCGGGATGTGGTCACGCTGAGTCCCCTTTTCGCAAGATCGGTCGAGGCATACTCCCCCGAACAAGTGAAATGAGGAAGACGACAAGACAACGATTCGTCACCGCTAGCCCGTTCGGACCCTGGTCGCGCCGAACCCCCTCGTGCGAAGATCGAGCTCCGCCGCCTGTTACGCACCAGGAGGCGTCTTCATGCGCAGACTGCTTTGCGCGATCGTCGCGGCCGGTCTCGTGATCCCGGTTCCCCCGGCGGCCGCCAAGCCACCGGAGAAGGCCGCATTCGAAGTGATGACCCCGGCGAGCACGGTCGCGTCGCGCACCGACCGGCGGCCGAACGCGGGCGGGATCTTCGATCCGGTCGCGCGCAAGACCTTCATTTCGTGGTCCGGCAAGGCCGCGGACACCTACGTCCAGGCCTACGACCACCGGACCGGCGTCTGGACTCCGCCGAAGAAGATCGCCGACGGCGAGTCCGATCCGCACAACTACCCCACGATGCTGCTGGCGGGCGACGGGCATCTGCTGATCTTCCGCGGTATGCACAACAAGCGGACCGTGATCAGCCGCGCGCCGCTCGCGCATTCCCTCGACGGCACCTGGACCGACCTCGATGTTCCCGAGGGGGCCGCGGCGAGCTACCCGATGCCGGTGAAGACCGTCGACGGCACGCTGTTCCTGTTCTACCGGGAGACCACGAAGGAACTGGATCCGGCGGCGAACTCCGATTTCCGCCCGATGAAGTACCTCGTCTCCCGCGACCACGGGAAGACGTGGAAGAACTCCGTGCGGCTGACCGGGAAGCAGTGGGCGTTCGGCTCGCTGGGCCGGGCCGACCACATGGACGAGGTCTACGTCGGGCAGCTGCGCTACCTGCCGTCGTCCGGGCGGATCCAGTTCGTCTACACGCTCGCGGGCGGCGGACCCGCGCAGCACAAGCACGACGTCTACCACCGGAACGTCTACTACGTGTCGTTCGACGTCCGCACCCTGCGTTTCTTCTCCGCGGCGGGCCACGATCTCGGCACGCAGGTCGACGACGCCGAGCAGGAGCGGTATCTCAAGGTCGTCGAAACGCCGCTCGAACTCCCCGGCGGGCTCAAGTCGCCGGACTACATCCTTCAGGTCGGCACCCAGCGCGACGGCAAACCGTTCGTCACCTGGTTCCAGTTCGACGCCGCGGGCTCGCCACGCGATTTCGCGGGTGCGTGGAACGGCCGGGACTGGGAAGTGCGCGAAGTCGCGAACGGGCTCCGATTGCGCGAGATCGAACCGCTCAATGGCGGTACTTGGCGCGTTTACGGAACCCGTGACGGAAAGCCGGGCATCGAAACGTTCCTGCTCGGGAACGGACGTACGTGGAAGCCGGAAACCTTGATCACCACACCGAAACCGGTCCAGCGGGTCGAAGTGATCACCGGTTTCCGGGACCCGGCCCGCATTCTGGCGACCGGCGCGTCCAGTGCGCGTGACGTCTCCGTGGCCGACGGTGACATTTATGTCGCGGGAGCCCCGCGCAAATAGCCCATTGGTGTTCCGCTGCCTTAAATGAACCTCAAGTCCGGGTACAACCCGGCTTTTCCGGAGCTACCTTTGGCGACGTGAGCGAGGACACAAATCCTCGGCTCACGTCGCCGGAGGAGGTGTCCGATGAACTGGCTCATCGTCGGTACGGCACTGGTTCTGCTGCTGAGCATCGCACTGGCCGTCGATCTGCGCGACCGGGAACGCGGCGAACGGCCGATGACCCCGTTCGGCGGGGCGCGGCTCGACGCCGTCCTGCGCGAAGCCGACCGGCGCACGAACTTCTGACGCTCGCCGGGGAGGGCGAGCAGGGGGAACTGGGGGCGCACCGCCGGTGCACGGGATCCGTCGGGGGAGGACGGAGCCCGTACACCGGCGGTGCGTCATTTCCGCTCGTGAGTGGTAAGGACGGTACCGGCCCGGCCACGGCCGACGTTGCGAAAGCCACTTTCGCAACCTTCAACGTTGCGAAAGTGGCTTTCGCAACCCGCCGGCCAAGCCCAGCACCCAGCAGAACCCCCGGGCCGCCTGACCTCGTGAGTGGTAAGGACGGTTCTAACCGTCCTTACCACTCACGAGTTTTTTGACCCCGGCGACCGCCGCCTTGCCCGCACCCTTCGCGCTCGCGGCCAGGAACGTGGTCCAGTCGAAGAAGTCGCGCCACAGCACGATCCGGCCGTCGCGTACTTCGAAGGTGCCGCACACCCAGAACTCGGCCTCCCACGAACCACGCCGCAGGACGTCGGTGCGCTCGGTCAGCACGATCGGCCCGTCGGCGGCGATGTGATGGGTGCGTGCCTCGAACCCGCTGCCGTAGCGGGCCATGGCGCGCAACTGCTTCTCCACCGCGGAAAGGCCGCGGGCCGGGGGCAGCGGGACGTTCTGATAGACGATGTCGATCGCCACGAAGCCGAGCGCCCGATCGATGTCGAACTCTTCGAGGGCCTGAAGGAAACCGGTCACCACTGTCTTCGGATCCGTCATGCCAGCCAAGGCTAATCCGATTTTGAACCGCCGGAAGGTCACAGCCGTATCACAGGGCGGAGGGGCCGGTTTTCCCCTGACTACGGAGGTATCGATGCGACGGCGACTGCCGATGGCACTGTTCGCGCTGCTCGTCTGGGTGCTCGCGGGCTGTTCGACGGCCACGGGCGCCGCCCCGGCGACACCGGGCGCCAACCAGGCCGACATCACCTTCTCCCAGCAGATGGTCCCGCACCATCAGCAGTCGATCCAGGTCGCGAACCTGGCCTCGGCACGGTCGGCCTCGGAGTACGTGAAGGCCACCGCCGCCAAGATCGTCAAGGCCGAGTCGGCGGAGGTCCAGACGATGACCGGCTGGCTGCAATCCTGGAACGCGGCCGTCCTCCCGGCGGCGGGTCACGCCGGGCACGCGATGCCGGGGATGATCACCGAAGGGCAGGTCGCCTCGCTGCAGAACCTGTCCGGCGCCGAGTTCGACAAGGTGTGGCTCCCGCTGATGGCCGAGCATCTGCGCAACGGCGTCGCGATGGCCAAGACCGTGCTGTCGTCGGGCGAGCACGCCGAGACGAAGGCGCTGGCACAGGAGATCGTGGAGAACCAGACGGCGGCGATCGACGAGATCACCGCGCAGCTTCCTTGACCCCCTGAAGGCCCCCGAAGACCCTCCGGTATTGTTCTCGGCGGTGGCGTGTCCGAGCGGCCGAAGGAGCACGACTCGAAATCGTGTGACGGTTAATACCCGTCCGTGGGTTCAAATCCCACCGCCACCGCAGCGAAGAGCCGGTCTCCACGGAGACCGGCTCTTCTGCGTCCGGGCTACTTGTTGAACTTGTCCTTGAGGTCCTGCACGCCGCCTTCCGCACGGTCGCGCAGGTCGTGCCCGGTCTCCTTCACCTGGCCTTCGGTCTGGTCGGCCCGGCCGGAGTTCGCGAGGTCCTGGTTGTCGGTCTTCTCGCCGAGCTTCTCCTTGGCGGCGCCGATGGCCTGTTCGGCCTTGTCCTTCGCCTTGTCGAAAACGCTCATGGCGGATGTTCCTCCTTCGACTGCGGCCACCGTGTGCGACCGCCTGCCTCCGGGTTACCCGGGCCACGGGATCCGACACATCTCCTCACCCGATGCGGTTACCCCGTTGCCCGTGGAAGAACTCTTCGAGCAGGGCCGCGCATTCGACCTCCAGGACCCCGCCGACGACTTCCGCGCGGTGGCTGAGCCGCCGGTCGCGGACGACGTCCCACAGCGACCCCACGGCCCCGGTCTTGGGCTCCCAGGCGCCGAAGACGACCTTGGCGACCCGGGCCATCACGAGGGCGCCGGCGCACATCGTGCACGGCTCCAGCGTCACGGCGAGCGTGCAGCCTTCGAGCCGCCAGCCGTCGCCGTAGCGCTCCGACGCGGCCCGCAGCGCGAGGATCTCCGCGTGCGCCGTCGGGTCTCCGAGCTCTTCGCGGGCGTTGCGCGCGGAAGCGAGGGGGGTCCCGTCCGGCGACAGGACGACGGCACCGATCGGCACGTCGTCGCCCGCACCTCGCGCCGCCGCGATCGCCGCCCGGACGGCGGCGATGTCGGCGGCGGAGGCTGCGGGGCTCAGATCTCGTCCAGGATCTTCGTGAACTCGGCGGCGAATCCGCACCGCTGCGCGACCATCTGGAGTTGTTCGTCCGGATAGAGGTCGACCTCGCCGACGATCACCTGCAGTTCGGCCCCCGGCAGTCCGAGGTCGGACAGGATCTCCAGATCGCCTTCCGGCCAGACCGCGTCGTCGTCCTCGTCCGGGGGGTCGACTCTCAGCACGTCGAGGACGTCCGCGGCGATGTCGTAGTCGAGCGCCGCGGCGGCGTCGGACAACAGCAGCGAGGGGCCTCTGGGGCTCGGCCGGACGATCACGAAGAACTCGTCGTCGACCGCCAGCAGCCCGAAAGCGGCACCCGTCGAACGCAGTTTCCCCAGCTCGGTGATCGCAGCGTCGAGTTCGGCGAGCGCCCCCGGATCAAGAGAGCTGCACCGCCACCGACCGTCCTCCCGCACCACGGCCACCGCGAACCCCGTGATCGGCTCTTGCACCGCCATGCGCACACCGTATTCCGCCCGCATTCGGAACGCACGCACGGTGCGCCCGAAGCGCCGCATGCGCCACTATCGAGACATGACCGGACCCACCGACCTGCCCACCCTCCCCGACGCGCGCTTCGCCGGATTGCTGGAGGAAGCCCGCGCGCTCCAGACGAAAACCGTAGAGCTCCGCCGGGAGCTCCACCGGAATCCGGAGATCGGGCTCCAGCTGCCGAAGACCCAGGCCTCGATCAAAGCGGCCCTCGAAGGCCTGCCGCTCGAGATCATCGAGGGCAAATCGACCACGTCACTGACCGCTGTGCTCCGCGGCGGGAAGCCGGGCCCGGCGATCCTGCTCCGCGGTGACATGGACGCGCTGCCGCTGCACGAGGACACCGGCCTCGACTTCGCCTCCGAGGACGACGGCGCGATGCACGCCTGCGGGCACGACACCCATGTCGCGATGCTGGCTTCGGCGGCGCGGCTGCTCAGCGAGCACGTCGACGAGCTGGCCGGGTCGGTGGTGTTCATGTTCCAGCCGGGCGAGGAGGGCGAGCACGGCGCGCGCCACATGATCCACGAGGGTGTGCTCGACGCCTCTGGCGAGCGCGTCGAGAAGGCGTTCGGCCTGCACATCTTCACCTCGGCCGCGTCCGGCGTCGTGCAGACGCGCCCGGGGCCGATCATGGCGTCGGCCAACAGCTTCCACGTCACCGTCACCGGCCGTGGCGGGCACGGCTCGGCGCCGCACCAGGCGATCGACCCGGTGCCGGCGGCGGCCGCGATGGTGAGCGCGCTGCAGACGATGGTGACCCGCAAGGTCAGCGTGTTCGAGCCCGCGGTGGTCTCGGTCACCCGGATCGAGGCGGGGACGACGACGAACATCATCCCCGAGACGGCGTTCCTGGAGGGCACGATCCGCACGCTGTCCGAGCGGACGCAGGCGTTCGTCCGCGAGGAGCTGCCGAAGGTGTGCGAGGCGGTCGGCGCGGCGCACGGCGTCCGCGTGAGCGCCGAGGTCCTCCCCGGTTACCCGGTCACGGTGAACGACCCCCAGGTCGCGGCGCGCGTGCTGGACCTGGCGGCCGAGGTCCTCGGCGCCCGCAACTCCGAGGTCATGGAGAACCCGGTGATGGGCGCGGAGGACTTCTCCTACGTCCTTCAGCGGATTCCGGGCGCCTTCGCGTTCCTCGGCGCCTGCCCGCCCGGCGCGGACCTGGCCACGGTCGAGGCGAACCACTCGAACCGCGTGATCTTCGACGAGGACGCGATGGCCAACGGCGTCGCGATGTACGCCGCCTTCGCGCTGGACGCCCTTCGCTAGCTATTACACAACAGCGTTGATTTAATGGGTGGCATGAGCGATGACACCCTGGCCGTCCTGGCCGCGCAGGAGGAGCGCCTGGTCTTCCGCCGGTTCGACAACGAGACCGCGCTGGAGCTGGGCGCCCGCCTGCTCGCGGCGGCACGGGACCGCGCCCTCCCGGTGACGGTCTCCGTGCGCCGCGGCGGGCAGCGGCTGTTCCACGCGGCGTTGCCGGGCACCTCGGCCGACAACGACGCGTGGATCGACCGCAAGAGCCGCGTCGTCGACCGCTACGGGCACAGCTCGTTCCTCGTCGGCGAGCGGTTCCGCGCGAAGGGCACGACGTTCGAAGCCGATTCCCGGCTCGACCCTGATCTCTACGCCGCGCACGGCGGCGTCTTCCCGGTGATCGTCGAGGGCGTCGGCCCGGTCGGCACCGTGGGTGTCTCGGGACTGCCGCAGGCCGCTGATCACGCGTTCGTCGTCGAGCAGCTGGAGCTCTTCCTCGCCGAGCTGCCCTGACCGGACCGCCCGCCCCAAGTTTCAGGACATCCGGCCCAATCACCCATCGTGCTACCGTGAGATGTCACATCATATATCAGATAGGGCATGCCAGTGACCTCCTCTTCGCGCTTCGACGAGTGGAAACAGCGGCTGTCCGGGGTCGTGGCCGTCCCGGTGACCCCGTTCGACGCCGACGGCGCCGTGGCTCCGGACGCCTACGCGAAACTGGTGGACAGGGCGATCGACGGCGGGGTCGGCGTCGTGACACCGAACGGGAACACCGGCGAGTTCTACGCGCTGGACGAGGCCGAGACCCGGCTCTGTCTCGAACTGACGGTCGCGGCCGCAGCGGGCCGGGCGAGTGTGGTCGCCGGAGTGGGGCACAACGTCCGGACGGCGATCGGCGCGGCGCGGCACGCCGGTGAGGCGGGCGCGGATCTCGTCATGATCCATCAGCCGGTGCATCCGTACGTCTCGGCGGAGGGCTGGGTCGAGTACCACCGGGCCATCGCCGCGGCGGTCCCGGAGCTGGGTGTCGTGCCGTACGTGCGCGACGCGCGGATCGACGGCGAGCGGCTGGCCAGGCTCGCCGACGCCGCGGAGAACGTCATCGGGGTGAAGTACGCGGTGCCGGATCCGGTGCGGTTCGCCGCGGTGGCGCGGGACGCGGGGATCGATCGCTTCACGTGGATCGCCGGGCTGGCGGAGCTGTCGGCACCGGGCTACTTCGCCGTCGGCGCGACCGGGTTCACATCGGGCCTGGTGAACGTCGCGCCGTCGCTCTCGCTGGAAATGTTCCACGCGCTGCGCGACGGCGACTTCCGCGGCGCGATGGCCTGCTGGGAACGCGTCCGGCCGTTCGAGGAGCTTCGGGCCGCCGATGGCCACGCCAACAACGTGAGCGTGGTGAAGGAAGCGTTGGCACAGCTGGGTTTGTGCCGCTCCGACGTCCGCCCGCCGAGCCGCGTGCTGAGCGACGGGGAACGGGAGCAGGTCTCCGCGGCGCTGGCCTTTTTCTGACCGTGCCCGCACCCACTGGGGCGGATGCGGACACGGTGACAGGTCAGAGGTCGTGGCCATCGACGATCGCGGCGTGGCCCTGTTGGGCGCCTCGGGGCGCGCCTAGGGCGCGGCGGGCGGCTGCTCACCGGCGAAGCCGGCGGGACCAAGAGCGCGAAGAACGATGTCTGGCCGGTGCTCCTGTCTCCGATCGATTCTCGCGACCGGACGGAACCGGGGGAAATTTCCCTCGATGTCTTCGACTGTACGCCAGATCGTGCGGCTTTGGTGAATTGCTTCCGCACCGCTGTCGTGCGACGCTGGACCAAGACCACGGAGCGTCCGTGGCGTGTTGTGGTACCAGTGCCTCTTCTCGGCCGCACCAGCCCCTTCGGTGTTGTGAACCCGTTGCTGGATTGCCCACTTTCACGAGAACCGGAACGGTGTGATCCACCATGACCTCCACCCAGACGCGGCAGGGCAGCGACTTCGCCGAACTGTCCAAATTGGTCAAAGACGCCGGTCTCCTCGACCGGCGCCGAAAGTTCTACGCGGTGAAGATCTCCTTGAATCTGCTCGCTTTCGCGGGCGGTTGGGTCGCCTTCGCGCACCTCGGGGATTCTTGGTGGCAGCTGTTCCTCGCCGCCTTCTTCGCGATGATGTTCACGCAGCTGTCCTTCATCGGCCACGACGCGGGACACAAGCAGATCTTCCGCGGCCGCAGGGCGAACGACGTCACCGGTTTCGTCCACGGTGGACTGACCGGGCTGAGCTACGGCTGGTGGATCGGCACGCATACCCGCCACCACGCCAACCCCAACCACGAGGACGAGGACCCGGACGTCAACCTCGCCGCGCTCATCTTCACCAAGGCGCAGGGCACCGAACGGCGTGGTTTCCTGCGCTGGATGGCGAAATACCAGGCGTTCCTGTTCTTCCCGCTGCTGTTGCTGGAAGGCCTGAACCTGCACGTTTCGAGCGTGACGGCGATGTTCCAGCGCGGGTTCAAGCGGCGAAAACTCGAAGCGGCGCTGATGCTGGCCCACGTCGCCGCGTACCTGACAGCGGTGTTCGTGGTCCTCTCGCCCGGTGTCGGTTTCGTCTTCATCGCCGTGCACCAGTGCCTGTGGGGCGTGTACATGGGCTGCTCGTTCGCACCGAACCACAAGGGCATGCCGACGCTGTCGGCCGGGCACAAGCTCGACTTCCTGCGCAAGCAGGTCCTCACCTCGCGCAACGTGCGCGGCGGCCCGGTCGTGGACTTCGCGCTCGGCGGGCTCAACTACCAGATCGAGCACCACCTCTTCCCGAGCATGGCGCGGCCGAACCTCAAGCACGCGCAGGTGATCGTGCGGGAGTTCTGCGCGAAGCACGGCATCGACTACGCGCAGTGCGGCTGGGCGGCGTCGTACGGCTACGTGCTCCGGCATCTGCACGAGGTCGGGGCGCCGCTGCGTGCTCAACCGGTGGGTGTCCGATGACCTCCGTCCGTTCCCTCGGCGACGTCGCCGAGCCCGCCACCGGCGACCGGTGCCCGAGCTGTCCGCATCCGATGTCCGAGCACGACGCGATCGCCCGCCGGTCTGCACCGCGACCGCGGCCGGTGGCTTCAGCCGCGGCTGTACCTGCGCCACGGAACCCGAAAAAACCGAATAGAGGATCACCATGAACGCGGACACCGTCCCCGTCTCCCGGTACGAGATCCGGGTGGACACCGTGAAGAAGATCGTCAACGAACACACCGACCTCGACAACGAGGCGGCGTTCGCGCTGGCCGTGCACATGGTGCGGGCGCTCGACACCGTCCCGGAGCCCGTCCGCTAGAAGCGTGACCCGGGTTACCCGCGCGTTAACAAGGCGTCAGCGAGCCCTCGCGAAACGTCAGGGACACGTTGCCGGAACGGCCGGGCCGGGTCGATCGGAGTTGTGCTTATGAGGCACTGACCGATCGACGCGGAGGTAACCGTGACGCTCAGCGAGCTCCTGCCCAGCCTCGGCTGCGAGGCCGCCGACCACCTCGAACCCGGGGTCTGGCCACGGAGCACCCGGCTCGGGCCAGGCGGGGAACTGCTGTTCGCCGGCGCGCCGGTGTCCCACCTCGCCGCGAGGTTCGGGACACCGGCGTACTTGCTCGACGAGGACGAAGTCCGCCAGAACGCGCGCGCGTACCGGAAGGCGCTGCCGGACGCCGAAGTGGCGTACGCGAGCAAGGCGCTGTGCACCCGCGCGGTTCTGCGCTGGGTCGCCGAGGAAGGGCTTTCCCTCGACACCTGCTCGGCGGGCGAGATCGCGGTGGCGCGGTCCGTCGGCTTTCCCCCCGAGCGGATCCTGCTGCACGGCAACGCGAAAACCCCCGAAGACCTCAAGGCGGCGTTGTCCTACGGCGTCCGGCGCATCGTGGTGGATTCGCTCGACGAGATCGAGCAGCTCGGCGCGCTGGCCACCGGCGCGCAGCAGGTGCTGATCCGGGTGACACCCGACGTCGCGGCGGGCACGCACGCGGCGATCACCACCGGCACCGAAGGACAGAAGTTCGGCTTCTCGTTGCGCGAGGGGGTCCGCGACAACCTCGGCCGGGCCGTCTCCGCGGTGCTCGCGCAGCCAGGGCTCCGGCTGGCCGGGTTGCACTGCCACATCGGTTCGCAGGTGTCGCGGGTGGATTTCTACGAACTGGCCGCGCGCAAGATGGTCGGCGTGCTCGTCGCACTCCGCGAGACCCACGGTGTCACCCTGCGCGAACTGGATCTCGGCGGCGGGCACGCCGTGCGTTATCTGCCCGGCGATCCGGGTTTCGACATCGACGGCTATGTGCGCCGTCTGCGGGTCGCGCTCGCCTACGAATGCTCCTCGCACGGCTTCCCCCTGCCGAAACTGACGATCGAACCGGGTCGCGCCATCGTCGGCCCGGCGGGTATCACCGTGTACCGGGTCTGCGCGGTGAAACGCGGTTCGCGCACTTTCGTCGCGGTCGACGGCGGGATGAGCGACAACGCGCGGCCCGCGCTCTACGGGGCGGCGTACACCGCGCGCCTGATCGGCAGGCGCAGCCGCGCGGCCAGGCGGCCGATGACGGTGGTCGGACGGCACTGCGAATCGGGTGACGTCCTCGCCGACGGGCTCACGCTCCCCGACGACGTCCACCCCGGCGATCTGCTCGCCGTCCCCTGCACCGGGGCGTACCACCACTCGCTCGCGTCGAATTACAACCTCGTCGGCAGGCCGCCGGTGGTCGGCGTTTCCCGGGGTACGGCGACGCTGCTCGTCCGCCGCGAAACCGAGGAAGACCTGCTCAAACGCGATCTCGGCTGACCCGCCGTCCGAAATCCTCGGCACCTGGCCTGTCACGCGACAGAATCCTTTGCCCGAAGGGGCAGGGAAAGAGAATCGCGACAAACAACTTAACGGCGGTAGCATTCTGGACATTGATCGATACGCTGCGCGACAAGAATCGCATGCCGAAACAAAGGGAGGGACGGCATGGGTGACGAACCACGCGCGCAGATGGAGCAGCGCACACCTAGGGGTTTGGACAATACCGATCGCACTCTGATCGCTCTACTGCAAGTCGACGGGCGGGCCTCGTTCACGGCCTTGGCCAAGGCCGTCGGACTGTCGGAGGGCGCCGTGCGGCAGCGCGTCCAGCGGCTGCTGCGGGACGAGACGATGCAGATCGTCGCGGTCACGGATCCGGCGAACGTCGGGCTCGGCCGTCAGGCGATGGTCGGGATCAGGGTCCAAGGCGATCCGCGGGCGGTCTCCGACCAGCTCTCCGGATTGCCGGACGTCCACTACGTCGTGCTGACCGCGGGAGGCTACGACCTGCTCGCCGAGGTCGCCTGCCGGGACGACGAACACCTCTTGAGTGTGCTGAACGACGACATCCGGCCCATCCCGGGTGTCGTCAGCACGGAGACCTTGGTCTACCTGAAACTCGCGAAACAGACATACGCCTGGGGCAACCTGACCCGCTGACGGCACGTCCCGCGCCATGAACGGACCGTTCCTCGCGAATTTCGCGAGGAACGGTCCGTTCATGGCGTTCACGGGAGGGCTAGACGCAGCGCAGGAACGCGTCGGGAGTCCGCCGCCCGGAATCGAGACCGCGGAGGACTTTCGGCAGCGTCCCGGTGTACAGGACCCCGAGCCGCTGCGTCGCCCGCGTGAGCGCGACGTACAGTTCCGCCTCGCCGCTCGGGCCGTCCGCGAGGATCCGCTCCGGTTCCACCACGAGGACGGCGTCGTACTCCAGTCCTTTGGTCGCGGAGGGCGCGATCGCGCCGGGCACTCCCGGCGGCCCGATGACGACCGACGTCCCCTCGCGACCCGATTCCTCGCGGGTGAACTCGGCGATGGCATCCTCTATGTCTACTTCGGACAGTCGACGAGCCCACGGACGCACCCCGCACGAACGCACCGATTCCGGCGGAACGGCGCCTCCCGCGAAACTCGCCAGCAGCGAAGCCGCCACCGCCATGATCTCCGAGGGCGTCCGGTAGTTGACGGTCAGCTTCCGGTACACCCAGCGATCGGCGACGTACCGCGAGAGCATCGCGTCCCACGACCGGGCGCCCGACGGCGACCGCCGTTGCGCGAGATCCCCGACGACGGTGAACGACCGGCTGGGACAGCGCCGCATCAGCACCCGCCAGTCCATTTCGGACAGCTCCTGCGCTTCGTCGACCACGACGTGGCCATAGGTCCATTCCCGGTCGGCCGCGGCGCGTTCGGCGAGATCCCGTTCGTCACGCTCGGCGAACCGGTCCGCCAGTTCCTCGGCCATCAGCACGTCCGTCGGCCGCAGGGCGAACTCGTAGTCGTCGTGGTCCTCCTCGACTTCGACGATTTCCAGCACTCGCTCGGCGTACTCCATCCGGGCCCGCCGCTGCCGTTCCTCCGCCCGGCGTTCGGCGGTGCGGTCGACGCCGAGCAGTTCGACGGCTTCGTCAAGCAACGGCACGTCGGCGACCGTCCACGCGTCCGCGTCCTCGCGGAACAGCGACGGGTCGGCGCCGGCCGCCCGCAACCGCTCCGGCGAGGCGTAGAGGTCGGCGAGCAACCGTTGCGGCGTCAGCGACGGCCAAAGGCGATCGAGCACCGCGCGGAGCTGCTCGCTGGCTTCGAGGTCGCGCCGGGCGTTCTTCAGCATCTCCGGGCGCGTGTGCTCGTCGTCCGACGGCAGCCAGCCCGCGCCGAGCCGGTCGACCGCCCGCGTCGCGAGCGCGGCGATCACCTCCCGTTCGAAGACGGTCTTCGCCTCGTTGTGCAGCAGGCCGCTTTCCCTGGCGACCGCACGCGCGGCGGCGGCGACCCCGGCGTCCAGCGACACGGTGACGTCGTCGAGTTCGATCGGCTCCGCCTCGGCGGGGAGTTCCTGCCGGTCCGCCACCGCGGCCGCGAGCACGTCCAGGATCGCCAGCGAGCCCTTCAGCCGCTGGACCGCCGGCGGGTCCTCGCGTTCGGTGCGCAGACCGGCCACGAGGTCACCCGGCGTCGCGAAGACCACGCTGGTCTCGCCGAGCGACGGCAGGACACGGCCGATGTGGTCGAGGAAACCGCTGCTGGGCCCGACCACGAGCACGCCGCGGCGTTCCATGCGCTCGCGCTTGGTGTACAGCAGGTACGCCACGCGGTGCAGCGCCACCGCCGTCTTCCCCGTGCCCGGACCGCCCTCCACGACGACGACACCCGCGTGCGCCAGCCGGATGATCTCGTCCTGCTCGGCCTGGATCGTCGCGACGATGTCCCGCATCCCTTCGCCGCGTGGCGCGTTGACCGCGGCCAGCAGTGCCGCGTCGCCGCGTTCCCCCGCCGATTCCGGACGGCCGAAGACCTCGTCGGCGAAGTCGCGGACGTCGCGGCCGAGGGTGCGGAATTGACGGCGCCGCGCCATTCCTTCCGGGGACGCGCCCGTCGCGCAGTAGAACGCGCGCGACGCCGGCGCCCGCCAATCGAGCACCAAAGGCTCGTAGTCGTTCTCTTCGTCGAAAAGACCGATCCGGCCGACGTAGGACCGTTCTCCCGAAAGGGCGTCCAACCGGCCGAAACAAAGACCCTCGTCGGCGATTTTCAGCCTGGCCATCTCTCGCGCCTTCGCACCGGCCGAGACCTCACGGTCGGACAGCGCGAAGCCTTCTCCTCGCAGCGCACCGGCATACGCCTCCTTCACCCGCGCGCGTTCGGCGTCCAACCGCCGGTAGAGCGACGCCACGTACTGCCGTTCGGATCTCAATTCCTCGTCGTACCCCTGATTTGACAAGTTCCCCTCACAGCGGTTAGACTGACAACACATTCGGCGCGTCGATCAGCAATTCTGAATCGGGCGCCGATTTTTTATTGTCCACCGCTTGTCAAGAGGGACCCGGCATTCCCCCGGAAACGATCGTGCGCGACAATGGGGACGAACATCCGCCATTACCGCGCACGACCCGCTCAGCCGAGCATGAACTCGCGGGGGTCCAGCGCGCGCCCCACCACCCGGACATCGCCGAGCCAGCCGTGGAACGCCTGCTCGACGATCGAGTCGTAGGCGTAGGCGCCGATCAGCCACGAGCCGCCGGGGTTCGCGATCCCCGCGGCCGGCGTCTTCGGGTTCCGCAGCACCGGGCAGCCGTCGACGTAGAGCGTCGTCCGCCTGCCGTCGTTGACCGCCGCGACGTGGATCCACTTCTCCAGCTTCAGCTCGTGCCCCCAGCAGGTGGAGATCCCGTTCTGGTTCACCGGGAACACCGCCCACTGGACCGCCGCACCGTCCGAAAGGGACAGTGTGGCCGAAGGCTCGCCGGGATCGTCGCCGGTCTTGCCCGCCTTGCCGCCGGAGCCCTGCCTGCCGAAGATCGCGGCCCAGGCGTGCTTTCCGTCCTTGAAATCCGCGGGCAGCTTCACGAACGCCTCGACGGTGTAGCCGCGCGCGAACGTCTCCGCGTTCATCGGCGCGGAGTCCGCCGTGCGCAGATACCCGCCGCGAGCCGGTTTCTTGCCGCCGTCGAACCGCAGGCTCGACCTCGACGGCTGCCGCCCGGAGAACTCGCCGGAGAACCGCAGCGCCTCGGGCGCGCTGCCGGGCAGGGTCACCCGGACCAGGTCGTTGCCCCGGCCCGAAAGGTCACGGACACCGTCCACTGGCGCGCCGTCACGGCCCTCGAACCGCCAATAGGCCACGGTCCCGCGGATCAGCTGCCGCCCGGCGGGCCGCGCGGGCGGGACCGGGACCGGCGCGAACCCGGCGAACCTCGATTCGAAGTCGATCTCCAGGCTGAAGTAGTCCGCCGGGCCGGTGCGTTCGATCTCCTGCCGTTGCAGCTCGTTCAGCCGCGGCGCCTGGTCCGCCAGCCACGGCGAGACGGTGCGGACGTCGATCACGTCGCGCGCGAGGTCGAAGCGGTAGAGCCGGATCATCGCGCTGCCGCCGTAGTAGCGGTCCTGGTAGTTCGTGATGTGCAGATGGACGTCGTGGCCCGCCTTGTTCCGCTTCACCGTGCGGCCCGGCGGCCAGTAGTGCCCGTTGAGGGTGAGGAAGATCTGATCGTTCCCGTCGATCAGCTCGTCCCACACCTTCTGGCCGAACTCCGAGAACCGGGCCTGTCCGGCCTCGTCGGCCCATACCAATTCATGGATGGTCAGAATGGCCGGGAGCCGCGGATTCCGCGCGAGCACCGACCGCGCCCACTCCAGCCCGCCCGCCGACGGCCGCCAGTCGAGCGCGAGCAGCAGCCACTCGCGTCCGCCCGCGCGGAAGACGTGGTGGCTGTTGTAGCCGTCCGGGCTCGCGCCGCGGAAGGTCCGCGAACCGCGCTGCCGCTGCGGTCCGAACGCGTCCAGGTACGGCGTGCGGCCGCGCTGGTCGTCGGTGGAGGACTTGATGTCGTGGTTGCCCGCCAGCGTGCTGTACGGGAACCGGCGCCGGTCCAGGTGCTGGAACGAGCGGCTGATCTGCTCGAACTCGCCGGGCTGCCCGTTCTCGGTGAGGTCGCCGAGATGCGCCAGGAAGACGATGTTCTCGTCGCCGCCGGTGACGTACCGCAGGGTGGCGTCCAACGGCGCGGGGTCCCCGCGGTCGGCGTCGAAGAGGTACTGCGTGTCGGGCAGCACCGCGAGGGTGAAGCGGCCGTCTTCGAGGTCCGGGCCGTGATGGCCGAAGGTCGCCGAAGCGGCGGGAGCACCTAGCGCGGGTAGCGCGGAGACCGCCGCACCGGCGCCGAGCAGGCCCGCGCCGCGCAGGAAGGTCCGTCTGGATGAGTCGTTCACGGCCGAAACCTACGGTCGCGGAGGCAACGCGCTCCGAACCGCGGATGAACACTTGCCCCGCTCGGTAGCTTCGTCCCATGGGGAACGTCAAACGCTGGCCCGTACTCGCCGGGGTCGGCGTGGTGGTGGCCGCGGCAGGCTGGTGGATCGTGGACGAGATGCCTTCGGTGGACGACGCCGTCGCACGGGAGGCGCTGCCGCCGATCGACGAACATCTGCGCGCGCTCGCCGGTTCCAGGGACGCGGGAGTCCGCTGGGTGTGCACGCAGAAGGTGATCGAGACCCGGCCGGACGGCGACCGGGTCAAGATCGGCCTGGTCGCGAGCTGCGACGAGGTCGCGAAAGAGGGCGACGGGCTCGTCACGCGCGGCGGATTCCGCCGTCAGCCGGTGGTCTACCGCGTCGAACGCACTCCCGGCGGATACCGCGTGCTCGACCGGAAGTTCGCGGAGGACGGCGCCGGCTACTCACGTTCGGTCAAGGAGATGTTCTCGTGGGTCGGCGCCCGCCGGGTGCTCGACGGCGCGAGCCCGGACGACCCCCGGAACGTGTCGGCCGCCGCGTTCGGCCTGCCCGGAAGCACCCCGGTGCGCACGGGCCGCTGATCAGTCGCCGTTGCGGTCGATCTTCTTCGGCACCACGAACCACATGACGACGAACAGCACGGCCGAAAACACGCCGAGGATCGTCATCGCGATCGGGCCGAAGACGACCTTGGCGATGAGCGCGACGGTCGTGATGATGGCGGCCGCGAGGCAACCGAGCCCGACCAGGACGGACCTATTGCCGACGGTGAGGATCCGCTCACGGTTCCCGGTGCGGAAGAGCAGCCGGTGCCACGCGGCGGGCGCCGTCAGCAGCACCGTCGAGCAGACCGTGAGCAGGACCGCCGTCAGATGGACGGATTTCTCGAACCCGCTCGCCTGGTGGAATTCGTCGGTGAACACCACCGTGAGCAGGAAACCGAAGAGGATCTGGACACCGGCCTGCGCGACCCGCAGCTCCTGCAGGAGCTCACTGACGTTGCGGGTCAGGCGTTCGTTCTTCGTCTCGCCGGTGTGCTCGACCATTCAGCGGCTCCAAGACCATCGGTTGACGCCTGACCTTTTCGTGCCAGCCGAGCGAAGTCACTGACACGACCACAACGGCGAGGCCCAGCCACTGAGTACCCGACAAATCGGCGTTCAAGCACAATACGCCGATGACGGCGGCCGTGACGGGGAACGCCAGCTCGGCCAGCGTCGCCCTGGCCGCGGGCGTCGACCGCAGGCCCACGTAGTAGAGGCTCAGCGCCAGCAGGCCGGGCACCAGCGCGAGCAGGCCGAGCCCGAGCGCGTTGTCCCAGCCGACGGCGAACTGGCCGCCCTGGTACGCCACGATCCCCGCCGAGACCGGCAGGCCGACCGTGAAGCGCAGCGTGGTGACCTCCTTCGGCGCGAGTTCGGTGGACAGCATCCGGCCGAGCACCGTGCCCGCCGCCCACAACGCGGCCGCGCCGATCGCCAGCAGGGCCGCCTTCGCCGCGGCGACCTGGATGTTCAGCGGATCCTTGAAGGCCAGCAGCCAGGCACCGAGCAGCGCCGGGACCGCGAACAAGGCGTATCCCGGGCGGACCCGCTCACGGAGCACGAAATACGCCGCCAGCACGGCGAACACCGGCTGGAGCTTCTGCAGCACCAACGGCGTCACGGGGTCGCCCAGTTTGAAGGCCGCGGTGAACATCGCCGTCGCGAGCGCGGAAGACCCGCCGCCGATGGCGAGCACGGCCAGCCATTCCCGCGGGCCGGTCCGGCGCAGCGCGCGGATGGCGCCGGGGACGAGAGGGCTCAGCACGAGCACCACCAGCAGGTGCTCCCAGAAGACGACCGTGGCCGCCGGGAGCGCCTCGGCGAGCGGCAGCCGCAAAAGCCCGTCGGTACCCCAAAGAGCGGCGGCGACCGCGACCAGCCAGGTGCGGTCCGGAGGGTTGTTACTCACTTGTCCTTCCATCCATGCCCCCGCCACCGCCCTCAACGGACGCGCTGGCGCGCGCACTCTGCTCATAGTCTGAGAATGATCGCCCGACCGAGTGACCACCCTGGCGTGTCCGATTCGTGCGGACTAGGCAAGGGGCATGCGCCCCGTCCCCGCACTCTCGCTTGTCCTGTCCGCGGCCGCACTGGCCCTGACCGCCGGCGCCGGACCGGCCACCGCCGTCCCCGGCTCCCGCGTCCACGTGATCACCGCCAAGAGCGGTCTCACGAGCTACAAACCCGAACTGGTGCCGCCCGGCGCCCGCGCGCACGTCTTCGGGTTGACGTCCAGGCATCTCGGCACCTCGACCGCGGTCCTCGTGACCGGCCTGCTGCCCAACCGCGAATACGGCGCCCACGCGCACACGAAACCGTGCGGTGCCACCGGTGATCTGGCCGGACCGCACTACCAGAACGTCGAAGACCCGGTGAAGCCGTCGGTGGATCCGGCCTACGCCAACCCCCGCAACGAGATCTGGCTCGACCTCACCACCGACGCCACCGGCCGCGGCGCCGCCGTGTCCAAAGTGGACTGGACGTTCACCGATCGGCGCGCGAACTCCATCGTGATCCACGAAACGCATACCCACACCCACCCGGGCCACGCCGGGACGGCGGGCGCCAGGCTGGCCTGCGTGACCGTCGGCTTCTAGAAGCCCCAGGTGCGTTCGGGCCGGATCCTGATCCGGACGTGGTACTCCCGGTCGAATTTCGGGACGTCGTAGTCGATCGCCGGGTAGTGCTTCTCGTACTTGCCGAGGAAGCCCGGCTGCTCCGACGCGAGACCGTCCGGCAGGATCTCGGCCCTGCCGCCGATCACCAGGATCGAGCCCCCGTGCTCGTCGCTGTTGAAGTGGAGGCTGACCTCGGGGTTGGCTTCGATGTGCCGGGTCTTCGCCGTGTCCGGCTGGCTGAAGACGATGATGTCGTCACCATCGAGCACGAACCACACCGGGCGCGGCGAAGGACGGCCCTTCGGGCTGATCGTGGTCAGCCAGGCGACGTTCTCCTTCGCCCGCTCGGCGAGCCGCGGGTCGGGTTGGTAGGTCATGAACCCACCAACCACGACCCGGCGGCATTTCTTCCTCGTCCGCTCAGCGGGACGCGACGAGTTTCGCGTACCGCGTCCCTGCGCCGAGCAGCACCAGCCCGGCGATGAGGAAGGCGGCGACCCTGGCCAGGCCGTCCAGCGCGGCGAGGTCGAACAGCACCAGCTTCAGCACCGCCGCGCCGACCAGCACGAAGCCGATCACCCGCAGGTTGACCGCGGAGATGCCGCGGACGAGCAGCACCAGCGCGGCGACCGTCCAGGACACCGTGATCACCACGTGGCCGACCAGGAAACCCGAGCGGCCGGGAACGGCCAGCATCGCGCCGCACAGCACCATCGCGCCCGCGCCGTAGAGCCCGCAGACCCCGGCGAAGAGCCACGGCACCACGTTCTCCGCCGCGGCCTTGAACAGCCCGAGCCGGTGCGCGACCCACGGAAGCGTGATCGAGACGGCCAGGATCGCGAGTGCCACCAGGAACGCCGCGGCGAGATCGGCGTCCGGACGGTTCCGGATCAGGAAGAAGAGCGTCGGCGGGACGTCGAAGACCAGCGCGATCATGCCGCCGATGACAGCGAAGCCCAGCCCGCCGAAGAGGGCGACGTGCTTCTTCGTCCACAGTGCGACCAGAGACAGCAGGACCGCTTCGCCGATCAGGATCCCCGAACGGGCACTGCCGTCGAACAGCGTCATCGTCGTCTGCAGGGCCGCGACGAGCCCGGCTGCGCCCGCGAGCTCACCGGTCCAGCCGTCGAGCCACTTACCGACGGCCCACACCGCGAGCAGCACCAGCGCGACCGACGCCGTGACCAGCACGGCCGGAGTCTTCGGCAGGAACAAGGCGGCGAGCAGCGAAGGCACGGGGGCGAAGGCGAGCAGGACGAGCGCGGCGGCGTCCCCCGGCCGCTTGGCGGTGACGATCAGGGCCAGCGCGAGTCCCACGCCACCCACGGCCAGCGCGGCGGCGGTGTTGGCGGTGCTGCCGCCGAGACCGGTGAACGCCGTGCTGAAGACCGACGCGACCAGCGGCGGGATCCCCGACGCGACCGCGACCGACGGCCACGACTGGCGCAGCTGCACCGGCGTCGAAGCGACCTGGACCACGAGCAGGAACGCGACCAGTTGCGGGGTGAACCCCTGCGTGATGATCGGCGCGCAGACCACACAGCCGAGCACGACGGCCGTCGCGAGCAGCGACGACTTCCACCGCACGGCCAGCAGCAACCCGCCGACCGCGATCAGCAGGCCGAGCGCGAGACCGGCGTAGGCCGGGAGGTACTCGTACATCGTCGTCGCGGCGATGGCGTCGAGGTACAGCGCGCCGATACCGGTGGCGGCGAGCGCGAACGCGCCCGTGCGGCCCGCCGGCGTGCGGTGCAGGCGGAGCCCGATCCCGACCAGCGCCGCGCCGAGCACGGCACCGCCGATCACCCGCGGCACCGGGCCGAACCAGCCACGCTGGATCGCGAGCACGAGGAACAGCACGATGCCGAGCAACGTGACCGCGCCGCCGATCCAGGCCAGCAGCCTGCTGCCCGCGCCTTCCTTGCCCAGCTTCTCGGCGAGGGACACCTTCGGGGCGGGCTGGTACGGGCGGTACGGCTGCTGATACTGCTGGCGGTACTGCTGTTGCTGCCACTGCGCGTACTGGGCTTGCTGGTACTGGGCCTGCTGGTATTGCTGCTGGTAGTGGGCGTGTTGCGGGTGCTGATACTGGGCGTGGGGGTACGGCTGCTGCGGGACCTGCGGCTGCGGGGCTTGCTGCGGCTGCTGAGCCTGAGGTGCGGGCTGCTCGGCTTGCGGCTGCTGAGCCTGAGGCTGCGGCGCCTGCTCGGGCACCTGCGGTCGAGCCTGGGCCTCCTCGGCTTGCGGTGCCTGCTGCCCGGCCTGCTCAGTGGCCTCTTCGTGCTTCGGTTCCGCCGCGGACTGGACGGTCCGCAGCTCCGTGCCGACCCGCGCGAGGCGGGCCCCAAGGTCGTCGATCTCCCCGGCGAGCCTGAGGAGCACATCCCCATCGGTGGTCATGGCGATCAGCATGCGGCCTGAAGGGCCCGGAGGGATCCGTAGCACTACTCAATCGTGATGACGATGTGGTCGCGACCTGCAAGATCATCGCGATCGGGCCCAGACCCGGAGCGCTCGCATCCGCCGTGTTGCGCAGTCGCAACGAGACGATCTTTTCCATCCCATCTCAGTAGATGTCTAGGGCGCTATTGACGCTTGCGTCTAGCCCTGCCTAGACATACGCTGTGAGACGACGAGAGGTCATCAAGAAGATCGCTGTCGCCGCCAGGCGGCAACGCGCGGCGTGGATTCTGCAACGGGAAGGCGCCAACCACACCATCTACACCTTGAACGGTGTGGTGATCCCCATCCCGCGCCATACCGAACTGGGCGAGGTCTTCGCCGTCGACATTTTCAAGGAATGCGAGGGCGTCCTCGGGAAAGGATGGTGGAGGAAGTGAAGACCTACCACGCCGAAGTCACTCGCGATGGAAGATTCTGGCTGATCCGCGTCCGAGAGATCGACCGCTCGACCCAGGCTCTCCGCTACAAGGACGTCGTGACGATGGCCAACGAGCTCATCGAAATCATGGACGGCGCCGGAAACGACGAGTACGACTTGCACCTCGAAGTGCACCTGCCAAGTTCCGTCAAGGATCACCAAGCCCGCGCCGAAGTCCTGCGCGAAGAGGCCCAACGCAAGCAGGCCGAAGCGGCCGCCGAACACCGTGCGGCGGTTCAAGAACTGCTCGCTCTTGGAGTTTCACAACGCGAAGCCGGTGAAGTGCTCGGCATGTCGTTCCAGCGTGTCAGCCAGTTGGCGAAGTCGTCCTGACGTTCCGAACGGCCGTCGGGATTTCTCCGGCGAGAGCACCGGGCGCTCGTGGTCGATTCTCGGCGACGACCGGCCCACCTTCGCGTGACAGACACCACAGGCGACAATGGAGGACGTGACAGCCACCCTGAGCAAGCCCAGCCTGAAGATCGGCCCCTACGAGGTCGATCCGCCGGTCGTGCTCGCTCCCATGGCGGGCATCACCGACGTCGCGTTCCGGCGGCTGTGCCAGGAGTACGGCGCCGGCATCTACGTCTGCGAGATGATCACCGCCCGCGCGGTGGTCGAGCGCCACCCCGGCACCATGCACATGATGACCTTCGGCGAGAACGAAAAGCCCAGGTCCATGCAGCTTTACGGGGTCGACCCCAAGACCATGGCCGAGGCCGTCCGCATCATCACCGGTGAGGGGCTCGCCGACCACATCGACAGCAACTTCGGCTGCCCGGTGGCGAAGGTGACGCGGAAGGGCGGCGGCGCGGCGTTGCCGTTCAAGCGCAAGCTGTTCGCCGACATCGTGCGCGAGTCGGCGAAGGCCGCGGCCGAGGCGGGTGTGCCGTTCACGGTCAAGTTCCGGGTGGGGATCGACGACGACCACCTCACGTACCTCGACGCCGGGCGGATCGCCGAGGCGGAGGGCGCGGCGGCGGTCAGCCTGCACGCGCGCACGGCCGCGCAGCGCTACTCCGGCCAGGCCGACTGGACGAAGATCGCGGCCCTCAAGGAAGCGGTCACCAGCATTCCGGTGCTCGGCAACGGCGACATCTTCTCCGCCGAAGACGCGTTGCGCATGGTCGACGAGACCGGTTGCGACGGTGTCGTGGTCGGCCGCGGCTGCCTGGGCAGGCCGTGGTTGTTCGGCGAACTCGAAGCGGCCTTCGCCGGGCGCCCGCAGCCGACGCCGCCGAACCTCGGCGAGGTCGCGAAGGTGCTGCGCCGCCACACGGAACTGCTCGTCGAGCACGACGGCCACGACAAGGCGATGCGCGACATCCGCAAGCACATGGCTTGGTACTTCATGGGTTTCCCGGTCGGCTCCGAACTTCGCCGCGGTTTCGCGATGCTGTCCAGCATGGACGAACTCGACGATCTCATCGCCAAGCTCGACCACGACGCCCCGTTCCCCAGCGCCGCCACCGGGCCGCGCGGGCGGCAGGGTTCGCCGGGCAAGGTCACGCTGCCGCACGGCTGGCTCGACGACCCGGACGACGACTGCGTGCCCGAGGCCGAGGACATGCATTCGGGCGGATAGCCGTCCCCGTAAAGTCGGCGTCGTGATCGAGCAGCTGAGCATCCCCACCGCGGCCGGTTCCTTCGACGCCATCGCGGCCGGCCCCGAAGACGGCCGCCCCGTACTGCTGCTGCACGGCTTTCCCGAGGCCGCGGTGGAATGGGAGCACCAGGTCGCGACGCTCGGCGTGCTCGGCTATCGCGCGGTGGCCCCGGATCAGCGCGGCTACTCCCCGGACGTCCGGCCGGAACAAGCATCCGAGTACGGCATCGACGACCTCGTCGGTGACGTCATCGCGATCGCGGATCGCTTGGGGTGGAACGAATTCGACCTCGTCGGACACGACTGGGGCGGCGCTGTCGCATGGTGGACGGCCGACGCGCATCCCGGCAGGCTCCGCAGTCTCGCGGTGATTTCGACGCCGCATCCGGCGGCGCTGGCGGAGGCCATGAAGACCGACGAGGACCAGCATCTCCGGTCCGCGTACATGACCGAATGGCGGCAGACCAGGGTCACCGAACGGCGGATGCTCGAGAACGACGCCGACGCGCTGCGCCGCATGTTCGACTGGAAGGTTCCGCCGAGCAAGGTCGACGAATACGTCCAGCGCCTGTCCGAACCGGGCGCGCTGACCGCCGCGCTCAACTGGTACCGCGCCGGCCGCCCCGGCGGGAAGATCGGCCCGATCGAGGTACCGACGCTCTACATCTGGAGCACCGAGGACGCCGCCTTCGGCTCGACGGCCGCGCTCGACACCGCGAACCGGGTCACCGGCCCGTACCGCTTCGAGATGATCGAGGACGTCTCGCACTGGGTGGTGGAAGAGGCACCCGAGGCCGTCACCTCGTTGCTCGTGGAGCACCTTTCATCCCACTAACAGGGGTAACCCTGGTCGCGGTACCCGTTACCGCGCGCCTGCTGGTTCAGTGGGGCGGATGAACAACATGACCGAAGTGGACACCGAACGCATCGTCTACGTCACCGAGGACGGCGAGCCGACCGGTGAAACCGCGCCCAAGCTGGCTGCCCACCACGAGCACACCCGCCTGCACCTGGCGTTCTCCTGCTATCTGCTGCGCAGCCGCGACCAGGCCCTCCTGATCACCAGCCGCGCCGCCACCAAGAAGGTGTGGCCCCGGGTGTGGACCAACAGTGTCTGCGGGCATCCCGCACCGGGTGAACCGATCGAAGAGGCCGTCCGGCGCCGGGCCGCCTTCGAGCTCGGCTTGCCCCGGCTGAACGGGCTCAGGTGCGTCCTTCCGGCGTATCGCTACTCGACGCCGCCGTTCGAAGGCGTGGTCGAGAACGAGTTCTGCCCGGTCTTCGTCGCCTGGGTCGACGAAGATCCGGAACCGCATCCGGACGAGGTCGGCGACTGGCGCTGGCTGAGCTGGAATGATTACGCACTGTTGCTGAATGACGATGTGACTGACGTGAGTTACTGGGCGAAAGATCAGTTTTCGCAGCTCAAAGACATCGAGCCGTTTTCGTCCTTACCGAACGGCACTCCGGTGCGTGACAATGGCGCCGAACCGTCGTCCTCTTGAGCGATATTCGCATTGGCCCGTACTCATACCTCAAGAGATCCCTCCTATACGACGAAAACCAATTCGTGGCGGAGGTGAGCGTGGCAGCCGACGACGAGGCCGCGCTCCCACCGGGCGCGCCGGGCACCGATCTGCTCACCCTGCACGAGTCGATCGCACGAGTTCTCGCCACGCAGGGTGATTGGCGCCGCGCGTACCACCACCTCAAGTCCGCTTTGGACCTCGCCAGGGCGGGCAGCCTGCGGGACACCCTGACGTCCAGTTACAACCGCCGTTACCTCGATCAGTGGCTGCACGGTCCGGCCGTCGACCATCGCGGCCCGCCCGGTGTGGCCATCGCTTTGGTGGACCTCGACCTGTTCAAGGACGTCAACGACACTTTCGGACATCTGGTCGGCGACCGCGTGCTCCGCGAAGTGGCCGACCTCCTCCAGCAAGGACTCCCACCCGAAGCGTTCTGCGCCCGCTACGGCGGCGAGGAGTTCGCGCTCGTCCTCCCCGACGTCGACGCCGCCCGCGCCGTGCGCATCGCCGACACCGCCCGCATCCGGGTCGCCCGCCATCCGTGGCGCCGGATCCGCCCCGGCCTCTCGGTGACGATCAGCGTCGGACTCGCGCACGAAAGCCGCGCCGAGCCGGATATCGGAGCGGAACCGGAACGGCAGTTGCGCAGTGCCGACGCTTTGTTGTATATGGCGAAACGGGCCGGGCGAAACAAAGTGGCCTATCAGGACGCGGAATCGTCAAGGACGATTCCGCAGCAGATGAACGCGGCCGAGTCCGCGGGCGCCTAGCCACTCACCGGCACCCCACCCAGTCGAGCTTCGCACTCTGCGTAGTGGTTTCACACCTTTTAACGCAGCTTTAACCACGACCGCTCACCCGATCGCATGGACCGTTCGGCGCTTCTCGGTACCTTGAGTGAAGAAAATTCCGGGATGGTTGTCGTCACGAACCCGAGGTGTCCGTACGATAACGAAAGAGCTTCGACGAGTCGTGAAAGGAGACCGAGTGCCCGACGAGCACCACAACCCGGGGACCGGTCGCCACAGTCACACCGACAGGAGCGCCGGCGAGCGCGGCCGCAGGGCTCGGCGCCGTTCGATGGACACCCACGGCGGTATCAGCGTTTCGGACGTCGTCGCACGTCACACCGGGGAACGCCCGGTCTTCGATCCCGCCGCCGAGGCGCCGGCTCCGCGCCGCCTCCGGCAGAGCGAACCGGCGCCCGAGCCTCCGAGACCCGGCGTGCGCGCCGCTCGGACGGAGCCGCCCGCACCGCGTCGTCCTCGCCCCGCCGCTCCTGTCGAAAACCCGGCGCCCGCGCCCCGCGCGGCCAAACCCGCCACGCCGCGGGCACAGACGCCACCGCTGAACCCACAGCCCACAGAGGCCCCGCGTCCGCCTCGCGCGCGCCCGCCGCGCCGCACTTCGCAGGCCGCGCCCAGTCCCGAAGCCCCGACTCAGCGCCGTCCACCGCTGGTGAACCCGGGCGCGCAGCAGCAGCCCGCGGTACCGCCGCCCCCGCGCCGTCCCCGCCGCCCGGTGCAGCGGCCGGTGCAGCAGGCGCCGGTCCCGCCGAGGTCCGAGATGGACCGGCTCACGATGACCGACGAGCTCGAGGCGATCGACGACGCGACGATCACCAAGCGCAAGATCGACCACACCCTGGCCCGGTTCTCCGCCGCGCACGACGAACTCGAAGCCGAAGAGGCCAAGAAGCGCGAGCGCCGCGAACGGCTCGCCGCCCGCCCCGCCGCGTTGCTGGAGCAGACCCGCACGGCACTGCAGCGGGTGGTCACGACCACCGATTCCGCGCCGTCGGAAGCCGCCGGGGAGCCGGCCCCGCAGACCCGTCTGCAGGAGAAGAAGAAACGCAAGACCAGGCAGACGGCCAAGGCGGGCCGGATCGCCGCCGCCGTGGTCGCCGCCCTCGTGTTCCTCTCCATCGGTTCGGCCTGGGGCGCCCAGACCTGGTTCGACGCGAAGTTCAACACCGTCGCTTCGCTCGATGAGGACTCGGCCGACATCCAGGACGCCGCGGGCCAGACCGGTGACGAGAACTTCCTCATGGTCGGCTCCGACACCCGCGACGGCGCGGCCGCCGAAGACGGTGTCGGCGACGCCGACGGCACCCCGGGCGCCCGTTCGGACACGGTCATGATCGCGCACGTCCCCGCCGACCGGCAGCGTGTCGTCATGGTGTCGTTCCCGCGCGACCTCGAGATCAACCGTCCCGCATGCAAGCGGTGGGACCCGGCGACGTCGTCGTACTCGGAAGAGTCCGCGCCGGCGCAGAAGATCGCGAAGCTGAACACGGCCTACGCGGTCGGCGGCCCGCAGTGCGTCACGAAGGTCATCCAGCAGATCACCGGCATGAAGATGAACCACTTCGTCGGGATCGACTTCAACGGCTTCAAATCCATGGTCGACGCCGTGCAGGGCGTCACCGTGTACAACGAGAAGCCGGTCGACGACACCACGCTCGGCATGATCATCCCGCAGGCCGGCGAGGTCCGGATCTCCGGCGACCAGGCGCTGAACTACGTCCGGGCGCGGCACGTCAAGGGCGACCCGACGTCGGACTACGGCCGGATCAAACGGCAGCAGGCCTTTCTCGGCGCGCTGCTGAAGACGGTGATGTCGAAGGACGTCATCCTGGACACCGGCAAGCTCAGCGGATTCATCGACGCGTTCGCCAAGGCCACCTTCGGCGAGAACCTCGGCATCAACCAGATGATGACGCTGGCGAAGTCGATGCGCGGGATGGGTTCGGACAAGGTCAAGTTCCTCACCGTGCCCACCACCGAAGAGGCGAACAAACGCGGCAACGAGGTGCTGGTGCAGAGCCGGGCGAAGGCCGTCTTCGACGCGCTGATCAACAACACCCCGCTCGAAGAGAAGGCACCGGCGCCACCCGCGGGCGAGAAGGCACCCGCTCCGACCAGCTCCGCCAAGTCCGGCGGCACCAAGAAGAGCAGCAGCTCAGGCTGAGGAACATTCGTTAGTCCGGGTTCACGTCAGGTTCACTCTGGGATGCGGCTTTTGGCCCCTGTTGCCCGTAGGGTTGGGCCATGCGTGAGGCTTACCATGTCGAACTCGAACAGCTCGCCGAGAACCTAGCGAGCATGTCGCTCCAGGTCGCCGACGCGATGGAGCGGGCGACCCGGGCGTTGCTCGAGGTCGATCTCGGACTCGCCGAGCAGGTGATCAGCGACGACGCGAAGGTCGACGACGCGCGCGCCGAATGCGAGGAGCAGGCGTACGCGCTGCTGGCCCTGCAGGCACCCGTCGCGACCGACCTGCGGACCGTCCTCGCCGCGATCCACGCGGCGGAGAGCCTGGAGCGGATGGGCGATCTGGCGCTGCACGTGGCCAAGGCCGCGCGCCGCCGTCACCCGGACCCCGTGCTGCCCGAAGAGGTGAAGGCGGACTTCGCCAAGATGGGCGAGGTCGGCGTCAGCCTGGCCCGCCAGGTCGAGCAGGTCATCAAGTCCAAGGACGTCGAGGCCGCCCGCACGATCGAGTCGGACGACGACGAGGTCGACGAGATCCACAAGCACCTGTTCACGGTCATCATGGACCGGAACTGGGACCACGGCGTCGCCGCGGCCGTGGACGTCACCCTGCTGGGCCGCTTCTACGAGCGCTTCGCCGACCACGCCGTCTCGGTCGCGCGACGGATGATCTTCGTGGTGACCGGCAAGATGCCCGGCTACGGACCCGACGAGCTGTAGGGGACTTTCCCGCATAGGACGTAGCGAAAAGGGCCCTTCGCCGCATTTCACGCGGTGAAGGGCCCTTTCGTCTTCTCACACGACTCTCGACCGCCGCGCATGTCGCGAAAGCCACTTTCGCGACGTCAGATGTCCCGAAAGTGGCTTTCGCGACATCCCGCGGCGCACGGTGCCGTCCCACGCGGGCCGTGCCTGGCGATCCTCAAGTACCTTGCCGGGCGCTCTCGCGTGACCGGCCGGCCGTCACCTGTGTCCAGACGGACGACACGCGTGATCAGACGGACGACACTCCCGCGGCTGGGCAACGCGGTGAGCCGTCCATCCAGTCACGCGTGTCGTCCGTCCAGACACACGTGTCGTCCGCTCAGTCACGCAGATGCCCAGCCGCCCGCGCGAGTCCGTCACCTGTGCACCCGCCGCGGGAACGCGTTGCGAAAGCCACTTTCGCAACGTTGAAGGTTGCGAAAGTGGCTTTCGCAACGTCCGCCCAGCCGACCTCGCACCCGCCGCCGCCCCTCCAGACCCCAAGCGCGGGAAGGGGGCCTTCACGCGCAAAAAGGGGACTCAGCCGAAGCGGCCCGAGATGTAGTCCTCGGTCGCCTTCTCGTCCGGGTTCGAGAAGATCTTCTCGGTGTCGTTCAGCTCCACCAGGCGACCCGGCTGGCCGACGCCCGCCAGGTTGAAGAACGCGGTCTGGTCCGAAACCCGCGCCGCCTGCTGCATGTTGTGCGTCACGATGACGATCGTGTACTCCTTCTTGAGCTCACCGATCAGGTCCTCGATGGCGAGCGTCGAGATCGGGTCGAGCGCGGAGCACGGCTCGTCCATCAGCAGCACGTCGGGCCGCACGGCGATCGCCCGCGCGATGCAGAGCCGCTGCTGCTGACCACCGGAGAGGCCGCCGCCCGGCTTGTTCAGCCGGTCCTTGACCTCGTTCCACAGGTTCGCGCCGCGCAGGGCGCGCTCGGCGACGTCGTCGAGTTCCTTCTTGCCCTTGGTGCCGCCGAGGCGCAGGCCCGCCACGACGTTGTCGCGGATGGACATCGTCGGGAACGGGTTCGGCCGCTGGAACACCATGCCGATCGTGCGGCGGACCTGCACCGGGTCGACTCCGGCGCCGTAGATGTCCTCGCCGTCGAGCAGCACCTCACCCTCGACGCGGGCGCCGGGGATGACCTCGTGCATGCGGTTCAGCGTGCGCAGCACCGTCGACTTGCCGCAGCCCGACGGGCCGATGAACGCGGTGACGTTCCGCGGCGGCACCGAGAGGGTGACGCCGTCCACGGCGTGGAATTTGCCGTAGTAGATGTCCACGTCTTTGACGTCGATTCGTTTGGCCATCTCAAACAGCTCACTTCTTCTTCGGGGCGACAAGACGGGCAAAGAGCATGGCGAGGAGGTTCACGATCGCGATGATCAGTACCAGGGTGAGCGCCGCCCCCCAGATCCTGTCGAACGCGACGGTACCTTCGTCGAACGGGTTGCTGACCCGTTCGTTGTTCATCAGAAGCGGCAGTGCGGCCTGTTCGCCACCGAAGATGTCCCAGTTCACGTAGGCGGAGTACCCCACGAGGACCAGCAGCGGCGCGGTCTCGCCCATGACCCGGGCGAGCGCCATCATGATGCCGCCGACGATGCCGGACAGCGCGGTCGGCAGGACGATCTTCATGATCGTCTTCCACTTCGGCACGCCCAGCGCGTAGGAGGCTTCGCGCAGGTCGTCCGGGACGATCCGCAGCATCTCCTCCGAGGAGCGCACGACCACCGGGATCATCAGCAGGACCAAGGCGAGCGACACGGCGAAACCGCTGCGCGGCAGGCCGAACGTCGTGATCCACAGGGCGTAGATGAACAGCGCCGCGACGATCGAGGGGACACCGGAGAGGATGTCCACCATGAACGTGGTGATCTTCGCGAGTTTGCCGCGGCCGTACTCGACCAGGTAGATCGCGACCAGCATGCCGATCGGGACCGCGATGATCGCGCAGACCAGGCCCTGCAGCACCGAACCGATGATCGCGTGCAGGACGCCGCCGCCGACCTCGTCCGAAAGCACCGCGCCGAAGTCTTCGGTCCACCAGTTGCTGTAGGGGATCCGCTTGACACCGTTGATGACCACCGTGGCGAGCAGCCACACCAGCGGCACGACGGCGATCAGGAACGACAGCCAGATCAGTACCGTCGCGACGCCGTTCTTGGCTTTCCTCGCCAGGCTGACCTGCTGGAAGGCGGGCGGGGTGGCGGGGGTCTTCTCGAGCGTGGTGGACATGCTCAGTCCCCCTTCTTGGCGATGACGGATCGCGCGATGAAGTTGACGACGAGCGTCAGCAGGAACAGCACGAGACCCGCCGAGATGTAGGCGCCCGCCGAGATCTCGTTGTTGAGTTCCGCGTAGTCCGCCGCGATCTTCGAGGCGAACGTGGCGCCGCCGTCGAAGAGGCTCCAGGTGAATTCGCGGCCCACCGTGCCGGTCAGGATGATCGCGAGCGCGATCGTCTCGCCCAGCGCCCGGCCGAGGCCGAGCATCGAGGCGCCGATGTAGCCCGCCTTGCCGAACGGCAGCACCGTGGTGCGGATGACTTCCCAGCGAGTGGCGCCCAGTGCCAGCGCGCCTTCGATATGCGGGGTCGGGGTCCGCTCGAACACCTCACGGGACAACGAGGTGATGATCGGCAGGATCATCACCGCCAGCACGATGCCCGCGGTGAAGATGGTGCCGCGCATGTTCGGTGAGACGTTGCCCGCCGCGAAGATCGGGATCCACGAAAACGTCTCGTTGACCCACCGGGCGAACGGCTCGATCGTCGGCGCGAAGACCATCAGGCCCCACAGGCCGTAGATGATCGAGGGGACCGCCGCGAGCAGATCGATCACGTAGGCGAACGGCCGCGCCAGCCGCTTCGGCGCGTACTGGGTGAGGAAGAGGGCGATTCCGAGCGAGATCGGCATCGCGATGATCAGCGCCAGCAGGGACGAGTACACCGTGACCAGCAGCAGGCCCATGATGCCGAACCGCATGTCGTCCGGGTCGGTCTCCCAGACCTGGCTGGTCAGGAAGTTCACGTTGTCGGCCTTCAGCGCCGGAATGGCCTGCACCAGCAGGAACAACCCGATCAGGCCGATCAGCGAGACGACGAGGATGCCGGCTCCGGTGGTCAGGAACTGGAAGATGCGGTCACCGGGTCGCACCGTCCTGGAATTGGGGCTCGCGAGGCGCACCGAGGACTTCTCGGGCGGTGACGCGGCAGGTTGCTCCGAAATCGGGTCCTCCGTGAAGGTCTCGCGGACGCCAGAACGCCCACCGGGGTCGCCGGTGGGCGTTCTGGGCGAAGACGAATCGCTCATCGACTACTTCTGTCCAGCCTGTCTTTTACTGATCAACCTCAAGGTTGGCAACAGGGTCAGGCGATGGCCTTGACGGCGGTCAGGACCTTGTCCTGCAGGCTCTGCGGGATCGGCACGTAGCCCTTGTCCGACAGCGGCTTCTGGCCGTCCGTGGCGGCGACGGTCAGGAAGGCCTTGACGGCCTTGGCGACCTCGGCGTCGGCGTACTTCGAGCAGACGATCTCGTAGGTGGTCAGCAGCAGCGGGTAGGCACCCGGGACGTTGCTGCCGTAGATCGCGTCGAGGTCGAGGGCGAGGTCGTTCGAGCCCTCCTTCTTGAACTTGGCCGCGTCGAGGGACTTCGCGACGTTCTCCGGCGTCAGCTCGACACCGCCGGAACCGCTGTCGATCAGAGCGGTGCTGAGGCCGTCCTTCGCGAACGCGGCCTCGACGTAGGTGATCGCGCCGTCGGTGGTCTTCACGGCGTTGGCGACACCGTTGGACTTCTCCGCGCCGTTGCCGACACCGCCGTTGAACTTCTTGCCGTCGCCCTGGGTCCAGGCGCCCTTGGCCGCGACCTTCAGGTACTTCTGGAAGTTGTCGGTGGTGCCCGACTCGTCGGTGCGGGAGATGACCTGGATCGGCTTGTCGGGCAGGTTGACGTTCTCGTTGCCCTTGACCGCCTTGATGGCCGGGTCGTTCCACTTGGTGATGCCACCGTTGAAGATCTTGGCGGTGACCTCGGGGGTCAGGGTCAGCTTGTCGACCCCGGAAACCTTGTAGGCGACGGCGACCGGTCCGACGACGAGCGGAAGGTTCCACGCGTCGGCGCCACAGCGGGCCTTGGCCTTGTCGGCCTCTTCGCCCTCCTTGAGCGGCGAGTCGGAACCGGCGAAGTCGACCTGGTTGCCGATGAACTGCTTGACGCCCGCGCCGGAACCGCTCGGGTTGTAGTTCACCTTCTGGCCGGAGCACTTGGCAGCGTAGGCCTGCACGAAGATGTCGATCGCGGTCTTCTGCGCGGACGAGCCCTCGGCCGAGAGCGGGCTCTTGCCGCCGCACGCGACGTCGGCGGTGCCGCTGGGCGCGGGGGCCGCGCCGGTGCTCTCGCCCTTGTCCGCGGCCGGGTCGGTTCCACAGGCGCCGAGCACGAGGGCGGCGGTGGCCACGATGCCGATCGCGCCCGCGGGCCGCATGATCTTCACTGCATTTCCTCCACTGGGAGACTTTCGCCGGATCGGTGGAACGGGAGCGTTCCTTCCGGACCGGACATTAAGCACCGACAGTGGACAGGCGGCCGTCTCAGGGTGAACGGCAAGTGAACAAGGCGGCCGATGTGAGCAGCGCGACTACTCCGAAAGTGGCCCGTGTCCCGCCTGTGACCTGCACGTCTGCTCTCCGTGACCGGTCAAGTGCCGCCCGTGTGAGGGTGATTACCGTGCGTATTGAACGTCTACCTCGTATCGAGTGAAGCCGAGCTTCGAGTACACGGCGAGTGCGGGCGCGTTGTCACCTTCGACGTACAAGATCACTTGGCCCAGCCCGCGATCACGGAGGTACCGCAGCCCGGCGAGCGTGAGCGCCTTCCCGAGACCGCCGCCCTGGGCGTCCGGATCGATGCCGACGACATAGACCTCGCCCGCGGGCTCGCCGCCGAACCGGCCGGAGACTGCTTCGTGGACCTTCGTCCAGTGGAAGCCGATGACCTTCTCGTCCTCTTCCGCGAGGAAGAAGCCCTCTGGGTCGAACCAGGCTTCCTTCTCCGTCGCCCGGACCTCGTCGGCGGTCAGGGCGCCCTGCTCGGGATGCCAGTCGAAGGCGCGCGCGTTGACCCGCACCATCGCTTCCTCGTCCTGACCCGGGACGAAGGTGCGCAGCGTGACACCCTCGCGCGGCACGGGCTCCGGCCACTCGGCCGCTTCGACGTCCGCGTGCAGGATCAGCAGTTCCCGGGCGCGCTCGAAACCTTCGGTCCCGGCGAGATGGACCGCGGCCGGATGATCGCCGTGCGCCCAGACGCGCAGCGGCTTCCCCGCGGTTTCTTCGACGAGGGCCCTGGTGAGCGCCCTGCCGTGGCCCGAGCGGCGGTGCGCGGGATGGACGAACAGTTCGGCGACCAGGTTGCCGTGCGAGTCGCCCGCGGTGTCCAGGTGCGCATACGCGACCAACGCGCCGTCGACGTGGCCGAGGAGGTGCCGCCCACCGTCGAACCCGGAGTCCTCCGGGCGGCCGTCGGCCTCGCGCACGGCGAGAAGGAAGTCGTGGATCTCTTCCGTGTCCGGTTCACCGGTCCAAGCCAGATCGAGCATGAAATCGACCCTACCCGGGAACCCGGGACGCATTGAGGCGTCTTGTCAGACAGGAAAGGGGACTCAGTGCGCGGAAAGCTCGCTCGGCTCGTAGACGCTCGCGTCCGGGGCGATGGCCTGCTTGGCCGCCGCGGTGTTGCCCTTCGAAGGCCGCTCGAACTTGTAACCGACGTTGCGCACGGTCCCGATCATCTGCTCGTGCTCCGGCCCCAGCTTCGCGCGGAGACGCCGGACGTGGACGTCGACCGTGCGCGTACCGCCGAAGAAGTCGTAACCCCAGACCTCCTGCAGCAGCTGCGCGCGGGTGAACACCCGGCCGGCGTGCTGGGCGAGGTACTTGAGGAGCTCGAACTCCTTGTAGGTCAGTTCGAGGGTGCGCTTGCGGAGCTTCGCGGTGTAGGTCGCCTCGTCGATGACGAGGTCGCCGACGCGGAGTTCGGCGTCGACCTGCGCGGCACTGCCGTCGCGGGTGGTGACCAGCCGCAGCCGCGCGTCGACCTCGGCGGGACCGGCCGTCGGGAGGAGGATGTCGTCGGTGCGCCATTCCGCGCTGACCGCGACCAGGCCGCCTTCGCCGACGACGGCGATGACCGGCGTGGAGGCCTCGTCCTCGCCGGCGCCCTTGAGCAGACGGCAGAGGCTCTTCGCGGAGGCGAGATCGGTGCGGGCGTCGAGGACGATGACGTCGCGGTGGCCGGCGTCGAGCAGCGCGGTCACTTCCGGAGCACGGACGCGTACGGTGTGGGGCAGCAGATCCAGGGCGGGCAACACCGTGGTGGCATCTGCTTCCGCGGTCAGTACCAGAAGGTCCAGGCTCATCGCCGCACCGCCTTCAGATCGTGGCCGCCTCGAACGTGGCGACCGCCGGTGCTTAGTGAGAATAGCGGGTGAACAGCCGAGGACCTACCCCGTGCTGGATCGATCACACCTGGCCAAAGAGGTTTACGAAGGAGATTCGACACGATGGTGAGCAGGCCCGTGGCGCGTGACGACCGACCGTCTTCCGGCCGGCCCGCCAAGCGAGGAAAGCGCCGTGGCCGGGGCTGGCTCATCGCCCTCGCGGTACTGGTGGTGCTGCTGGTGGGGGCCGATTTCGGGGCGGCGGCGTACGCCGAGCACACGATCTCCCAGAAGGCCCGCCAGCAACTGAACCTGGCCAACGATCCGGCGGTCACGGTGCACGGTTTCCCGTTCCTGACCCAGGCTCTTTCCGGTGACTACAGTCACATCACCATCAACGCGCAGGGCGTCGCCGTTCCGCCGAAGCTGCGTGACGTGGACTTCAACGCGGACATGAGCGACGTCACGGCGCCGCTCTCGGACCTGACGTCCGGCAACACGAAGTCGATCGTCATCGGCACGCTCAAGGGCGAGGTGACGATCAAGGCCGCGGACATCGCGCGGCAGGCGCCGCTGGACAAGATCGAGAACCTCAAGATCGAACCGGTCACCGAGGACTACGTCCGCAACGGCGACAGCGGCCAGGGCGAGACGAAGCCGACGGCCACCAACGAGAACGGCGAGCCGGTGGACACCGCCAGCGCCGGGATCCGGGTTTCGGGCAACGTGCAGATCGCCGGGCAGAAGGTGGAGATCTTCTGCTTCGCGATGATCGAACTGGACGGACAGAAGATCCGTCTCGAGCCGAAGCGGCTGCAGTTCGGGAATGACAAGGAGACCACTGTCGTTCCCCAGGCAGTGCAGGACGCGCTGCTGCCGAACTTCAACGCGACCATCGACACCGGCGCGATGCCGTTCTCGGTGACTCCGACGTCGGTGCGCGTGAACAGCGGCTCGGTGACCATCAAGGGTGAAGGCAAGAACGTCGCCTTCAGCGGAGCGAAGCCTCAGGGGTGACTTGCGGATGACCGGGGTGTGGGTGCTGCTGGGCGTTCTGGTGCTCGGCGGGGTGGCGGGCGCGCTGCTGCGGGCGCGCAACGGCCGCATCCGTGCGGCCAAGTCCGGCGCGCCCACCCTGCCCGGCCGCGTTTCGGCCGCTCTCGCGCCCGAAGGTGTCACGCTGGTCCAGATCTCCACCACGTTCTGCGCGCCGTGCCGCCACACCCGCGCGATCCTGTCCGCGCTCGCGGAGAAGACCGACGGCCTCACGCACGTCGATCTGGACGTCACCGAAACCCCCGAAGTCGCCCAGGCGCTGTCGGTGTTGCGAACCCCGACGACCCTGGCCTTGACCGCGGACGGCCGTGAGGTCTTCCGCGTCGGCGGCGTTCCCCGAGGTCAGGACCTTCTCGAAGCGCTGAAGCCCCATCTGCTCCCGGATTCCGGGACGCGTCCCAAGGTGTGAACACGGTTCCCAACCTGAGGGAGCTCTGCGTACCCTCGTGCCCGTGAACCGGCTGCCCCGAACCTTGCTGACCCAGCGCCGCGCAGTGGACCTGTGCCGCGTTCGCAGCAGCCTGTGTCCCGGCGTTCGCTGAGCCACGCCTGCGCGTGTCCGTCCGGCACGCACCTCTTTCCCTCTCGTTCGCAGGAGGAACCATGTCCGCAGGACCGGCCGTCGACCCCCGTGGTCCGCGTTTCGCCGCCATCCTGACGACGATCGTGCTCGCGGTCGTGCTCATCACCCAGTGGTGGCCACTGCTCGCGGCGCAGGCGGTGGTGTTCGCGATCGGCGCCTTCATCGGCCTGAAGCCGGCGCCGTACTCCCTGATCTATCGCTACCTCGTCGCGCCGCGGCTCGGCCCCACGACCGAACGCGAGGACGCCGCCCCCCTGCGGTTCGCGCAGGCCGTCGGATTCGTGTTCGCCGTCGTCGGCACCGTCGGTTTCGCCACCGGCCTGACCGCGCTCGGCTTCGTCGCGACGGCGTTCGCGCTGCTCGCGGCGTTCCTCAACGCGGCGTTCAACTTCTGTCTCGGTTGCGAGATGTACCTGCTCATCAAACGTTTCAGCCCCAGCCCGCGCGCGTCCTAACCCCAGAAAGAGAGTCAGCTCCATGAGCCGTGAAGACGTCCTGGTCACCACCCAGTGGGCCGAGGAGAACCTGGACACCCCGGGTGTCGTGTTCATCGAGGTCGACGAGGACACGACCGCGTACGACAACGGACACATCCGCGGGGCGGTGAAGTTCGACTGGCGCAAGGACCTGCAGGACGGCGTCCGCCGCGACTTCGTCGACAAGGCGGGCTTCGAGAAGCTGCTGTCCGAGAAGGGCATCTCGAACGACGACCGCGTGATCCTCTACGGCGGCAACAACAACTGGTTCGCCGCGTACGCGTACTGGTACTTCAAGCTCTACGGCCACGACAAGGTGCAGCTGCTCGACGGCGGCCGCAAGAAGTGGGAGCTCGACGGCCGCGAGCTGAACTCCGACGAGGTCAAGCGCGAGGCCACCGAGTACAAGGCCAAGGAGCAGGACCTCTCGATCCGCGCGTTCCGCGACGAGGTCGTCGCCGAGATCGGCAAGAGCAACTACGTCGACGTGCGCTCGCCCGACGAGTTCTCCGGCAAGCTGCTGGCCCCGGCGCACCTGCCGCAGGAGCAGTCGCAGGTGCCGGGCCACATCCCGGGCGCGCTGAACGTCCCGTGGGCGAAGGTCGCCAACGAGGACGGCACCTTCAAGACCGAGGAAGAGATCAAGGAGCTGTACTCCGACGAGGGCCTCGACGAGTCGAAGGCCACCATCGCGTACTGCCGGATCGGTGAGCGTTCGTCCATCGCGTGGTTCGCGCTGCACGAGCTCCTCGGCTACGACCAGGTGAAGAACTACGACGGTTCGTGGACGGAATACGGCTCGCTCGTCGGCGTGCCGGTCGAGTTGGGAGCCAAGTGATGGCAGACGACAGCTGCGGCGCACCGGCCCAGGAGGCCACGCCCGCCGATTACGACACCCGCGGCCAGGTCGTGCTGGCCGGCAAGGTGACCGGTTCGGAGGGCCCCGTCGGCGGCGCCTTCGTGCGGTTGCTGGACGGCGGCGGCGACTTCACCGGCGAGGTCGTCTCGTCGGCCGACGGCGATTTCCGCTTCTACGCGGCCCCCGGTGACTGGACGGTGCGCGCGCTGCACCGCTCCGGCAACGGTGAGGCCTCGGTGACCGCGCAGGGACCCGGCGTCCACCAGCTGGCCATTTCGGTCGCCTGACGGCCCAAGTACGTGAAGGCCCCCTTCATTGCGTCTAGCGCGGTGAAGGGGGCCTTCACGTACTTGTGGGCACGGCCACGCGACCTCGGCAGGCCCGTCCGGGCAGGTAGCGACTAAAGTGCGTGACGTGGAAATCCTGTTTACGACCCTGCTGGTGCTCGCCGGCGTCGCGACCACCTGGTTCGCCGTGTACGTCGTCTACCGGCTTTACGCGGACCAGCGCTGACCGATGACGGCTAGTGGCGACGAGGCCATCCAGGCCGCGGAGAAGCGCGCGGAAAGCACGCGCGACCGGAACCTTCCGCAGTTCGACGACATGCCCATCCCGGGCGACACCGCGAACTTGCGTGAGGGCGCGAACCTCAACGACGCCTGCCTGGCGCTGCTGCCGCTCGTCGGCGTGTGGCGCGGTGAGGGCGAGGTCGACTACCCGACCATCGAGGGCCCGTACCGGTTCGGCATGCAGCTGACCATCGCGCACGACGGCCGCCCGTTCCTCACGCACGAGGCACGTGCCTGGCTGCTCGACGAGGACGGCAAGGTCATCCGTCCGGCCGCGCGGGAATCCGGGTTCTGGCGCCCGCAGGCCGACGACACGATCGAGCTGCTGCTGACCCACAACACCGGCATCGTGGAGCTCTTCTACGGCAAGCCGCGTGGCAAGGCCTCCGTCCCGGCCTGGGAGCTCGGCACCGACGCGGTCGTCCGGACTTCGACCGCCAAGGACGTCACGGCTTCGCAGCGGCTCTACGGCATCGTCAACGGCGAACTCGGCTACGTCGAGGAGCGCGCGATGATGGGCCAGGAACTGCAGCCGCACACGTCGGCGCTGCTGCGTCGCGTGGTGGGCTGAGCCTCTTCCCATGCGGTGGCGTGCCTACGGCGAGCACGCCGCCCTGCTCGACTGCGCTTCCCTCACCGAGTCGATGGCGGCGCACGCGACGGTCACGTCCGCGCGCCCGCCCGGCCTCGCCGAACTCGTTCCCGGCGCCCGCAGCCTGCTCGTGGTGGAGATCCCGGGTTCCGGTGCCCTCGCGGCCGTCCGGCAACTGCTCGCGGACGCCGACCTCGGACATCCGCCGGAAGGCGAATCCCGCGAGATCACCCTCGACGTGACCTACGACGGCGAAGACCTCGAACTCGTCGCGCGGGACGCCGGAGTGTCCACTGAGGACGTCGTCCGGCTGCACACCGGCGCCGTCTACACCGTGGCCTTCACCGGTTTCGCTCCCGGATTCGGTTACCTGACAGGGCTTCCCGAGCCACTGCGGCAGCCGCGGCTGTCTGCTCCTCGCACTCGCGTGCCGCCGGGCTCGGTGGGCATCGCGGGCGAGTTCACCGGGGTGTACCCGCGTGTCTCGCCCGGTGGCTGGCGGCTGATCGGCCACACCCGGACCGTGCTGTTCGATCCGCGCGCCGACCCGCCCGCGTTGCTGGCGCCCGGCGACCGCGTGCGATTCCGGAGTGCCGGATGAGGGCCGTGGAAGTGGTCGAGACAGGTCCGCTCGCACTGGTCCAGGACCTCGGCAGGCCCGGCTTCGCGCATCTCGGCGTCCCGCCGTCCGGCGTGCTGGACGTCCCGGCGCTGAAGCTGGCCAACCGGCTCGTCGGCAACGACGAAGCCGCCGCGGGAGTCGAGTGTCTCTTCGGCGGGTTACGGCTGCGCGCCACGACGTCCTGCACCATCGCGGTGACCGGTCCAGCCGTCTCGGTCGAGGTCGACGGGCGTCCCGTCGGCTCGCACGCGCCGGTGTGGCTGGGGGCGGGACAGGTCTTGGCGATCGGCGCTCCCGCCACCGGATTGCGGTGCTATCTGGCGGTTTCCGGCGGGATCACGGTCGAGGAGGAACTCGGCAGCCGGTCGCGGGACGTCCTCTCGGAGATCGGGCCGCCGCCGCTGAAAGCGGGCGACGTCCTCCCGCTCGGCACGCCCTCCGTCGCCGGCGGTGCCGACGTCGTGCTGCCTACCGCGGCCCCGGCGGAACTGGTCGTGCGGATCGACCCGGGCCCGCGGGCGCACTGGTTCGAGAACCTGGCGCCGGGGCTCGCGAAGACGTGGACGGTGACGGCGGAATCCAACCGCGTCGGCCTCCGGCTCGACGGACCCGCGTTGACTCGCGGCGTTGAATACGCGGAGCGGGAACTACCGAGTGAAGGCCTGCTGACCGGCGCCGTCCAGGTTCCGCCGAACGGGTTGCCGGTGGTGTTCTTGGCGGATCATCCAACTACCGGTGGTTATCCGGTGGCGGCCGTGGTGAGACAGGCGTCACTCCCGGCACTCGCGCAGGCCCGACCCGGAACCCTTCTCCGCTTTCACTCGTCCACGAGGGTGTGGAACAGGTAAAGGTCGACGGTGGCACGGGTGTCATCGACACGAACAGCGCTAACTGGTTCTCAGCGGGAAAGAATGCTTCGAACCGGGTCCCAACCCAACCAGAGCTTCCGCAGTCGCTGCGGATCGCGCTGGCCACCGGCCAGATGCGGCGCCCGCTCGGCGACACGCTCCGCCCGCTTCTCGATCTCTTCGCCGACGGCGAATACCAGGTCGCCGGACCCGAACGGCTGGCCGAGGACCGCTACCTGACCCCGAGCGCCGACTGGCCGCCCGCGGACGTGTCCCGCGTCGGCTACTACCGGACGGCGATCAAGAGCGGGCACCGGCCGGTCGCCGTCGTACTGGAGACCACCGACGCGGCGGTGATCCTCGACGGGCACCACAAGATCGCGGCCTACCGGGAAGAAGCGATCCTGCCGCACCTGCTGATCATCAGCCCGCTCAACTGATGGACACCCCGCGGTTCCGTGATCCGCAGGCCAGGATCGAGGATCTCGCGGACGAGCCGATCCTCGTCGTCTGCCCGCGCTGCGCCGGCCGGGCGTCGGTCACCCTCGGACGGCTGACCTGCGCAGGCTGTGCCCTGGTGCGCGTTCCTCCGGCCCCCGACCACCGCGCGTGGAATCGTCCGGTCGACCCGTTCTTCCGCGAACCCCTGTGGCTGCGCGCCGACTGCTGCGGCGGGCACACCCTCTGGGCGTTCCACGCCCGGCACCTCGACCTGATCGAGCGGTTCGTCGCGGCGAAGCTGCGCGAACGCGGGCTCGGGGATCGTCTCGGCATGACCTTGGTCGCGCGGCTGCCCGCATGGATGACGGCCGCGAAGCATCGTGACGAGGTGCTTCGCACCATCGCCAAGCTGCGCGCGACGCTCAGCTGATCGAGTACTCGCTCTCGTACGCGGCGGCCAGCTCGGCGTGGATCGCGCTGGAGTCGGTGAGCGCGACGCCGTCGAGCGTGTGCACCCTGGTCAGCTTGCGGACCGATGACGCGAGGAACAGCCCTTCGCCCTCGGTGAGGTCCGAGACGTTGAGCGGCTCGACCTTGACCGACCAGCCCTCCCGCTCGGCGCCGCGGAACAGCGCCGCCTGCGTCGTCCCCGGCAGGATGCCGATGGTCGCCGGCGGTGTGTAGAGCGTCTTGTCCTTCGCGAGGACGACCGTCGAGGTCGGTCCTTCGAAGACCGTGCCGTCGGCGGCGGTGAAAATCACATCGCTCGCGCCACGGCGGCCCGCCTCGCGCAACGCCGCCATGTTGACGCCGTACGAAATCGACTTCGCGCCCAGCAGCAGCCACGGCGCGCGCTCGGCGAGGTCGGGCTCGATACCGCGTTCGAGGGTGATCGCCGCGACGCCTTCGACACGGGCCCGCTGGACCTTCTCGTCGATCTCCACGCCGAGCGCGAACCCGAACGGCTTCGCCTCCGGATCGCCGTCGATTCCCCTGGTGTACACCAGTTTCAGCGCGATCTCGGCGGGGCCGGACCAGTTGTCGATGACGACCTGCGCGGCGCGCTCCCAGGCGGCGAGGTCCGGCTCCGGCAGGTCGAGCATGGCCGCCGAACGGGCCAGCCGCTCGAGGTGCGGGCGGAGCTCGCGGGGCCGTCCGTCGACGACGAGGATCGTCTCGAACACGCCGTCACCGCGAAGCAGTCCGAGATCGTCTACCCGCAGGTGAGCGGCTTCGGGGTCGGCCAGGGTCCCGTCGAGGAAGGCAAGCACGCGCATGGGGACACGGTACTCACTAGCATGGGTTTCATGCCCTACCGCTCCCCCCTGCTCGACCTTCCCGGACCGATCGCGGCACCCGACGGGCATCCGGAAGAGGGTGTCCCGTGGCATTGGGGTGACCCCTTCGCCGAGCAGCGGACCGCTGCTCGCGGCGCGGTCGTGATCGACCGTTCGCACCGCGAAATCCTGGCCGTGACCGGGGAAGAACGGCTGTCCTGGCTGCATCTGGTGATCTCGCAGCACGTCACGGGGCTCGCCGAAGGCACCGGCACCGAGGCGCTCGTGCTCGACAGCCAAGGCCGCGTCGACACGCATATGGTCCTCGCGCACGCGCACGGCACCGTGTGGCTGGACAGCGACCGGGGCGCGGTGGCCACCAGCGCGCTGCCGACCGGCGGCAAGCAGACTCTGCGCGAGTACCTCGAAGCGATGAAGTTCTGGTCCAAAGTGGACATCCGCGATGTCTCGGACGAGCTGGCATTGCTGACCGTCCTCGGTCCCGACGCGGACCGTGTGCTGTCCACCGTGGATGTCTCCCTGGGCTCGGACCCGTACTCGGTCGCGCCGATCCCCGGCGGTTTCGCTCGGCGGATGCCGTGGCCGGGGCGGCACAGCGTCGACCTCGCCGTCCCCCGCGCCGAACTCGCCGACTGGTGGCGGCGCCTGACCGACGCGGGCGCGCGCCCCGCGGGCAGCTGGACGTTCGACGCGCTGCGGGTCGAGTCGCTGCGGCCGAGGCTGGGCCTCGACACCGACGAGCGCACGATCCCGCACGAAGTGAACTGGGTCGACTCGGCCGCGCACGTGGCGAAGGGCTGCTATCGCGGGCAGGAGACCGTCGCGAAGGTCCACAACGTCGGGCGGCCGCCGCGGTACCTGGCGCTGCTGCACCTGGATGGTTCGCCGGAGATCACGCCGGAAACCGGTGATCCGGTGGTGCTGGGCGAGCGGACGGTCGGCCGCGTGGGCAGCGTGGTGCAGCACCACGAACTGGGACCGATCGCGCTGGCGCTGGTCAAACGCTCGACGCAGCCGGGCGCGGAACTGCTGGTGGGCGCCGAGGATCGCGTCGTGCAGGCGGCCATCGATCCGGACTCGGTGCCCGGTGAGGCTCCGGCGCCCGGACGGGAAGCGGCTCAGCGGCTGCGGGGCTGAGCTCTTGTGGCCGTCCGTGAAATCTCGTTCACGCAGTCGCGTTGATGAGGGATTCGGGACGTTCACTGTCCCAAATCCCTCATCGACGGCGTCCCGGCGCTAAGTCCGTGAAGGCCTCCTTGAGGGACTCTGGGTCCCTCAAGGAGGCCTTCACTACCTGACCCCTGTCACAGCGACTGCGCGTGAAGGCCCCCATCCCTCGGCTGAGCGCTGGGAACTCGGCCTTCGCTCCAGTCCGCAGTACCTGAAGGCCCCCTTCCTTGCGCCTAGGTACAGGAAGGGGCCTTCATGTACTCCCCTGCCGCCGCCACGGCTCCATCCACAAGTTGTCCACAATGTTGCCCACCTGTGGACAACTCCGCCGACCAGCACTTTTCCCACCCCACCCCCGGTAGACTGGACCAGGGGCCGCCCCCGGGACGGGTGGGGGGCACGCTCTGGAAGGAACCGAAAGAGCGGCTGTGCGGCGGAGGGTGTCGTGAGGGGTGGAGATCCTTGTGGTATCGCTCCCTGCGGAACATTTCCGCTGGAGCGCGATAAGCTACGCGGGTGATCGAAGTCCGGCCCGGTGGTCGCCGTCGTATCGACCGCGTGCTCGGCCCTGGGTATCTCAGCGACCTCGGCGAGCTGACCCTTTCCGTGCTGCGCGAGCGCCGTGACGAGGCCGCGCAGGAGGAGACCGACCTGTCGTACCTGCGGCGTCTGCTGCACGCACGGATCGACATCGTGCGGGCCGAGCAGGAGCGCCGGAGTTCGGGCGGCGAGAGCAGCGTCGTCGAGCGGCTGGCCGCGATACTGGCGGACAACGCGATCGGCCCGGCCACGGGTTCGGGCAGGCACCAGCGGCTGGAGCCGTCGCGCGCGGGCGAGCACCGCCGGTTCGCCGAAGCCCTCATCGGCGACACGGATCTTTCCGACGTCAGCACGCTGTCGGACGAGAAGCTGGTCAACGCCCTCGACCGGTACGCCGACGAAGAGGTTTCGGTCTCCTCGTACCGGCGCGAGGTCCAGAGCGTGATGGACACGATCAACGCCGAGATCGCGACCCGGTACCGCAAGGGCACGGCCTCGGTCGACGACCTGCTCGACACCGAACGCGGCGGCTCCGAGTGACGAATCCGGTCCTGGTCGAGGTCGTCCGATCCGGTTTCGTGGAGAGCGTGCACCGCGGCGCGCTCGTGATCACCGCCCCGGACGGCTCGGTGCGGTTCTCCGCGGGCGACATCGAGCGGCCGGTGTACCCGCGTTCGTCCAACAAACCCCTGCAAGCGGTCGGCATGCTCCGCGCCGGCCTCACCATCGGCGACGAAGAACTCGCCCTCGGTTGCGGCTCGCACAACGGCGAACCCGGCCATGTCGAGGGCGCGCTGGCGATGCTTTCCCGCGCGGGGCTGGCCGAAGACGCGCTGGCCTGCCCGCCCGCCTTCCCGCTGCACGAGCCCAGCATGCTGGCCGTGGCCTCGGCCGGGAAACGCCGCGCCGCCATGAACTGCTCCGGCAAACACGCCGCGATGCTCATGACCTGTGCGCAGCTCGGCTGGCCGACCAAGGACTACGAGGCCGAGATCCATCCGCTGCAGAAGGTCGTCCAGGCCGCCGTCGCCGACCTCACCAGCGAGACGATCGAGACGGTCGGCGTCGACGGCTGCGGAGCACCCCTGTTCGCGTTCTCCCTCACCGGTCTCGCCCGTTCCTTCGGCAGGCTGGTCACGGCCATGGGCGGACCGGAACGCAGGGTCGCGGACGCGGTCCGCGCGCATCCGTGGCAGGTCGCGGGCACCGGCCGCGAGGACACCGTGCTGATGCGGAACATCGAGGGCCTGCTGTCGAAGGGCGGCGCCGAGGGAGTGCACGCGTTCGCCCTCCCGGACGGCACGGCACTGGCGCTGAAGATCGACGACGGAGCGGCCAGGGCCCGGATCCCGCTCCTGCTCGCGACGCTGCGCCACCTCGGCATCGACCCGGGCGACGAAGCCGGCGGCCTCGCGCGCGACGCGGTCCTGGGCGGCGGGAAACCGGTCGGCGAGCTGAGGGTCGCCGAAGGCCTCTACGGCTAGTTCGCGCGTTCCCGCGCGGCCAGGTCGCCCCAGAAGTCCCGCAGGTCGGCGAACAGTTCCGCCAGCTCGTCGACGTTGCCGGTGCGGAGCGCGTCCAGGATGTCGTGCACCTCTTCGGCCGTCGTGTCGGCCTGCAGGATCGGGTCGGCGAACAGCTGCACGAGACCGCCGTAGTCGAGCTCGACCGCGGAGCCGGGGTGGAAGCTGTCGAGCCAGCGCCGCGTCTCGAGCAGCACCCGGCCCGGCCCCGAGTCGCCGAAGGTCGCTTCGAGCAGGTCGCCGACGTCGCGGGCGCGATGCCGCGCGTCGGCGATGGAAACCCGCCACGACACCTCGCGTTCGGGGTCGTCGCGGCCCTTGCCGAGTTTGACCCGGCGCATCCCGGGGTCGAACAGCACGAACCACGGAAGCGGGACGGTCCACGTCGTCGACAGCGTGTGCGACGCCGAGGCGGACAGATCGCCGATGGCGGACTTCGCCCGCGAGCGGATCGTGTCGAGTGACGCGCCGCCCGCGTCGAGCACCGCGCTCTTCAACGCGGGATGCGCGTCGCCGAGGAAGGTCACCAGTGCCGCGGCGGAGCGCGCGCGGATCTCCATCGGGCAGATCAGCGGCCCTGGGCCGGCGTCGCCGTGCTCACCCTCGGGCACGTCTTCGGGATCCAGGACGAGGACGTCGGTGACGAGACTGGGCGCGGCCCTGCCGTCCGCGAGCTCGGCGGGTAGCAGCCGTCCGACATGCTGTGACTTGAGCCACAATGCCTGCTCGCGCTCGCCCGCGGACGAACGGTCGAGCCGGGCCGCTTCGACGGCCTCGAGCAGGCGTTCGTCCGGTGGATCCCCCAGCGCGAGCAGGGGCTCATAGACGCGGAGATAAGCCGCGAACGGACGGGGCACACGAGCATCGTGGCACGCCGACCTGCGACTATCGCCACCGACCGGCCGGTAACCGGCGTTCGGTGAACACTGTCGCCACCGGCACACCGTGCCACGTCGCATCCAACCCCCGGGACACGGTACGGTGTCAGCAGGAAAGAATTGTCGAGACGATGCGGGGCCGCCGATTCCCCCGGCCGCCCCGCCCCTGTGCGAGGGGGTCGAGCCATGGGGCGCGGCCGGGCTAAGGCCAAGCAGACGAAGGTGGCGCGCGAGCTCAAGTACAGCTCGCACGAAACCGACTTCGATGCTTTGCAGCGCGAGCTGTCCAGTAGTTCCTCGGAAGACAGGCACGAGGACGACAAGCGGTATGACGACGACCCGTACGACGGGTACGACGAATACCGCCGCTGAGCAACGCGTGACACGCGAGGGTGGGTCCGGGCTTGCCCGGTAGACCACCCTCGCGTGTCGCGTGCTGCCCAAAATACGAGGAGGTGCCATGTCTGACGTAGCGCGAGTAGGTGTCGTCGGGGCCGGGCTCATGGGCTCGGGCATCGCCGAGGTGCACGCGCGGGCCGGGCTGGACGTGATCGTCACCGAGGTCAACCAGCCGGCGCTGGACTCCGGGCGGGCGAGGATCGAGAAGTCGCTGCAACGCGGCGTCAAGAACGGGAAGCTCTCGCAGGAAGACGCCGACGCGGCGCTCGGACGGCTCCGCTTCACCACCGAGATCGGCGAGTTCGCCGACCGCGACCTCGTCATCGAGGCCATCCTGGAACAGGAGCAGGCCAAGGTCGAGGTGTTCCGGTCGCTGGACAAGATCGTCGAGCGTGAGGACGCGCTGTTCGCGTCCAACACCTCCTCGATCCCGATCATGAAGCTCGGGATGGCCACCGGCCGCCCGCAGCAGGTGGTCGGCATCCACTTCTTCAACCCGGTCCCGGTGCTGCCGCTCGTCGAGCTGGTGCCCTCGCTGCTGACCAGCGACGACACGGCCCGCCGTGCCGAGGAGCACGCGACGACGGCGTTGAGCAAGACGGTGATCCGGTCGCAGGACCGCGCCGGCTTCATCGTGAACTCGCTGCTCGTGCCGTATCTGCTTTCGGCGATCCGGATGATCGAGTCGGGTTTCGCGTCCGCGGAGGACATCGACCGCGGTATGGAGCTGGGCACCGCGCACCCGATGGGCCCGCTGCGGCTGTCGGACCTGATCGGCCTGGACACCATCAAGGCGATCGCGGACTCGATGTACGCCGAGTTCAAGGAGCCGCTGTACTCGTCGCCGCCGCTGCTGCTGCGCATGGTCGACGCCGGCCTGCTCGGCAAGAAGACCGGCCGCGGTTTCTACAGCTACTCCTGATCGGACTCTTCACAGCGACGGAGCGCTGCGACCGACTTGCGTAGGCCGCAGCGCTCCAAAGCATCGAGAACCTCGGCGAAGCTGGTAGGCGGAGCGCGGCGCACGTCGACGATGCGCCGCACCGCCTCCACGACCACACGCTCACTGAGCTCGATCCGGTCGAGGACGAAGTCGTCGGCACTCTGGGCCTCGACGTTCCAGCGGCCGAGAACACGTTCGGGGAAATCCCGCAGATTCTCGGTCACGATGACCCGAGCCTGCGCCTTGATGGCCGCCGCGAGCACGTGCCGATCGTCCAGGTCCGGCAGTTCGAGGGTGGCGACGAGCGGTTCGTAGCCGGTGACCAGGCAGTCCCGGACAGAGGCGTTCATCAGGTTTCGGGTCCTGTCGAGCTTGCGCGGGTCGAGGTCGGGCCGGTTCTTCCGGAGGTTCCGGAAGACCTCGTCGAGGATCTCGTCCGTCCACTTCGCCTGCACGAACCCGCTCTGCGCGATCCGGAGCAGGAGATCACGCAGAACGTTGGGGTAGAGCACGTTGGCGTCGAAAAGGACCACGAAGGCCACTTGCTAGGTCAGCCCCATCTCCTGATTCAAGGCGGAAAGCTCGTCCGCGGCGTCGCGGCGCCGTCGGTCGTCTTCGCGCAGGTAGTCGTGGAGGGACCCGGCTTTCACCCGCCGATGCTTACCGACCGTGCGGTACTCGATCCGCCCCGCTTCGAGCAGCCCGATGAGGAAGGGCCGGGAAACGTTGAGCAGGTCGGCCGCCTGTTGTGTGGTCAGTTCCGCGTGTGACGGGACGATGGACACGCTCTCGCCCGCCGCCACCAAGGCCAGCACCCTGGCCATCAGATCGACGACTCCCCGGGGAACGACCACGGACTCGTCGTTCTCGTCGACGACGACGCGCACGGTGTCCCGCTCATGACGTCTGGCCAGGTAAGCCTCGACGTGGGGAAGTGCCTCGATCGCCACGTCGATGTCGTGGCGTCCCGGGACGATCTGGTCGATGGTCAACGCGGTCATCACTGCTCCCGTGTTCAACGTGGTCCCAGTATCGGCTCTCAACGAATTATTCGCAACAAACGCAATAAACGCAACTCGATGGTGCGTTCAGCTTGCGTGGCGGCACACCTAGACTCGGGGGCGTGGGACAGGGACAGCTGCGCGCGGGTCTGGTCGGTGCCGGTCCGTGGGCGAAGACGGTGCACGCGCCAGGTCTCGCCGATCACCCCGGCACGACGTTGCGCGCGGTCTGGGCCAGGCGTCCCGAGGCCGCGAAGGAGCTTGCCGAGGCGCATGGCGCCCAAGCCGTCGACAGTTTCGACGAGCTGCTCGACCAGGTGGACGCGGTCGCGTTCGCGGTGCCGCCCGCCGTCCAGGCGGAGCTGGCGGTCAAGGCGGCCGAAGCTGGCAAGCATCTGATCCTGGAGAAGCCGATCGCCGCCGACCTCGACGGCGCGCGGCGGCTCGCGGACGCGGTGGAGGCCGCCGGTGTCGCGGCCCTCGTGGTCCTCATCCTGCGGTTTTCGCCGATGACCCGCGAATGGCTCGACGGCATCAAGGAGGCAGGCGGCTGGCGCGGCGGCGGGGCGCGGTGGCTTTCGGGCGCGCTGCTCGGCGGCCAGTACCAGTCCTCGGCGTGGCGGCACGACTCCGGCGCGCTCGCCGACATCGGCCCGCACGCCCTCGATCTGCTGGACGCGGCTCTCGGCGAGATCACCGAGGTGCTCGCCGCGAACCGGACCGATGACGATCTGTGGCATTTGCTGTTAGCCCACGAGGGTGGCGCGACCAGTACGGCGACGCTGTCGCTGCGGCTGCCGATCCAGCCGACGGTCGTCGAGGTGGCCGTTTACGGCGAGCACGGCTACCGCACTCTTGGCCGCAAGCCGGGCTCGGCGGGCGAGTCGTACACCGCGCTGCTGGACGATTTCGCCGCGATGGCCGCGAGCGGGACGACCTCGCACCCATGTGACGTGCGTCGCGGGCTCCACCTGCAGAAGCTGCTCGAACACGCGCGGGAGCTCGCCGGACACGGCAAGTAGTACACAGGTCACCCACAAGGCTTTTCCTTGTGCGATAACGCCTTCTTCCGAAGACTTCGCGGTCATCCACAGGTTTGTCCACAGGTTCCTTTGTGGACGGTCCCCAGCATGGGAAAACCTTTTCCGCCACCGGAAAAGATCACCTTTTAGTGCGCCGACTCCGCCATGCCGAGTCGATCTTGCGATGCGAAGGTGATCTTGGGCGCTCCGGAAAGGAAGGCCATGGGTGAGCTGCTCCGCGCTTTCGGCGGGATGATCCCGTTGACGATCATCGCGATTCCCTACGCGGTGCTCGGCTGGCCGCTCCTCGCGGCGCATCGGCGGCGAAGACGTGCCGACCCCTTCTCCGCGTCGGCGACGGCCGCGGTCGACATGACGCTCGCACTGGTCTGTTTCCTGGTGTTGTGCCTGGTCACGATGCCGGTGAGCGGCGTGCAGGGCAGCAGGCTGAATCTCGAACCCGGCACCGACCTGCGGCTCGCCCTGACCGACAGCGCCAATCTCTGGCAGGCGCTGGGCAACGTCCTCATGCTGAGCCCGCTCGGTGCCCTCCTCCCCTTGCGGTCCCGCCGTCTGCGGTCGCTGGGTCGGATCGCGCTGGGCGCGCTGGCCGTCTCGGTGCTGGTGGAGGGTACGCAGTATCTGATCCAGGCGGGCAGGGTGACCTCGGCCGACGACATCCTGCTGAACACGCTGGGTGCCGTGGTGGGTGCCGCGCTGAGCAAACGTCTGTGGCATCGCCTGGACGTCCGGCCGCCGGTACTGATCCCGGTCCAGGTCCGGCGGGTGTGCGAGGCCCCGGTCCGGCTGCGGGCACCGAGATCGGCGTGGGACGAGCGGTATTCGAGCATCGCGCATCCGCAGCGGAGGTAAATGGGTTGACCGTCGTGCGAGAGTGATCGCGAAAGCCCTACGTACGCAGAAAGAGGGATGCCTCATGCCTGACGCCTTCGGTGGCGTCGGCACGAGCTAGCCGGCGCACACGCCAGCTCCACCACGGACGCGGATCCTCCCGTGCGTCTCCTTCTTCTGCCCGAAAGGCTTTCCACCAGTGCTTTCCGAGACGATTCGTGCTTTGCAGTCCTACATCCGCCTCACGGCGGCGAGGTTCCGGGAGACCGAGCGGATCGGGCCGTTCCTGGCCACGTACTACCTCGAGTCCAGCAGTCCGTTCCTCAACTACGCGATCCCCGACGACGGTGCCGTCCCCACCGGGGACGATGTCGCCGCGCTCACCGAGGCGTTCCGTAAGCGCGGGCTCGTGCCGCGTCTGGAGTTCCTCACCGAAGCGGTTCCGGCCGCCGAAGCCGTGCTCGCCGAGTGCGGTTACACGCTGGAGCGGCGGGTCCCGCTGATGATCTGCTCCCCTGGGCAGGTCGTCGGGCAACCGGAACCGGCCGGGATCAGCCTGGTCACCCCGAAGACCGAAGGCGAACTCCGGCAAATGATCCGGGCGCAGAACGTGGCGTTCGGGGAGGACGATCCCGATCTGCACCTCGACCCGTCACCGGATCAGCTGAGCGGCGAGACCATGTCGGTGATGGCCGTGGCCGAAACCGGTGAGGTCGTCGGCGGCGGGGTCGCGACCGCGATCCTCGACGGCGCGACCGAGATCGCCGGGATCGGCGTGGTCGAGGGGTACCGGAGCCGCGGGATCGCCGCGGCGATGACGGAGTACCTGACGCGTGAAGCCCACGCGCGCGGCGGCCGGTCGGTGTTCCTGACGCCGGGCGCCGGGCAGGCGGAACGCGTCTACGGCCGGGTCGGCTTCAAGACCGCGGCCGAATGCGTGCACCTGTCAGTCGTCTGAATAACCGCCGCGGCGTGACTTCTTGACCTCGCCGCGGCGCTTCTTCGACGCCAGGCGGCGTTCCTTCGAACCTCGTGAGGGTTTGGTGGGACGCCGCTTGGCGGCCGGGGGCGCCGACGCGTTCAGCAGCAGCATCACCAGCCGCGCCCGTGCGGCTTCCCGGTTCATCAGCTGGGAGCGGTGTTCGGACGCGGTGATCGTGACGACCCCGTCGACCAGCCGCGACGAAAGCCGGTCCAGCATCCGCGCCCGGAGATGCTCCGGGACGGACGCCGAACCGGCCACGTCGAAGGACAGTTCGACCCGCGAGTCCGTGGTGTTGACGCCCTGCCCACCCGGACCCGACGACCGGGAGAACCGTTCGCTCAATTCGGCACCCGGGATCACGAACCGGGTGCCGACCACCACGTCATCAGCCACGGAGCCAGTGTGTCATCCGGGCCCAAGCAGATTTAGAAACGCGGGTGGTCGCCCGAAAGCACGGCGCGCGGGCCGTCCGGGTCTTCCGCGGGCTGCACGTCGCCGAGGATCCACGCCGGCACGTGCCGTGCGGTCAGCATCGCCAGGGCCCGGTCGACGTCGTCGGCGCCGACGATCGCGACCATGCCGACGCCCATGTTGAACGTCTTCTCCAGTTCGGCGCGCTCGACCTTGCCGCGGTGGCCGATCAGCGCGAACACCGGCGCCGGGGTCCAGGTGCCGCGTTCGAGCCGGGCGACCAGGCCGCGCGGCATGACGCGGGCGAGGTTCTGCTCCAGGCCACCGCCGGTGATGTGCGCGAACGTGCGGACGTCGGCCTCGGCGGCCAGCGCGAGGCAGTCCTTCGCGTAGATCCTGGTCGGCTCCAGCATCTCCTCGCCGAGCGAGCGGCCGAACTCCTCGACGTGCCCGTCGAGCGGCATCCGCGCGATGTCCAGCAGCACGTGCCGGGCGAGCGAGTAGCCGTTGGAGTGCAGGCCGGACGACCCGAGCGCGAGGACGACGTCGCCGGGGCGGACCCGCTCCGGGCCGAGGACGTTCGACGCCTCGACGACGCCGATGCCGGTACCCGAAAGGTCGTAGTCGTGCTCGCCCATCAGGCCGGGGTGCTCGGCGGTCTCGCCGCCGAGCAGCGCGCAGCCCGCCCGGACACAGCCCTCGGCGATACCGCCGACCAGTGCCGCGATCTTCTCCGGCACGACCTTGCCGACGGCGATGTAGTCCTGCATGAACAGGGGCTCGGCACCGGTGACGACCAGATCGTCGACGACCATCGCGACCAGGTCGATGCCGACCGTGTCGTGCTTGTCGAGCGCCTGCGCGACGGCGATCTTGGTGCCGACCCCGTCGGTCGACGAGGCCAGCACCGGCTCTTTCCACTTGTCCAGCTTCAGGGAGAACAGCCCGGCGAAACCGCCGACGCCGCCCATCACCTCGGGCCTCGTGGCCCTCTCGGCGTGCGGTTTGAGCAGCTCGACGGCTTTGTCACCGGCGTCGATGCTGACGCCGGCGGCGGCGTACGTGGCGCTCGTGGACTCGCTCACGGAAGCGGACTCCAACTCTGGAAGAGAGGTCTAGGGACGCCGGATGGCGTCCTCAGCACCGTACCCGGCAGGGCTGACGGGCTTCGCCGCGCCATTGACCGAGTCCAGGCTCTCCAGCAGGTGCTTCCCGATCAACGCGTCTTCGGGCAGCGCGATCGGGTACTCGCCGGAGAAGCACGCGGTGCACAACCGCGACTTCGGCTGCTCCGAAGCCGCGACCAGCCCGTCCAGGGAGATGTAGCCCAGGGTGTCCGCGCCGATGGAGCGGCGGATGCCGTCGAGGTCGACGCCGTTGGCCACCAGTTCGGCGCGCGAGGCGAAGTCGATCCCGTAGAAACACGGCCAGCGCACCGGCGGCGACGCGATCCGGACGTGCACCTCGAGCGCGCCGGCCTCCCGCAGCATGCGGACCAGGGCGCGCTGGGTGTTGCCGCGGACGATGGAGTCGTCGACGACGACGAGCCGCTTGCCGCGGATGACGTCGCGCAGCGGGTTCAGCTTGAGCCGGATGCCCAGCTGGCGGATGGTCTGCGACGGCTGGATGAAGGTGCGGCCGACGTAGGCGTTCTTCACCAGGCCGGTGCCGTAGGGAATGCCGGAGCCCTGCGCGTAGCCGATCGCGGCCGGGGTGCCGGATTCGGGCACCGGCATGACCAGGTCGGCGTCGGCCGGGTGCTCGGCGGCGAGTTTGCGGCCGATCTCGACGCGGGTGGCGTGCACGCTGCGGCCGGCGATCGAGGTGTCGGGGCGCGCGAGGTACACGTACTCGAAGACGCAGCCCTTGGGCTCGGGGTTCGCGAAGCGCGAGGAGCGCAGGCCCTCGGCGTCGATCGCGATGAGCTCACCGGGCTCGACCTCGCGGACGAACGACGCGCCGCAGATGTCCAGCGCGGCCGTCTCGCTCGCGACCACCCAGCCGCGTTCGAGCCTGCCGAGGACCAGCGGGTGCACACCGTGCGGGTCGCGCGCGGCGTACAGCGTGGACTCGTCGGCGAAGACGAGGCAGAAGGCGCCCTTGAGGGTGGGCAGCAGTTCCAGCGCGGCGGCTTCGATGCCCTTGTCGGCGGCGTTGGCCGCGAGCAGCCCGCACACCAGGTCGGAGTCGCTGGACGAACCGGTCAGGCCCGCGTGCGGTTTGAGCCCGGCTTCGACCGTGCGATCCCGCAGTTCGGCGGTGTTGACGAGGTTCCCGTTGTGCGCGAAGGACAACCCGCTACCGGTGGCGGTGGTGCGGAAGATCGGCTGCGCGTTCTCCCAGATGGTCGCGCCGGTGGTCGAGTAGCGGCAGTGGCCGACGGCGATATGTCCCTGCAGCGACTGCAGGACCTGCTCGTCGAACACCTGGCTGACCAGGCCGAGGTCCTTGAAGACGACGATCTGCGAGCCGTCGGAGACCGAGATGCCGGCCGCTTCCTGGCCGCGGTGCTGAAGTGCGTAGAGCCCGTAGTAGGTCAGCTTCGCGACCTCTTCTCCGGGCGCCCAGACACCGAAGACGCCGCATTCCTCGCGGGGTTCCGGATCGGGCTGGTCGGTCACGGGCTGTCCGGCGAGGGACGGGTCGGAAACCACCGAGGTGCTCCCAGGGAGAAAGAGGGCAGGCCGCCACCAGTGTAAACGGTGAGCAGGAGATCAACGCGCCGCGCGACGTGGCACTGGACACGCTTCGAGTGATGACCGTGAGTGACGAGCGGGTGTCAAGGCCCGGCACTCACGACCCCCGACCAGCCGACCGCTCCCCCTCGACAGAGGCGGCCGACTGTGCTTGGGAGGCGATCAGCCCGCGGCCAGCCACTTGGACGTGCCGCCGCGGCCGGGGACCCAGCAGCCCTTGGCCGCGGTCTCCGGAACGTACAGCGAGCCGGGGGTCCGCTCGTCCGGAAGCGCGAGCAGTGCCGTCAGCACCGTCGCCGCGTCGCCGGCGAACCGCCACAGCCAGACCTCGGGCTCGAGGATGTCCTCCTCGGTCCCGGGCATGCGGGTGGCGACGACGTCGTCCTCGGCGTTGAGCCGGACCACGTCGACCACGTTGTCGTGGACTCGCACGCCGACCACGGCCAGGACCTCGCCGTTCGCGTCGCACGGGTGCACGAACTGGTATCCGCGGTGGATCAGTTCCTGCAGGCCGCTTTCGATATCGGTGATCTCCGCGGTGATGGTGTCACCCGAGGACGTCATCGAATTCGCCGTCCTTGGCGCCCGCGAGGAACGCGGCCATCTCGGCCTGGGTGTAGATCAGGGCCGGCCCGGTCGGAAAGCGCGAGTTGCGCATGGCGATTTCGCCGGAAGCGAGCGGCGCCACCTCGACGCAGTTGCCGATCGCGTTGCTGTAGCTGGCTTTGCGCCATTGGGCGCCGGTAAGACGATCGGCCGGGATGCCGTTGTCGAACTGCTCAGCCATGGTCCCCACCTTCCCCGACAGAAGACTTAGGGCGATGCATCTGCATGTGCATTTGCCTGTGATCCCAAAGTTAGCACGTGTGACTGCAGCGGTAAATGCACGTGCAGAAGTTTTTGCAGAATTCGCGGGCGGTGATGACTCAGGCCTTCAGTCGTCCCACTAAAGGGTGACGAGCACAGCCCCTCTTGGGTGAACAACTACCACTCGTGGCCGCTTTTTCGAGGGCACGCAAGGAAACCCCGGCCGTCCCCGGAACGGCGGTCAGCCCCACAACGGTGATCGGCTCAGATTTCGGCGCGGCGCTTCATCAGCATCTGACGGCTGCGGTCCGGCGTCTCCGCGTCGACCGCGAGCATGTCCAATGCCCGGCTGTAGCGCTCGATCTCGTCGCGTTTGTCGATGTAGTGCGCGCCGGTCAGGTACTCGGTGTAGGCGATGTTCGGCAATTCCTCTTCCGCGAACCTGAGCAGCGAGAACGCGCTGTCCGCGGAGTAGCCGCTCCGGTCGTACGGGAGGACCTGCACCGAGATGTTCGGCTGCTGGATCATCTCCAGCAGGTGATCGATCTGGCCCTTCAGCACCTCGCGGTCGCCGATCGGCCGGTAGAGCACCGACTCGTCGAGCACCAGCCACAACCGCGGCGCGTCCGGCCTCGACAGCATCTTCTGCCGCCGCATCCGCAGCGCGACCCGGCGGTCGACCTGTTCGTTGACCATGTCCTTGCGGCCGTGGCTCATGATCGCCCGCGCGTAGGCCTCGGTCTGCAACAGGCCCGTGACGTACAGCGGCTCCCACACCTGGATGCGGGCCGCGGCCTCTTCGAGCCCGACGAGGTCGTTGAACCAGCTCGGCATCAGGTCGCCGTAGCGGCGCCACCAGCCCGGCTCGTTCGACTCCTTGACCATGTCGAGGAACTGCTGCCGCTCGCCGGGATCGGTCATCCCGTACATGGTCAGCAGATCGGCGACGTCGCGTTCCTTGAAGCCGACGCGGCCCAGCTCGAGCCGGCTGATCTTCGACTCGGAACCCCGGATGCTGTAGCCGGCCTCCTGGCGCGTGATGCCCGCGTCCTCACGCATCCGGCGGAGCTGAGAGCCGAGGATCATCCGTCGCGCGGTGGGACCCAGGGACTGCTCACCGCCAGGCGGGGTGACCGCGTTCATCGACCGGGACCTTTCGCACGACGACACTCACAGGGGAACAAGCCGATTACTGAAAGTACACGTTTGGACCTCGACACGACAGGGATGGCTCGGTTTACCGCTCGCGTACGTGGTTCTACTCTACGTAGAGCCCGAGACTTCCGACACAGTTTTGTGAGGTTCAAGATGCCCGACGCCCCGACCCGGACGGAACGAGTGCCCGTGGGTGTCGACCCGACCCGGGCCAGCATCGCCCGGGTGTACGACGCCTTCCTGCTCGGCAAGGACAACTACGAGATCGACCGGGAGGTGCTGCGCAAGGTCCAGCAGGCGGCCCCCGAGGCACAGGACCTGGCGACCGAGAACCGCGGCTTCCTGATCCGGGCGTGCCGGTTCCTCGCCAGCCAGACGGGCATCACCCAGTTCCTCGACCTCGGATCCGGCCTGCCCACGGCCGAGAACACGCACCAGGTCGTGCAGCGGATCAACCCGGAGATCAAGGTCGTCTACGTCGACAACGACCCGGTCGTGCTCGCCCACGGGCGCGCGCTGCTCGAAGAGAACGAGAACACGCACTTCGTCTCGGACGACATCTTCGAGCCGGACCGGATCATGGAGAACCCGGACATCCGGCGGCACATCGACTTCACGCAGCCGATCGCGTTGCTGCAGCTCGGGACCCTGCACCACTACAACGGGCCGCACGACCAGCCCGCCAAGATCATGAAGAAGTACATCGACGCGCTGCCGTCTGGTTCGTACGTGGCGATCTCGCATTTCTCCGACCCGGAGGACGAGCTGTCCGAGATCGCCCGCAAGATGGAGGAGTTCTTCATCCACAGCCCGATGGGTTCGGGCACCTTCCGCACCAAGGCCGAGATCGAGGAGCTGTTCCACGACCTCGAGATGGTCGAGCCCGGTGTCCGGCTGTGCGCCGACTGGTGGCCGGACGGCCCGCGGATCAAGGAGCTGAACACGGCTCAGCGGACGATCTCGGGCGGCATCGGCCGTAAGGCCTGAGACCGCCTTCCGGCCGCGATGAACGGGCCGTTCCTCGCGAATCCCGCGAGGAACGGCCCGTTCAGGGCTTCAGAGGCGGACCAGCGGCAGCCAGCGGGCCAGATCGGCCCTGCTCCCGGAAGCGGTGACCCGCCCCGACTCGACGGCGTCGGCCCAGCCGAGCAGCCCGGTCGCCAGTTCCAGCCAGGTGCGCGGATCCGTTTCGACGACGTTCGGCGGGGTCCCGCGGGTATGGCGCAATCCTTCGACACACTGCACAGCCGCGAACGGCGGCACCCGCACTTCGACACTTTTCCCCGGGGCGTCCCCGGCCAGCGTCCGCAGGCTCAGCCGCACCGCCGCGGCCAGCTCCGGACGCGCCGGATCCGGACCGGATCCGCTCAACCAGGGGGAAATCGCCGCGATCGCGGCTCGTAACTCAGCGGGGTCGACCGAACGCGAAGAGGCCATGGGAGAACAGTAGAGTGAGCGCGAACAAACCTTCAGGCACCCGGAACGTGGGGATGGCGATGGCGCAGCGGGACGAGGCGGATCGGTTGGCGTCGAGCCCGGCGGGCAAGCGGAAACAGGCGAAGCCGAAGATCACCGAAGAGATGCGCGCCAACGCCAGGGCCAATCCCAACAGCTGGCTGTACGTCATCGACGAGGCCTTCGACCCCGACGGCCCCGTGCCGTCCTGGGCGGTCGTCGGCGCGTACCCGGTGAACGACGGGGGCGAGATCGTCGAGGACTTCCACCCCAACGACCGCTACCGCCCCTCGCCCAAGGCGCTCGGTTTCCCCGAGCCGCGCAACGAGCTCGAGCAGCTGCTCCAGCTGGTGCGCACGAACCACCGCCCCGCCGCGGACCTGCCGCGCGTCATCCTCGACTCGACGCTGTTCGTCTACGCCCTTTCGCCGGTCCAGCGCACGGTGATCGGCTTCCACAACACCGACGGCAAGGTGCTCGTTCCCGCGTACACGGCCAAATCGCTGGTGCCGCGCGAATGGCCGCACGCCAGGGCGGTGCTGGGCCGGGACATGGTCCCGCTGCTCGCCGGCCACCCCGTGACGATCAATCCGCACGACCGGCTCACCGCGATCATCCCCTCGGAGCACCTCGACAAAGCCCTTTCGGACGAGCGTCGCTAGGGCCTGGTTAACCCACTCGGCCCAATTTCTTCAGGGCGAACGCCACTCTTTCGAGTGATGTTCGAGTCGCTGATTCCCTTTCCGCGAGGGATCGTGGCGATGTGATGAGTCGCAGAGTGTGTTCAAAAGGCTGGGGGGCCGTCCTCACGGCGGGGGTTTTGCTGCTCGCGCAGACCCCCGCCGTCGCACGGGAAAGCGGGCCGCGATACGACGGGGCCGAGGAGCACTACGCCGGTTCACAGATCGCCCTGCACGAAGGCGTCAATGTGTCGGTGGGGCCGCTGTACGGCGGCGAAGGGCAGACGCTCGGCCACGACGTGAGTGGTCATCAAGGCGTGGTCGACTGGCCGGCCGCCGCCCGGACCGGCGCGAAGTTCGTCTACGTGAAGGCGACCGAGGGCACCGGCTTCGTCAATCCCCGATTCGCCCAGCAGTACAACGGGTCCTACGGCGTCGGCCTGATCCGCGGCGCGTATCACTTCGCGCGCCCCGACATCTCGGACGGCGCCGCGCAGGCGCACTACTTCGTCGACCACGGCGGCGGCTGGTCCAAGGACGGCAAGACCCTGCCGGGCGCGCTCGACGTCGAGTACAACCCATACGGTGAAACCTGTTATGGCAAGACGCCGGCGCAGATGGTCGCGTGGATGACGTCGTTCGCGACGACCTATTTTCACCGCACCGGGCGGCATCCGACGATCTACACGTCGACGAGCTGGTGGAAGCGCTGCACCGGCAACAGCAACGTGTTCTGGCAGAACCCGCTGTGGCTCGCGCGCTACAACACGGAGATCGGCGAGCTGCCCGCGAGCTGGAAACACCAGACCATCTGGCAGTTCGCGGACCGGGGCAGCCTGCCCGGCGACCAGAACTGGTTCAACGGCGCGATCGACCGCGTTCACGCGCTGTCCCTCGGCTGAACGATCATCCGAGTGGGCGTTACAAGATCACATAACCAGGGCTACCTGGAAATGAAAATCACCCACGCGTAGTACCAATTTCACGGAAGTTAGTGACAAACCCGGCACTCATCGTCAACAATCGTGCCCGGACGGCTACCACCTGCAAGGTCGCCGTCCTCAGCGAGGGTTATCCGTGAAGGGATTGTCGTGATGCGCACTTCCCGAAGAATCACCATCGCCGTCGGCTCCGCGCTGCTCCTGCTCGGCAGCACGGTCCAGGCGTCGGCCTCCCCGTCCCCCGAGATCATGTCGATCGAACAGGATCTCCAGCAGAACGACCACACGATCGGATCGCAGATCCGGCGGGTGGAAGGCGACAACTCCACGCCGGAGTCGAAGGCCAAGGCCGCGCAGCCGCAGCCGGAGGCCGGGGTGCTCGCGACCGTCGCGGGCATGGACGTGGCCAGCTACCAGAAGAACGTCGACTGGGCCTACTGGTGGGGTCAGGGCAAACGCTTCGTGTGGACGAAGGCCACCGAAGGCACGAGCTACAAGAACCCGTACTTCGCCCAGCAGTACAACGGTTCCTACAACCAGGGCTTCATCCGCGGCGCGTACCACTTTGCCCTGCCGAACGTCTCGAGCGGCGCGGCGCAGGCCGACTTCTTCATCAACAACGGCGGCGGCTGGTCCAAGGACGGCAAGACCCTGCCGGGCGCCCTGGACATGGAGTACAACCCGTACGGCTCCACCTGCTACGGCCTGAGCCAGTCCGCCATGGGGTCGTGGATCCGGGCGTTCCACGACCGCTACAAGGCGCGCACCGGCCGCTGGCCCGTCATCTACACCTCGACGAGCTGGTGGAGCACCTGCGTCGGCTCGACGCAGAACTTCGGTGGCACGGTCCCGCTGTGGATCGCGCGGTACGCCTCCACCGTGGGTGCGCTGCCCTACGGCTGGGGCTACTACACCGTGTGGCAGTACACCTCCAGCCCGCTCGACCAGAACACCTTCAACGGCGCCTATGACCGCTTGCAGGCACTGGCCAACGGCTGAGCTGCGCATTCCGTGAACAGGCGGCTCCCGGCCTCGGCCGGGAGCCGCTTTCGCGTTCGAGGTACCTTCCGAGCAGAATGCCCCTGAAACCCCTGGCACGGGCGGATCCGGAACCAGCGCTGACCGCCGGTCGTCTGATCTGAAGCCTCAGGCCCCAGTACGGAAGGCGAGACCGATGACCTACCCACCCCAGCCAGGCCAGCCCTACGGCCAGGACCCCCAGGGACAGCAGCCGTACCAGGGTGGCTGGGACCAGACCCAGCAATACGGTCAGCCGCAGCAGTACGGACAGCAGCAGGGCTGGGACCAGACGCAGCAGTACCAGCAGCAGCCGCAACAGGGCTGGGACCAGACCCAGCAGTACCCGCAGCAGCCCCAGCAGGGCTGGGACCCGAACAACCAGGGTTACCAGCAGGGCTTCGGCGGCCCGCCCCCGCCGCCGTCGAAGAGCAAGACCGGTCTGATCATCGGGATCGTGATCGGCCTGGTCGTACTGATCGCGTTCGGTGTCACCGGATTCGTCGCGCCGGGCTTCCTCCTCAGCAAGGACGAGGGGAACAACACGGCCGCGCCGCCCGTGTCCTCCTCCGAGCGGGCGCCGACCTCCGCGCCGAAGAGCAGCCCGAAGTCGAGCTCGCCCAGGAGCAGCCCGAGGAGCACCGAAAGCGGTGGCACGGGCTCCGAGGGCAACCCGAAGGGCATCCAGAACCTGAAGGACTTCCTGGCCAAGGTGAGCGCCGGGGACAAGGCCGGCGCGCTGGCGCTGGTGTGCGCGGACATGAAGGCGACCATGGGCGACTCGATCGACATCATGGCCCCGGCGCCGTCGCAGCTGGAGGTCACCTCGACCTCCGGTATCGGTGACGGGTTCATCACCGGTGACATCGAGGGCACGGTCAAGGGCAAGAAGGTGAGCGGGTCGGGGATCTCCTCGGACGACAACCCGGACAAGTCCTTCTGTGTCCGCAACTTCTTCGTATTCTGAGCGGATGAAGCGGTTTTTCCGCTCCCCACTGCTCTGGACCTTCGTCGTCTCGCTCGTACTGCTGCTCGCGGTCGGCGGCTGGTTGCTGACGGATCCGGCGACCAGCCGCAGCGAGGCGCTGAAGACGGGTGGCATCGCCGGGGGCGCCATCGTCGCGCTGTACGCGTTGTGGCTCAACGACAGGCGGCGCCGGGTCGAGGAGCGGCGGCAGGAGGTCGAACGGCAGCGGCAGGAACTCGAGCTGCGGCGGGCCGACCAGGACCGGGACCGGATCTCGGACGAACGGTTCGCGAAGGCCGTCGAACTGCTCGGGCACGAGGCCGACCAGGTGCGGGTGGGGGCCCTGCACGCGCTGGCGGGGCTGGCTCGCGGCCGCGAGATCTACCGGCAGACCGTGCTGGACATCCTGTGCTCGTATCTGCGGCGGCCGTTCAAGCATCCGCGGTACAAGGACACGGCGAAACGCGACGGGAACACCGCGCCGGAAGAGGGCACCGCGGAGGAAGATCAGGAACTCCAAGTGCGGCAGACCGCGCAACGGCTGATCGGGGAACTGCTCCCGGCCGCGGACTCCGAAGGCGCGCCGGGATACGACCTCGACCTGACCGGCGCGGTACTGGAGTACTTCGATCTTTCGGAGCGGAAGATCGGCAAGCTGTTGCTCCGCTACGCGGGTTTGTACAGCAGCACCAACCTGTCCGGCTGCGTGTTCCTCGGACCGGTGTATCTGACCGGCGCGGGAACGAAAGAGGAGAAGCGCATCGGCTTCTTCCGGTGCGGTGACGCCAAATTCGAACAGCGGGCGTGGTTCAGCGGAGTCCGGTTCTCCGAGGACGCCGAGTTCCGCGGAACCGTGTTCGCGGGTGAAACCTCCTTCAAGGACAGTGTTTTCGCGAAGGACGCCGTCTTCGCCGACACCGAGTTCAAGGGGACGCTCGATCTGCGCCGCACGCGGTTCGAGGGCTTCGCGGAGCTCGGTTTCCGTGAGCCGCCCGGCACGGTGTCGCTGTACAACACATCGGTGGAGCCGGGGAGGGACCACGAACTCCCGGTGGACTGGGCCGTCGAGACCCTGCCGGACGGCCGTGCCCGGCTCACGGTGAAGGACCGATGAGGCGCCTGCTCTCCTCGCCGCTGCTGTGGACGTTGCTGTCGTCGGTCGTGGTGCTCGTCGGGGTCACGGCCTGGCTGCTCATGGACCGCGCGACGAGCCGCGGCGACGCGCTCAAGACCGGCGCGCTGGCGGGCGGGGCGATCGCCGCGCTGTACGGGCTCTGGCTCAACGACCGGCGAAGGCGAACCGAAGAGGACCGGCACGAGATCGAGCGCAGCCGGATCTCCGACGAGCGCTTCGCCAAGTCGATCGAACTGCTGGGCAACGAGGCCGATCAGGTCCGGATCGGGGCGATGCATTCGCTCGCCGGACTCGCCAGGACGCGTCCGGAGTACCGGCAGACGGTGCTCGACGTGTTGTGCGCCTACCTGCGGCGGCCGTTCGAGCACCCGAAGTTCCCCAGCGACACCAAATGGGACAAAGAGAATACGGCCGAGGCCGAACGCGAACGGCTGGTCCGGCGCGCGGCGGAGCGGCTCATCCGCGACATCCTTCCCCACGCCGGGACCACCGGGCCGACGCTGGGGCTCAACCTCAGTGACGCCCGGCTCGACAAGCTGGGGCTGCTCGGCCGACGGGTCGGCTGGTTCGGCGCGGATCGGTGCGAGGTGGCGAGCTACCTGGATCTCACCGACGCCCAGATCTCCGGGAAGTTCTCGCTCAAGAACGTGACCATCCACGGGACGCTCGACCTCACCAGGGCGAGCTTCGAACGCAAGGTGTCGCTGAACCACACGGTCGTCGGGAAACCCGTGGACTTCAGCGTGGCCACCTTCGCGGAGCCGCCGTCGATCGAGGGCGCGAAGTTCCCGGAGGGTTCAAAGATGTCGTGAGTGGTAAGGACGGTTAGAGCCAACCGTGTCTTGAGTACCTACTGGTCCGAAGTCCGTGAAGGCCTCCTTGAGGGACTCTGGGTCCCTCAAGGAGGCCTTCACGGCTTGGGAACGGGGGTGCGGCGTGCGTGGAGGCGTAACTCGCGTGATCAGGCACGTAACTCGCGTGTCTGGAAGCGGCACTCGTGAGTTACGCCGCTGATCACGCGTGTTACGGCTTCGAGCACGCGAGTGCGGCGCAACCGCAGGCCTCGTGAGTGGTAAGGACGGTTAGAACCGTCCTTACCACTCACGACTGCCTTTAGTCGAAAAGAGCCGGGAGCGTCTTCTCCCAGGTCTCCCGAAGCTCGTCCAGCGTGAACTCCGTGATGTCCTGGAGTTCGAGCGAACCCGACTCCGGGTCCACCACGCCGGTCTTGCGCCACGGCAGGCCGCGCGCGGTGAGCATTTCGGTGAACCGCAGTTCCTCGGTGCGCGGCACGGCGACCAGCACCCGGCCTGCGGATTCGGAGAACAGCTGCACGAACGGGTCCTGCTCCGCGTCGAGGAAGACACGGGCACCGCACTGTCCGATGAGGACGGTCTCGACGAGCGTCTGGATCAGGCCGCCGTCGGAGATGTCGTGCGCGGCGGAGATCATGCCGTCGCGGGAACCGGCGATGAGGATGTCGGCGAGCAGCTTCTCGCGCGCCAGATCCACACGGGGCGGGCGGCCGCCGAGGTGGCCGTGCAGTTCGCGCGCCCAGGCCGAACCGTCCAGCTCGTCGTGGGTCTCGCCCAGCAGCAGCAGGGTTTCCCCGGCCTCGGCGCCGATTCCGGTCGGGATGCGGCGGGTGACGTCGTCGATCACGCCGAGCACGCCGACCACCGGGGTCGGCAGGATGGCAGTGTCACCGGTCTGGTTGAAGAAGCTGACGTTGCCGCCGGTGACCGGGATGCCGAGTTCGACGCAGCCGTCGGCGAGACCGTGCACGGCCTGCTCGAACTGCCACATCACGCCAGGGTCGGTCGGCGCGCCGAAGTTCAGGCAGTCCGACACCGCGACCGGCTTCGCGCCGCTGGTGGCGACGTTGCGGTACGCCTCGGCCAGCGCGAGCTTCGCGCCCTCGTACGGGTCGAGGTAGACGAACTTGCTGTTGCAGTCGGTCGAGACGGCGACCCCGCGGCCGGTGGACTCGTCGATCCGGATGACGCCGGAGTCCGACGGCTGCGCGAGCACGGTGTTGCCGCGCACGTAGCGGTCGTACTGGGAGGTCACCCATTCCTTCGACGCCTGGTTCGGCGACGAGATCAGCTTGAGGATGTCGGCGCGCAGATCGTCGGAAGTGGACGGACGCGGCAGTTTGGCCGAGGTGTCGGCCTGCAATGCGTCCTGAGTGGACGGACGCTGGATCGGGCGGTCGTACACCGGGCCCTGGTGCGCCACGGTGTGCGCCGGGACGTCGACGACGACCTCGTCGTTCCAGGTGATGACCAGGTGCTCGCCGTCGGTGACCTCGCCGATGTCGGTGGCGATGACGTCCCACTTCTCACAGACCTTCATGAACGCCTCGACGTTCTCCGGCGAGACGACCGCGCACATCCGTTCCTGCGACTCGCTGGACAGCACCTCCGCCGGGGTCATCCCGGTGGCGCGCAACGGAACCCGGTCGAGGTAGATGTGCATACCGCCGTCACCGGCGGCCGCGAGCTCCGACGTCGCGCAGGAGAGCCCGGCGCCGCCGAGGTCCTGGATACCGACGACGAGCTTCTGGGCGAACAGTTCGAGACAGCACTCGATGAGCACCTTCTCGGTGAACGGGTCGCCGACCTGGACGCTGGGGAGCTTCTTGCGGCCGCCCGAGCTTTCGTCACCCGAGAAGGTGTCGCTCGCGAGGACGGAGACGCCGCCGATGCCGTCGAGGCCGGTGCGCGCGCCGAACAGGATGATCTTGTTGCCCTTGCCCGAGGCGAACGCCAGGTGCAGGTCCTCGACGCGCATCGCGCCGACGCACAGCGCGTTGACCAGCGGGTTACCGGAGTAGCTCGGATCGAACACCAGCTCGCCGCCGATGTTCGGCAGGCCGAGGCAGTTGCCGTAGCCGCCGACGCCGGCGACCACGCCGGGCAGCACGCGGCGGGTGTCGGGGGCGTCCGCCGGGCCGAAGCGCAGCGCGTCCGCCACCGCGAGCGGGCGCGCGCCCATCGCCATGATGTCGCGCACGATGCCGCCGACACCGGTCGCGGCGCCCTGGTAAGGCTCCACGTAGGACGGGTGGTTGTGGCTCTCGACCTTGAAGGTGACCGCCCAGCCCTCGCCGATGTCGACGACGCCCGCGTTCTCGCCGATGCCGGCGAGCATCTTCTCCTTCATCTCGGGAGTGGCGGTCTCGCCGAAGTAGCGCAGGTGCTTCTTCGAGGACTTGTACGAGCAGTGCTCGCTCCACATCACCGAATACATCGCCAGTTCGGCGTCGGTCGGACGGCGGCCGAGGATCTCCCTGATCCGGGCGTACTCGTCGTCGGCGAGGCCGAGTTCGACGTACGGCTGGGTCTGCTCGGGGGTCGCCTCGGCGCGTTGAGTGGTGTCAACGGTGCTGGTCACGGTGTCCGCATCAGGGTTCGCCACGGCCTCAAGGTTAGGCCAGCGGAGCGGAGCTCCTCCGTTGAGGGTGGCGGCGGGGGCATGGATGGATAGGCGAGGGGGTTGTTCACCTTGCGGTCGCCCACGCATAAATCGGTCGCGCCCGTGACGGTGATCGGCTTAACGTCGGCAATCGTGCTTTCCGCCACATATCCGCTTCCGCGACTACGTCTGCCCGCCAAGCCGACCGCCTGGCGGTACCTGGTCAGGATGATGCTCGCGCGTCCGGGACTGCTCGCCGTCTCGGCGATCAGCGGTGCGCTGTGGTCGCTTCCGATCGCCCTGCTGCCGGTCGCGATCGGCCGGGGCATCGACGCGATCGGCCGCGGCGACGGCGATTCCGTCTGGCTGTGGGGGCTCGCGGCCGCCGGGCTCGGGATCGCGCAGACGATCGCGGGCACGGTGCAGCACTTCGCGTCCTACGGCTGCTGGATCCACGGCGCCGGGGTGACGCAGCGCCTCGCCACCGAACACGCGGCGAAGCTGGGCGCGAACCTGCGCGACACGACCACCACGGGTGACGTGGTCGCGATCACCACCAGCGACATCAACCCGATCGGCGACTCCTTCGAGGTGCTCGGACGGGCCTTCGGTTCGCTGATCGCGTTCATCGTGTGCGCGACGGCGCTGTTGTCGACGTCGCCGCTGCTCGGCGTGGTCGCGCTGGTCGGTGTCCCGCTGGCGGTGGTCGGCATCGGGCCGCTGCTGAAGCCGCTGGAGAAGCGCCAGACGAAGCAGCGCGAGGAGAAGACCGAGGTCAACGCGCTGGCCGCGGACATCGTCTCCGGCCTGCGGATCCTTCGCGGTGTCGGCGGCGAGAAGCAGTTCCTCGACCGCTTCCGCCGCTCCAGCCAGAAAGTCCGCGCGGCCGGTGTCCAGGTCGGGCGCAGCGAGGCGTGGCTCGCGGCGGCGGAGGTCGCGCTGCCGGGCCTGGTCACGGTGGCCATCACCTGGCTGGGCGCGCAGGCGACGATGAACGGCACCATCCGCGTCGGCGAGTTGATCACGTTCTACGGCATCTCGGTGTTCCTGGTGATCCCGGTGACGACGGCGACCGAGTTCGCGGGCGTGCTGAGCGCCGCGCTGGTTTCGGCGCGGAAGGTGTGCAAACTGCTGTCCACCGAACGCACGCTCGCCGAGCCCGAGCGCCCGGTGCCGCTGCCGGAAGGCCAGCTGGACCTGTACGACGAGACGTCCGGGATCAAGGCCGAGGCCGGGAAACTGACCGTGATCGACGTCGGAGCCGACGCCGAAGCGGTGGCGTCGCGGATGGCGCGGTTCACCGATCCGAGTGATCCTGCCCTCGTCGGCGGGGTTCCGGTGGACCGGGTCGCCCTCGGCGAACTGCGGCGGCGGGTCGTGTTCGCGCACAACCAGGACATCTGGTTCTCCGGTGTGCTGCGCGAGCAGGTCGCTCCCGCCGAGCCCGGCGACGTCGAGATCACCGAAGCGCTGTACGCGGCGGACGCCGAGGACATCGTGGACGCGCTGCCCAACGGCGTCGACGAGGTGATCGGCGAACGCGGGCGTGAGGTCTCCGGTGGTCAGCGGCAGCGGCTGAACCTGGCCCGCGCGCTGGCGACCGGCGCGGACGTCCTGCTGCTGGACGAGCCGACCTCGGCCGTCGACGCGCATACCGAAGCCCGCATAACCGAACGCGTCGCGAAGCTGCGGCGCGGCAAGACCACCGTCGTGTTCAGTCAAAGTCCACTGTGGACACATGTGGCCGATGTGGTCGTGAGTACGAAAGTGGTCGCCTGACGACGGAGTTGCCGTGCCCGCCTTTGGCCGACGACCACCTCGGGGGTAAGGAAATGACAGCATGAAGAAGCTGCCGCTGGCAGACAAGAAAGACGTCAGACGTTGGATCAAGGAGACGGCGCGCGCCAACAAGCGCGAGTTCTCCGTGATGCTCGGCCTGTTCTGCGTCGCGACCGCGATCGGGCTGGCCGGGCCGAGGCTGCTCGGCGCGCTGGTGGACGAGGTCGTCGAAGGCACGACGACCACCACGATCACGCTCCTCGCGGTCGCGTTCGTCGTCGTGCTGGGCGCACAGGCCTGGTTCAAGGGCCTGGCGCGGCTGCGCGCGAGGGTGTTCGGTGAGCGGATCCTGGCGAAGAACCGCGAGGAGTTCGTCGGGAACGCGCTGAACCTGCCGCTCGGGACGGTCGAGGCCGCGGGCACCGGCGACCTGCTCAGCCGGGCGACCACCGACGTCAGCCGGATCGACCACGCGGTGCGGTTCGGCGCGCCGGAGATCCTGATCGCCGCCGTCACGGTGGTGTTCACCGTGGTGGCGATGGTGATCACGTCGCCGTTCCTGGCGCTGGGCCTGCTGGTCGCGCTGCCGCTGCTGGTGCCGGTGAACATCTGGTACCAGCGGCGGATCCCCGACGTGATGCGGCGGATGCTCGACAAGTGGTCCGAGTTGCAGTCCACCACGCACGAGACCGCGGAGGGCGCGCGGACGGCGGAGGCGCTGAACCTGACCGGCCGCCGGATCCGGACCGGACACGACGGCCTCGACGCGTCGATGCTGGGCGAACGCAAGATCCGGGCGCTGCAGATGCGGTGGATCCCGTCGCTGGAGATCAGCTACGTGCTGCCGGTGCCGGTGATGCTCGGGCTGGGCCTGCTCGCCTACTCGAACGGCTGGGAAGGGCTCGGCACGATCACCGCGATGCTCCTGTACTCGCAGGTCATGACGGGCCCCTTGAACGAGGCGCTGTTCTGGCTCGCGGACATCCAGGTCGCCGGGGCCTCGTTGCGACGGCTGCTGGGCGTGCGGCCCGCTCCGTCTTCGGAGACGGCCTCGGAGACTCCGCGCGGCCAGGACATCGAGGTCCGCGACGTGCGCTTCGGCTACAACGCCGACCGCGAAGTGCTGCACGGGATCGACCTGCGGGTGCCCGCCGGTGAACGGCTGGCGATCGTCGGCCCGTCCGGGGCGGGCAAGTCGACCCTCGGGCGGCTGCTGGCCGGGATGTCGGCGCCGACGTCGGGCTCGGTGCGGATCGGCGGCGCCGAGGTGTCGGCGCTGCCGGACGACGTCCTGCGCGGCGAGGTCCTGCTGCTGACCCAGGAGCAGCACGTCTTCGCGGGGACGTTGCGGGACAACCTCACGCTGCCCGCCGGAGACTGGCCGGACGACCGGCTGCTGGCCGCGCTGGCCTCGGTCGGCGCGTCGGAGTGGGTGGCGAGCCTGCCGGACGGGCTGGACACGAAGGTCGGGGCCGGGGCGGTCGCCGTCCCGGCGGCGATGGCGCAGCAGCTCGCGCTGGCGCGGGTGGTGCTGGCCGATCCGCACACGCTGGTGCTGGACGAGGCGACGTCGCTGCTGGACACGGGTTCGGCGCGCGAGCTGGAGCGGTCGTTGAGCGCGGTGCTCGAAGGGCGCACGGTGATCGCGATCGCCCACCGGCTGCACACGGCGGCCGCGGCGGACCGGGTCGCCGTCATCGAGGGCGGCCGGGTGACCGAGCTGGGCTCGCACGCGGAGCTGCTGGCCGCCGGCGGCCCCTACTCCGCCCTGGTCGCCGCCGCCTCCTGACGCATTTCGTCCTCTAAATGCGGTCTAGCGCATTTAGAGGACGAAATGCGAGGGGTGTCAGGCGGAGACGAGCGCGTCCACGGCGCTGTAGAACATGCCGAGACCGTCGTCGGAGGGCCCGGTGAGGGCGTCGATGGCGTGCTCGGGGTGCGGCATGAGCCCGACGACGCGGCCGTTCTCGCTGCGGATCCCGGCGATGTCGTTGCGCGAGCCGTTCGGGTTGCCGCCGACGTAGCGGAACACCACGCGACCCTCGCCCTCCAGCTCGTCGAGGGTGGCCTGCTCGGCGACGAAGCAGCCGTCGATGTTCTTCATCGGGATGAGGATCTCGGCGTCCTTGTCGTACCGGGTGGTCCACGCGGTGTCGTTGTTCTCGACGCGCAGCCACTGGTCACGGCAGATGAAGTGCAGACCCGCGTTGCGGATCATCGCGCCCGGCAGCAGCCCGGCCTCGCACAGGATCTGGAAGCCGTTGCAGATGCCGAGCACGGGCATGCCCTTGTGGGCGGCCTCGATCACCGACGACATCACCGGCGCGAACCGGGCGATGACGCCGGCGCGCAGGTAGTCGCCGTAGGAGAAGCCACCGGGGACGACGACCGCGTCGACACCCTTCAGGTCCTCGTCCGCGTGCCACAGCGGCACGGCTTCGGCGTCGGCGTAGCGGACCGCGCGGGCCGCGTCACCGTCGTCGAGCGTGCCGGGGAAGGTGATGACCCCGATACGGGCGCTCACGCGTCCACCCGCTTGATGGTCCACTGCTCGATCACGGGGTTCGCGAGGAAACCCTCGGCGATCTTTTCGAGCGTCGCGTCGTCGACGGAGTCGTCGACCTCGATCTCGAAGTGCTTGCCCTGACGGATCTCGGTGATCCCGGTGAAGCCGAGACGACCGGCCGCGCCGAGCGCGGCTTGGCCCTGCGGGTCGAGGATTTCGGGCTTGGGCATGACGTCGACGACGACTCGGGCCACGGCAGGCTGCTCCTTATTCACGCAGGTCGTGGGTACCGCCCGAGCCTACTTCACTACGGTTGCCGCATGACCTACGGGCAGTACGCACCGCCGAAGAAGCCGAAGACCGGGCTCTGGATCACGCTGGCGCTGGTGTTCGTCCTGATCGCGGGCGGTGTGGCGTTCACCGGGTTCGTGACGCCGGGGTTCTTCAAGACGAAGGCCGACACCACTTCGCGCGCGACGCCGGAGCAGCTGGGCCAGTCGTTCGTGAACGGTGTCGGCGAGGGTCGCGTCAGTCAGCTCTGGTGCCCGATCCGCTCGAAGCGGTCCTACACCTTCGAACAGCTGATGGCCGCCTCCGGAGGCGCACAGCTCAGCACGCCCGCGCGTCAGCGTGCGCCGCAGGAGTATTCGGCCGCGCTCACCACCGGCGGCCAGACCGTCGGGATCGCGATGATCCCCGGCGAGGGCGGCTGGTGCGTGCGCGACGCCAAGATCGGCGGCGAGCCCGAGCCGCTGCCGGGCATCGAGACGAAGCCGTCGCCGCGGCCCGACGTCAAGACCGGGGAAGAGGCGGGGAACAAATTCGTCGACGCGATCAACGCGCGCGACATCCCGGCGGCGTTGTCCGTGCTGTGCGAGAAGGTGCCGGACACGACGCGCGACGGCGTGCAGCAGATCATCCACGGCGAGGGGCGGTACACCGTCGACAGCGCCGACGTGCTGACCACCGCGAAGCAGACGATCCTGCACCTCAGCGGCGACGTCGACGGTGTGCGGAACCCCGGCCGGATCGAGACCGAGGACGACGCCGAGGGCGGCCCCTGCGTGGCTTCTTTTTCACCCGACTCCGACTGAGCTCGCACCGATCCTTCGTCTGGGGGATGCTCGGAGCGCGGCGCTGGGCCAAGATGAGCCCATTGGCGGGGCGTCAACACCGGGCGAGCAGCAGGAGGCACCGTGGCCGATCAGGACTCCTTCGACTACGTGATCGTCGGCGCGGGCAGCGCGGGATGCGTACTGGCGAACCGGCTGAGCGAGGATCCGTCGGCGCGGGTGCTCCTGCTCGAAGCGGGCGGCGAGGACGACGCCGACGAGATCCACATCCCCGCCGCGTTCCCCGGTCTGTTCAAGACCAAATGGGACTGGAACTACGAGACGGTCGAGCAGAAGCACACCGGCCAGTCGCTGTACTGGCCGCGCGGGAAGACGCTCGGCGGCTGCTCGTCGATCAACGCGATGATCTACATCCGCGGCAACCGCGCGGATTACGACGGCTGGCGTGACGGGCACGGCGCCGAGGGCTGGGGCTTCGACGACGTCCTGCCGTACTTCAAGCGCGCGGAGGGGAACCAGCGGCTCGGCGGGCCGCTGCACGGCACCGATGGCCCGCTGAACGTGGAGGACCGTCGCTTCACCCACGAGTTGTCGCTCGCGTGGGTGGATTCCGCGGTCGCCTGGGGCCTCAAACGCACCGACGACTTCAACGGCGAGTCGCAGGAAGGCGCCGGCGTCTACCAGGTGACGTGCAAGAAGGGCCGCCGCTGGTCGACGGCCGACGCGTATCTGCGGCCCGCGTTGTCACGGCCGAACCTCACCGTGCGGACCAACGCACAAGCCACCCGCGTGGTCTTCGAAGGCACCCGCGCCGTCGGAGTGTCCTATTTGGACAAGGGCGCCGAGACGACCGTACGCGCGTCGACGGAGGTCCTGCTGAGCGGCGGCGCGGTGAACTCGCCGCAACTGCTGATGCTTTCCGGGGTCGGGCCGGCGGAACACCTGCGTGAGCACGGGATCGACGTCGTGGCCGCACTGCCCGGCGTCGGCGACAACCTGCACGACCACCCGGCCTGCGGGATCATCTGGTCGACCCGCGGCACCACCGATCTGGTGGACGCGGCGACACCCGGCGGGCTGGTGCGTTACCAGCTCACCAAGCGCGGTCCGCTGGCTTCGAACATCGGCGAGGCGGGCGCGTTCTTCCCCGCCGCGGACGGTGTCTCGCCGCCGGACATGCAGATCCACGTCGCGCCGACGTTGTTCTACGACAACGGGATGCGCGAGCCGACGGTGCCGGGCTTCACCTCGGCGGCGACCCTGGTGGACGTCGCGAGCCGGGGGCGCCTGCGGTTGAAGTCGTCGAATCCGTTGTGGAAACCGGAAATCGACCCGGCGTACTACGCGGAGTCCGTGGACATGGAGAAGATGCTCGCCGGGATGCGCGCCCTGGTGGAGATCGGGAAGTCCGGCCCGCTGGCGCGCTATCTGGACAAGCCGTTCCTGCCGGAGCGGCACGACCTGACCGACAGCGAACTTGCCGACTACGTGCGCGAGAAGACGCAGACGCTGTACCACCCCGCCGGGACCTGCTCGATGGGGACGGGTGAGAACGCCGTCGTCGATCCGTCGCTGAAGGTGCGTGGGGTGGACGGGCTGCGCGTGGTCGACGCGTCGGTGATGCCCGTGGTGCCGCGCGGGAACACGAACGCGCCGACGATCATGGTGGCGGAGAAGGCCGCGGACCTCATCCGGGGCAAGTAACGCTCGTGAGTGGTAAGGACGGTTCTAACCGTCCTTACCACTCACGAGACCCAACGCGCTCCGCTACCGCTTTCCGTGCAGCACCGTAATCAGCTTCGCGACCAGAGCGTCCGTCTTTTCCTTGCGCGAGAACGACGTCAGGACGATCGGGGCGGTGAACCGCTGCCGCGCGACGGCCTTCGGGCGGGCGAACTCGCGCAGGCCTTCCGGGCCGTGGATGCGGCCGAAGCCCGAGTCGCCGACGCCGCCGAAGGGCAGCGAAGCGATACCGGCGAAGGAAAGCGGCGCGTTGATCGACGTCATGCCGGTGCGCAGCCGTCCGGCGAGTTCGAGGCCGCGCGACTTCGAGAACACCGTCGATCCGAGGCCGTACTTCGTGTCGTTGGCCTTCTCGACGGCCTCGTCCATGTCGCGGACCTTGGCGATGGTGACGGTCGGGCCGAACGTCTCCTCCTGGACCGCCGCGGAGTCCTCGGGCACGTCGACGAGCACCGTCGGCTGCACGTAGCGGTCGCCGACCGCGTCGACGCCACCGACCAGCGCCTTACCGCCGCGCTCGATGGCGTCCGCGATGTGGCGCTTGATCACCGAGAGCTGCGAAGGCATCGTCACCGGGCCGTACTGCGCGGCCGCGTCCGAGCCTGCCCGCACGTCCTTCGACTTCTCGACGACCTTCGCGACGAACTCGTCGTGCACGCGCTCGTGGACGTACACGCGCTCGACGCCGATGCAGGTCTGGCCCGAGTTGGAGAACGCGCCCCAGACGGTCGCGTCGGCGGCGGCTTCGAGGTCGGCGTCCGCGTCGACGAGGACGGCGTCCTTGCCACCCGCCTCGATGATCACCGGGGTCAGCGTCTCGGCGGCCGCGGCCATGATCTTCTTGCCCGTGCCGGTCGAACCGGTGAAGGCGATCTTGTCGACGCCTCCCGTGACGAGCGAAGCGCCGGTCTCGCCGAAACCGGTGATCAGCTGCAGCACCGGCCATTCCGGGACGACCTCGTTGAAGGCGTCGACCAGCCATTTCCCGACGCCGGGCGTGTACTCGCTCGGCTTGAAGACGACGGTGTTCCCGGCGGCGAGGGCGTACGCGATGGAGCCGAGCGGCGTGAAGACGGGGTAGTTCCACGGGCCGATCACGCCCACGACGCCGAGCGGCTGGTACTCCACCGTCGCCGCCTGGTTCGACATCATCAGCCCGGCCGCGCGGCGCTGCTTGCCGAGGATCTTGCGCGCGTGCTTGCCCGCCCACGCGATGTGTTCGATGGCGAGGACGCTCTCCAGCTGCGCGTCGGCGATCGGCTTCCCGGTCTCGTCGCGCACGACCTGGCACAGCTGGGGCAGCCTGCGGGTGATGACGCCCTTCCACCGGCGCAAGCGTTCGGCGCGACCGTCGTAACCGAGCCCGGCCCACCATTCGGCGGCGTCCTTCGCGCGGGCGATGGCGGCGCGGACGTCCTCCTTGCTGTGCACCGGGTAGGTGCCGACGACCTCGTCGGTCGCCGGGCTGAGGGAATCGAAGGTCTCCCCCACGCTGTGCGCGGTCGGCTTCGGCTGGACTGCGGTCATCGACTTCTCCCGTGTCTCGGCTCAAAGCCCAGGCTACGACGTTACTGACGGCGTGCCAATAGCTCGCCTGGGGCGTGCCACCAGCATCGCACAGGAGACGAGGGCCGCAAGGACACCGAGAAGCGGGGCCAGCCAGACCGGCAGTATCCCGATCGCCAGCGACCCCAGCCCGAAGCCCGACGCCTGCACGGTGAAGGCCAGCGAGAACCCCTCCGACCGGCGGCGCTCGGGCAGCAGCTTCTGCAGGTTGACCGACGAGACGGCCATCAGCGGGCCGGTGCAGAGCCCGATCAGCGCGACCCCACCGACCAGCCCGGCCCAGCCGAAGCCCGCCGAAACCACGACCCCGCCGACCACGAAACCGGCCAGGAACAGCCGCGGATCGCCGGCCTTGCCCCGCGCCGCGTAGAGCGCGCTCCCGGTGAAGCTCGCGGCGCACAGCACCACGATGACGATCGCCGTCGCCGAGCCGGGCGCGCCGAGGCGCTGGACGAGCGGCAGCAGCCCGACCTCGATGGTCGACAGCAGGAGCCCGACGGTGAACAGCCCCGCCAGCCAGGGCACACACGCGGCGACCGGGATCGACTGGCGCTCGACTGTCCTTTGTGGAGCGCTCGGGGCGTTTCGCCGCGGTACGAGCAGCGCCGCGAGCAGGGCGACGACGGCCATCGCGAGGATCGGGACGACCGGACCGGACGTCGCCAGGAGCGCCACCAGCAGCGGCCCGCCGACGATGACGCCCTCCAGGATCATCGCGTCCACCGAAACGGCCCTCGGCAGTTCGTCCTCGGTCACCGTCGCGGCGAGCAGCGTCCGGAAACCGCCGTTCAGCCCGCCCGCGACCAGGCCGGGCGGGATCGCCAGCGCGAGCAGCACCCAGTCCGGGGCTCCGGCGGAAGCGACCGCGGCCAGCAGGAACAGTCCCGCGGCGACCAGAGGAAGCAACACGACGAGGCCGCGTGCGGGGCCGACGCGGTCGAGCAGCCGTCCGGTCGGCACGGCGCCGACCATCTCGGCGGCGACGAAGACGGCCATCATGATCCCGCCGAGCCGGTACGAGCCGGTCGTCGCGGTGGTCAGCACGGTGAAGGCCAGCGGCGCCATCATGCCGGGCAGCCGGTTCAGCTGCACCCCCGCCGACCAGCGCCAATACCCGGAATTACGCAGCAACGTCATGTCGCGAACACTGCCGAACCCGGGCTGGCGAGGACCATTGATTAGGGAATAACCTAATCCAGTGATCGAGCTGGTCCTGACCGCCGAGAGCGCCAACCGCGTCCGCTTCGGCATCTCCCCGCTCGACGAGACCATGGGCGCGATGCAGACGCTGCTCGGACGGCGCGGGCACCCGAGTCATCTGCCGTGGCTGCGCGAGGCCGCCGCGAAACTGCCGGACCTGCCCATCGACGGCTTCGCGAAGGTGATGAGCGCACGGCACTACATCACCGATTTCCTCAGCCCGCCGCCGAGCGGCCCGGAGACCACCGCGTCCGCCCAGCTCGCCGAAATCCGCCGCACGCCGCCGGGGCAGGCCGCCCACGAACTGTCCAAAGTAGACGCCGACCTGAGCGGGCTGCCGGAAGATCCCGCCGAGGCGAGGGATCTGCTGGCGAGCCAGATGGAGATCGCCTGGACCGAACTGGTCGAACCGCATTGGCCGAGGATGCGCCGGTTCCTGGTCGCCGACATCGAGGAACGCTCACGTCGGCTGGCCGCCGGCGGGATCGCACTGGTACTCGAAGACATCCACCCACGGGTGCGGCTGGTCGACGACGTCCTGGTGATCGAAATGAAGGAACGCGGCCGCGTCCACCTCGACCGACGCGGACTGCTGCTCATCCCTGGCGTCTTCGCGTGGCCTTCGGTCGGGGTGATCACGATGGAGCCGTGGCAGCCGTCGCTGCTGTACCCGGCCCGCGGGGTGGCCGAACTCTGGTCGGACCCCGAACGTCCGCCCGATGCGCTGGCGGGAGTACTCGGCAGGACGAAGGCCGCGCTGCTCACGACGCTCAACGAACCCGCGAGTACCACCGAACTGGCGCGCAGGCTGGGCTTCGCGGCACCGACGGTCTCGCAGCATCTGACCGCGATGCGCGCTGCGGGCCTGCTCGAAACCCGGCGGCGCGGCCGCGAAGTCCGCTACCGGCGCACCGAACTTGGCGACGCCCTGCTCCGGGCATAGGCTGGAATCGAGCTAGCGCGAAGGAGAACACCGATGCGTATTGTCCATTTTGGACACGCCTGCACCCTTCTGGAGACCGAAGGCGCGCGGATTCTGATCGACCCCGGCACCTTCTCGGCGGGCTTCGAGGGTGAGCGCGAACTGGACGCCATCCTGATCACCCACCAGCATTTCGACCACCTCGACCTGGACAGGCTGCCCGCGCTGCTGGCGGCGAACCCCGGCGTGCGGCTGATCGTCGACCCGGGTTCCGCCGAGGCGGTGGGGAAGCTCGGCACCGAGTTCCAGATCGCGAACCCCGGCGACGCCTTCGAAATCGGCTCCAGCGCCGTCAACGTCGTCGGCGGTGAGCACGCGGTGATCCACGAGGAGATCCCGGTGATCCCGAACGTCGGCTACCTCGTCGACCACGGCGCGTTCTACCACCCCGGCGACTCGTTCTTCGTGCCGGAACAGAAGATCGACGTGCTCGGCCTGCCCACCGGCGCCCCGTGGCTCAAGGCAGGCGAGGCGGTCGACTACCTGCGTGCGGTGTCGCCGCGCCTCGCCGTCCCGATCCACGAAGCCGTCCTCGCGCGGCCGCAGATGCACTACGGCCTGTTCGCGAATCTGGCGCCGGAAGGCACCGAGGTGAAGGTGCTCGACGTCGGGGAGCCGGTGAAGCTTTAGCTCCGGTACGCCAGCGCCGCCCCCGATGGCGTTGGGGAATCCCCATTAGCAACCGTGTATGTTGGGGAAGTGGGGTTGGCAAAGCCACTTGGCGGCCGGTGGCCGGAGGGGGTGGGCGCCCAGGTCGGGGGAGCCCAGGTAGG